>NZ_JBHUSE010000009.1:0-130451 GCF_042674585.1 Arthrobacter sp. NPDC057013
AGCGATCGACAGACCCTTGACGCCACTAAGCAGTTCCCCGGTCACCCTGTCACGACGTGCGGCGCCGAACGGTTGACACCAATAGGAGCATCATTCTTGGCAGTTCAGTCCGGCGTGTTGCGGAGCCGCAGTACACGTTCCTTCGCCAGCACCGCCGACCGCTCACTTTTGTCCGCTGCCCGGGCGTACTGCTTCGCCTCAGCGGCGGCGGTCTCGCGTTCCTTGCGGGCGGCATCGAGTGAAAGCTCCAAGGCGCGGAGCCGCTGCCGGGCGTCATTGACTTCGGCTGTGAGCCGGACGAAGTCTGCCGCGGCTTCCTCCTGGGCTTGGGCGCGGCGCGCTGCCTCGTCTGCGGCGTCAGCAGCCGCTTCCTCCGCCTCCGCCAGCGCTGCCTCGGCTTTCTCCAGCAGTGACGGCGTGACGGGGCGGGGAGCGGTGCGGACGGCCCGGAGGCGCGGCTTCTCCTGTTCTGCAGGGTCGGCGCCGGCGTCCGTCCGGGCCGCTGCCTTTGACGGCTGGGTCCGGTCACGCCGTCCGGCCGGGGCGGTCGCGGCGGAGGGTTCCTGCCGGCGGGCTTTCGGTGCCCCGCCAGCGGGGCGCTGTGCTTCAGCGGGCCGCCGGGGCGGAAGAGGCCGGGGCGGCAGCTTACCGAGGGCGGACGGAACCGCGACGGCGTCACTGAGATCTACCTGGTCAACGCCGTCGGCGGACAGCCCGCGGAGCAATAGACCGCTTTCGACGGCGGCGGCAGCCGCCAGGTCCGCCGTGGCGGCCCGCAGTGTCTCTTCCACCTCGGTGGCAACTGCGCCGCTTACCTTCCGGCCCTGCTTTTCAGCGGCCAGCCGGGCTTCACCCACAGCGCTGCCGAGGAGCTTCCGACGTTCCTTGGCAAGCTCCCTCAGGGCCGAAGCGTCGAGCGAAGCCTGGGCCTCCTGCATGGTCTGTCCGAGAGCCCGGAGCTGCTGAACGGCGTCGGGGCGGTGGTGCGTCAGCATATTGACCGTCCAGGCGGCCACGGAAGGCTTGGGCAGGGTCCGGATTGCCTGCGCAAGGGGCTTATTGGATGCCGCGGCGTCTTTGGCGGCAGCAGTGCGGGCGGCGATGAACTCGTCGAAGGGAAGCGCGTACAAAGCCTGGGCGGCGCGCTCCAGTTCCTCCTCCATGATTGCCATCATATGTACCGGCGCGCAGGTTTCAGCATGCCCACACACAGGGCAGCGCCCAGGTGGGCGCGCCGGCCGGGGGCTGTTCCGCCCTAATGGGCGGCCAGCCTGCCGCGCGGGCGGTTATGCCACCTGTCCAGCAGGTGGTGATACAGCCCGAGGACAGCCTTGTAGAGGCCAACGGCCGTGGCATTGATGAGTAGAACAATCACCTGTACGGCGCCCGCCCCGAGCAGAAGCAGGCCAAAGATGGCGAGCGCCGGCAGAAACATAACAAAAACGGCTATCGCAACGGCGATATAGCCGAGGGCGTAGCTGACGATTGTTGCCTGGTCCACTGAACCCACCACAACCAGCTCAAGAACTCCGGATGCTGCGATCCCCTCCGCAGCTAGGGTGATGTGGTCCCCGGCCGCTCCTGCAGCCGGGGACCACTTAGCGGGAATAGGATCCGCACGCTGATGATGCTGCACCTGCACACTATGCGCTGTGGCGTTCTCTGAAAGCTCTCCGCCCAATAAGCAGCTTTGCGTTTACCGGTATCCCGTCCCGGTCCATGAGGCGTTAATTGGTTGCCGGGGACCCCCTCCTTGACCTCAGTTTCCGATGTTGGCTGATACCGATTTTTATAGCACCGCCCCAACAGGACTGACAAGAGAATTTTCGGGCCACGCGCCTCGGACGCTTGCCAGCTACTAAGCATGCTGATTAACTCATCTCTATAGCTGGTGCCACACCCGCGGTACCTGTCTGGTGGAAAGGAAAGTGCGTCATGGGAATTCTTGGATTTCTCCTGCTCGGTCTGATTGCGGGGGCCATTGCAAAAGCCATTCTTCCCGGGAGGCAGGGCGGCGGTTGGATAGTCACCCTCGTCTTGGGCGTCGTCGGGGCCATCCTCGGCGGCTGGATCGGCTCGCTGATCTTCGGTGGTGGCTTGGGTGACTTCTTCGACCTCAGGACCTGGCTGTTGTCCATCCTCGGAGCTGTCATTGTGTTGCTGATCTACGGCGCCGTCACACGCAGAAGCCGGGTCTGACCTGAATTCATAACAAAGGGATCTATCAGTGGGGTCGGCCCTAAACAGGGGCCGGCCCCGCTGGTTCCCGTTTCCCGCAGCTAAGCGTGGATGCTGGAAGCGAGGGTACTGGCTCAGGGGACAGTGCCAATCGAAAGAGCAGTCGGGGGAAGGATTTCGCGGCCGGACAGGAGGTGCACGTGACTTACGCTTCAGAGGATTGGACGATGCGCCGTCAGGTAATGGACGTCATCATCGATGTGCTTTCTGCGGTTGCCACCGGCCCCGACGTGCGCACCAGCCTGTTGCGCCACCTCGAGGAAAACCCGGGCAGTCCGGAACGGGCCCTGCTGGCCCACCTTTCCGACCGGAACAACGCCGACGACCGGAACATCGCCGACGACCGGAACATCGCCGACGACGTCGCGTAGCGACGTCCGGCCGACGAGGGCGGCTAACGCCGCGCCCGGAGTGCACCCCGCAGCGCAAGCCCGACGGCACCCACCAGCGGTACCAGGCAAGCCGTCAGCGACAGGGGATTCGGATGGAAAGTCAGGCGGCCGCCGTCGTTGTGGGTATATACGCCAAGGGGGAAGACGAATCCGCCTCCCCCGCCGCCGGAGCCGGCTCCCTCCGGATCACCGCCTTCGGTGCCGCCGCCAAACCCGAAGGAAACCAGTGCAACGGGAACGATCTCTTTCCCGCCCAGCCGGATCGGATCTCCGTAGGCCCTGGAAACGCCCACGTTCCTGAAGCTTTCAGTGAGGGACTTCATCGCGTCTGCCATGGGCCCACTCTAGGCGACCCTCGCAAAAAAGGATCGGGTGCGCAGGCGGCCCCAGGGAAGCTGCAGCCGGTTCTCAGGACCAGAAATCGGCGGCCTTGGCAGTGTCCTCAGGGAATTCGAAAACCTCGCTGACTTTGCCGTCCCTGAGTGCGAAGACGATGACGGTGCGCAGGTCGATAGCGGCGCCGTTGCGCTGCGCGTGCACCCGCTGGAAGCCAACCGTGTGGTTGTCCCCGCCGATCAGATCATCCAAGTCGACCTTGATCGTGCCGTCGGATCGGTTAAACAGTTCGCCGAAGTACGCCAGTATGGCGTCCAGGCCCTGCTTGTCACCGGACAGCCCGCCGCTGCCCCCGAGATGCCAGACGGCGTCCTCCGTGAACAGCCCGCGGAGGGTGTCCATGTCACCCGCACCGAAAGCGTCGTAACCCCGCTGCACCAAATCAACATCTTCCCGGGCTCCCATTTTGCCACCTCACCGTCGTCATTGTCGGGTCCCAGCGAGCAAAGGTTAAGCCCGCGCGGGGTCTGTGTCGATGGTCAGTTGCTAGCCGCACCCGGGCCGCGGCATCAGCAGCTCCGCGCAGTCCCGAAACTTCCGCACTTATCAGGACACGAAGTGAAAATCGCAGTAAATTTTCTCCATCGAAAGGCCGATTCGCCGGTTGGGCCCCTACGATGGGCTCGTCTCATAACTCAGAACCCGTGGGGGGAACCAGTGAGCTATCAGCAATATCCGCAGCAGCAGGCCTACCAGGGAGGAACCGGCGAACCGCCGCTTTGGGCACCGTACTACGGGGCGCCCTTGCCCGCAGCCGTCCGCAGGTTCTTCAAGAAGTACGCCACGTTCTCGGGCCGTGCCAGCCGGAGTGAGTACTGGTGGTGGCTGCTCGTTGCAGTCGTGGTCGGCATCATCATCAACGTCATCACGGGCGCAGGGGGAACAACCGTGTCCGCCGACGGTACGCCCGTTCCGGGCCCGGGCGCCACGGTGGGCCTCATCCTGGCCATTGTCTGGGGCCTGGCCACCATCGTGCCATCCCTGGCTTTGACTGCGCGGCGCCTGCACGATGTGAACCTCAGCGGCTGGTTTGTGCTGCTGGGTCTCGTGCCGTTCCTTGGGGCGCTGGCACTGCTGGTCCTGACGATCCTGCCGTCCAAGCCCGAGGGGCAGCGGTTCGACGCGCCGACTGCCTGAACGCAGACGGCACAGCGGTAAGGAGCCCGCCGGGACGGACCACGTCCGTCCCGGCGGGTTCCTTTTTGCCTGTGGAGGGGCAGCAGCCCAGCCTGCCGGGCGTTGACGCGGCCTTCAGAAAGCCCGGCCGCGCTGACTGCTATCTGTGACGCCCTGGACTGCCAGGCCGGGGACATTCTGGTCACCTCCAGAGGCACCCCTGGCATTCCCTGACGTCAATCACCTGCGGGGTCTGGACACAGGAAGCGACCGGACCTACCGTTCAGGTGGCGGTTGCTGTGCGGAACGACGGCGGCTGCCTAGGGCCCGTAGTCGGGCCACCCGTAATGACAGGAGGAAGCAGATGGAAACTGTTGAAGAGACCGTTGATGTCGCAGTTCCGGTCCATACGGCCTACAACCAGTGGACGCAGTTCGAATCATTTCCGCAGTTTATGTCCGGCGTGGAGTCCGTAACCCAGCTGAGCAACACCACCAATCACTGGGTTACGAAAGTCGGCGGCGTGAAACGGGAATTTGATACCGAAATCGTGGACCAGGAGCCTGATGACCGGATTGCCTGGCGCAGCACCGACGGCAAGTCCCACGCCGGCATCATCAGGTTCACACCCCTGGACGCCACCCACACCAAAGTGAAGGTCCACTTCGAATGGGCACCGGAAACCGTCACTGAGAAGGCGGGCGCGGCCCTGAAGATCGACAAAATGCAGGTCAAGTCCGACATGCGCAAATTCAAGGACTTCATCGAATCACGCGGCACCGAAACCGGCGGCTGGCGCGGCGAAGTCGAGGACACCGGCCCCACCGGGCAGTTCTAGAGTGGCCCCGGCCGTGGACCTGTTGCCTGTACAACAGGTCCACGCGCCGTGGTTCCCTGCACTTCGGCGGCACGCTATCGTAGCGGCGACTGCCCTGGCGGCGGCGGTTCCTGCGCTGGCGGCCTGCACGGCCCCCGAGCCACGGGAGCCGGGGACGCAACTCTCTGCTGGACCACCGCCGATAACGGTGGAAGTGAACCAGTCCCGGGACCAGTACGGAAAAGAGGCCATCCAGCTCCTGCTCACCAATGTGTCCGGCGCGTCCGTGACGGTTGCCGGGGCCGAGCTCACATCGCCGCTGTTTCAGGGGGACATCGTCTGGGAGCCAGCCGGCGGCCTCGAACTGCCTCCCGACCAGCCCAAGAGTCTCCCAGCCCGGCTTCCGGCCCCGGTCTGTGGCCGGGGCCAACGGGGCACACAGCAACCAACCGCCCCGCAATCAACCGCGCAGCAGCCAGTAGCCACGGTGAGATATTCGGAGCCCGGGCGTGCCGGACTGCAGGAAGTGGCGCACGTCGCCGACGACCCCTTCGGGGTCCTGGAACGGAACAACCAGGAGCTGTGCCTGGCTGCGGAAGCGGCCGCGGTAGCGGATATCGCCCTGGACCGGAGACTTGAGGTGGCCCCGGACTCCCGCACCGCCGTCGTGCGCCTGGTCATCACCCCGAAGGCAACGGGCGGCGCCGGCCCGGACGCAGGGCCAATGACCATCGCGGGCATCGGCGGGACCACCCTGATTGCCGAGCCGGCGGAACAGCCGTGGCCGCGGAACGTCCGCGTCGCGCAGGGCACGCCGCGCTCGGAACTGCGTTTGCGGATCCGCCCTGCCCGCTGCGACCCGCATGCCATCGCCGAGGACAAGGTGGGCACCCTGCTGCCCCTGCATGTGAGTGTGGGAGGACGTGAGGGGCAGCTGAAGATCGCGGCCGGCACAGCACTGCGCGGGCAGATCTATGACTTTGTGACGGCCGCATGCGCCCGTGGCTGAAAAGGCAGAAGGGACGCAGCGGGGCAAAAGCCTACTGGTCCGGGCGCCGCCGGCCAGCGAGGGCCTCCTGCAGTTCCGGCACGTGCAGGTCGATGTCCCGCGCCACACCCGCGGCAGCGGCCAGGTCAGCGGTTACCAGGGCCTTCTCCAGCTGGCTGCACAGGCGGCTCATCCGCAGGGCGCCTGCCATTGACGACGCCGTCCGCAGGCTAAGGGCGGCATCCATCGCCATCTCCCGGTGCCCGACGCCGATACTCCGGATGATGCGGTTAACGCGCTGTGGGAGCAGGGCTGCGTAATTGTCCGCGAAGGACTCAGCTGCCGCCGTCGAGCAATCCTCCGCCAGGTCCCGGAGGTGCTGCCCGTCCAGCGTCGGCTCGGGCGCGTCAGCCTGCGGCCGGTGTTTTTGCACCATCGGCCCCGTTCCTGGACCCGTCAGCAGCGTCGGGGCCCTTCCACCAGATCCTGCCCAGCATCCCGAAGACCAACACCCCGGGAACCCCGTATGTCAGGGCCATCAGCGCCGCCGGTTCGCGCAGCGCCTGGATCGCAGTGCCGAGGTACGGGACTGTCACGGCGTGCACGTCCACGGAGCTGCCTTCGAAGGTCGCCAGCCAGGGTTCGGCGTCGTGGTCGGCGTCGCCCTTGGTCCGCACCGTGGTGCTGCCGCCGCCGTCGCGGGTGAGCCCGACGACCCGGAGTGTTTCGACCCGGCGGTCCTGCACGGGGATTCTGTACGTGATGATGTCCCCGGCCTTCAGCGAGCTGACCGGCGACGGCACGGTGACCACGACGTCCCCCGGGTTGATGATCGGAGCCATGGAATCGGAAAGCACAATGCTGGTCTGGTAGCCGAGGAAACTGGGACCAACGGCCAGGAAAAGGAAGGTTGCGACGGCGGCGGCCAGCGGCACAGATGCAACGGTGCGCACCAGCACGCTGCCGGCTTTCAGCAGCGGCCGGCCCCTGGCGGGGACCGCGGGGCCGGGTACCCGGGCCGCCGGCGCTGCTGCTGTCATGGCTTGCTGCCTTACGGATGGGTCCCCTCCGCCGCGGTTCTGGGGCCAGACGACGGAGGGGACGTGTGTGGGTTATTTGTTGGCACGGGATGTCCGGGTGGCGTTAAACCATCGCGGCGACAGCGGCTCTGCCGATGGCGGAGTTCAGGTTGCGACCCATGATGACGAACGCCCGTTCTACAAGGAGTCCGGCGCGCGGACTTCGGGTAACCGGTCTTCCGTGCCGGTAACAGCTACTCTGCCCGCACTGACTCAAGGACCCATCGAGGGCCGATCAATTCTGGCTCAAGAAAACCTGGTGCCGGGCTGGCACCGCAGGCCTGGCCCAGGACGCAGACGCCGTCGGGGGAGTGAACCGCGGTAAATTCCCGGGCCGGGAATTTACCGAACCCGGGTGCAGCGGAGTTTGCGCCGAGGGGCGCCAAAATGTGCCCGGGCCTATCGGCATCTCCGGGCGAAACCAGCAAAAAACCCCGTACCGCCGCCGAACGAGCGACAATACGGGGTTCTTCCCGAGCTTCCTATCAGAATCGAACTGATGACCTTTTCATTACGAGTGAGGGATTCCCGGGGACTCCGACACGTCCCCGATCATGGCCTAGACCCCGGAATCTAGCGGATTATCCTCGGACAAGCATTCCCGGACACCCCCTCCAATCACTTTTCAAAGTGTGCCCCAAAGTGTGCCCTTACGGGGTAGGACCACAAAGTGACACCCGTCGCCGCGGCAGCCGCATAGAAGTAAATGTGAACGAGACAAATTACGAGATCGAGAAAACGGTCTGGCTGACGCGGAAAGAAGCTGCTGCCCACATGAGGCTCAGCTCCGCGACGCTCGCCAACTGGGCAAGCTTGGACTGCGGCCCCGCGTACGTCCGAATCGGACAGGGACGGGTCCTCTACCGCCTGAGCGACGTGGATACCTGGATGGACAACCAGGTAAAGAGGGCCGGCTGATGGCACGCGCAAAAATGCCAGCGTGGCAACTTTTCCAGTACACGCCCACAAAAGATGAGTCCGGCAGATGGACGGCCCGAGGGCGGTACAACGACGATGCGGGCGTGCGGCACGACATCAAGCGATCGGGACGCACCAAAGGTGCCGCCGACCTTGCACTGCGGCGTGCTGTCGAAGAAGCTCAAAAGCGAGCCGAGCAGCGTATGAAGGAGGCCGAAGCAGCAAAGGCGGAGGCCTCGATCGTGACTCTTGAAGAGCTGTCAGAGCGCTGGTTGGCAGTACGGAAACCTTCCCCTGTGGAAATCGATGAGACGACCCAAACCGGTGCGTCGCCGACTAACGGTCTGCGGATGCAGTCATGGACTTCATATGCGGGAAACCTTCGTCGTCATCTACTTCCAGTGTTGGGAGGATTCCCTGTGGGGGAGCTGAAGACTCCCGACTGCGAGAAGGCTATCCACAGCCTGTACGACAAAGAAGACGGAACGGGGTACCGGACTGCAGATCTGGCTAAGCAGGTTCTTAGCCAGATTATGGACTACGCCGTACGCCAGGGCCATCGGGCAGACAACCCTGTCCGCTTTGTCTCCAACGTGCCCAGCCCCAAGAAGCGCCCGACAAGACTCAAGCCATCCACGGTGGCAGCAGTACATGAGGCAGTCCGTGCGCGGCAGCCAGAGAAAGGAGTCGGAGGCCCCAAACCGACTGGACGGCTCTCGGACGTTGTGAAATTCCTCTTCGCTACCGGCATGCGCATTGGTGAGGCACTTGCAGTGCGCTGGGACGACATCCAATTCGATGGAGACCGCATCTTGATAACGGTGAGCGGCACGTTGATTGAGAAAGACGGACTCTTCTACCGCCAGGACTATCCCAAGAGCGATAGCCAGCGAATACTGCAGCTGACGCAGGACTGGATCCAAGACATGATCCGGCTACGGCACATGAACAAGCGCAATACCCGTACCAACGCTGTTTTTGCAACACGGAATGGCACCTTCGTCCGGCCCAGCAATTTTAGGTCGGACCTAAGGAAGGCAAATAAGGCTGCTGGTATCCACGAGAAAATCAGCCCGCATCGCTTCCGATCAACCGTCAGCAGCGAGATCGCTGAGTACTATCGTGATGAAGCCGCGCAACAACAGCTGGGCCATTCCTCACCGGAGACGACGCGCAGGCACTACATCCACCGACCGGAGATTGTCCCCGACTACTCGGACGGTCTCAAAAACGTGGCTCCTCCAAAGAAAGGAAAGTCGGAGTCCGACTAACATCGAGATTCTGCGTCGCCAAACAAGACCATTAGCTCACCGAGCCGAAGAGCTAACCGCGCCAGCCACGCCTTGGGCCTTGAGGAGATCTGTTACATGACCTTAAGTTGAGGCAAGGATTCTATTATCCGGTTCGTCTCCAAGCTGAGCGTCACGATACGGCCGATCAGGTCGATGATGTAGCGCGGCTGCCTATGCTCGCGCGACCAGTCGTTCGGGTCATTCACAATTCCCGACGCCTTGTCGGTCTTGATTTGGTACCGCTCGAGGATCCAGTCCACGGCAGACCGCGAGCCCAGCATGTAGCTGTGGGCTTCCGCCGGGATCCCCTCCAGCGTGACGTGGGAGTTGTAGATGATCCGGGTCTTGTCCCATGCTCCCGCTTTGCCGGCATACTTCATCTTTTTGACCGAATACCTGGCGTACTCGTCCTGCTCGACGGCCAGCCCGGTTGCGATCTCATTGAGGTCGTACGGCTCCAGCGACTCGTAGCCGATGTGGAGATCGGAGAGCGCCCTGCCGGCGTCAACGAACGCCTGGAAGCGCTCGACGCCACCAACCTGCGGGATGCGGGGGAGCATCTTCTTGAGGTCGGCAGCGAAGGTAGCTCTGTACTCAGGAGAGTGGAGGATCCCGTAGACGTAATGGAAGACGTCGTCCTTCGCGATGTCAGGGCCGTACGCGGCACGATACTCGACAAGCGCGGCGTCGGTGATGTTGTCTACCCTCTGCACTTCGCCCTCAGTCGTTTCGAAAAGCGTTCCCACGGCTGTAGCGGAGTATGTATAACGGGGGAAGAACTGACCCGTGTCCAGCATGTGCAGATCTGGAACGGAGTCGACCATGAGGGCTTCGAACGTCGGGTAGTGGGACGAAGGGGACGTTATGTAGATGCCTTGGTTGACGGCCCCGGGGGTAGGAAAGACCGCGGGCAGCTGACGGGTGTCCTCGTTCAGTCCTTCCCCGAAGTACAGCCATGACCTCTGGAACGGCCGGTAGATGGCGCTGCGAACCGCCCGGTTGCTGAAGGCCAGCTCGTTTCCGCTCCTGTACCGTGATCGCAGCCGACGGGACCAACTGAAGCGGCTCGGGTCATTCGGAAGATCCGAAAGTTCAACTCCCCGGCTCAGCTGTGAATTGAACCCGTCTACCAGGAGCCCGGTATTCTGCACGAGCTTTGTTTCGGAGTAGTTGTAGACCCAGGAGTCCCTGTTTGACGTTAGCCCCCGGGATGTCAAGGCGAAAATCCCGGGCTGGTTAGCCGAGGTAACGAGTGGGGTCAGAGAGTCGAAGGCGACATTGCGTTGGTTGATCCAGTCACCGTCCGCGTTAGGAACGATGGTCGACCACTCAATGGTGTCCAGGCTCGCCGCATCCACGATGCTGAGTTTCTGCTTCCTGTCCAAGTAGTCACCGATGTCCCGGTAGTGCAGGACGGCGCCGCTGCTGGCCCCGAACCGCTTGACGAGAATGACGACAGCAACTGTGTTCCGGCTGCCAGAGTCGAAGATCTTGCCGCCCTCCCTGCGGCTCTCCTCGCCTGCCGTGCGCTGGTTGCCACGCAGGTTGTAGACGTAGATGTCATGGAACTCATCGACCAAGGCTTTTCGGAGTCCATCGGCGTTGTTGGAATCGATGTAACCGCCGTTAGAAACGTAGGCGACGACCCCGCCGTTGGGTGAACTGAGGATCCTGTTCGAGGCCCACCGTATCGCCCGAATGTATGAGTCGTAGAGAGCGCGGTGGCTTGTTCCGGACGAGGCTTTCACATAGGTGCTGCGAATTGATTCGTCGAGGGTTGGGTACTTCAGGTTGGCATTGTTGTCGTTGCCGCTGGACTGGCCAACAGAGTAGGGTGGGTTGCCGATGATGACGCGGATGTCGAGGGCGTTCTGAGCCTTGACGCGGTCATTGTTGGAGGCAAAGACGAAGTCGTCGAGCGTGTCACCGTCTTCTGTCATCTGAAAGGTGTCGGTGAGGACGACGCCGTCGAATGGCAGGTACGGCACTTCGCCGAAGTCCTTGCCTTCGGCTGCCGCCTGGTCTTCCAACAGACCGTGGACCGTGGCCTCGATGTTAATCGCGGCGATATAGTAGGCCATGAGCAGCAGCTCGTTGGCGTGGAGCTCTGAAGCGTATTTGCGGAGGAGGTCTTCCGGCTTGATCCGGCCGGACTGGAGCAGTCGCACGATGAAGGTTCCAGTCCCCGTGAATGGATCCAGGACATGGACACCTTCGTCACTGATGGAAGCTCCGAAGTCTTTGGCCAGGACGTCGTCGACGGCCCGGATGATGAAGTCCACAACTTCTACCGGCGTGTAGACGATCCCAAGGGATTCAGCGGTGCGCGGGAAGGCGAGCTTGAAGAACTTCTCGTACAGCTCGGTGACGATCTTCTGCTTGCCTTCGGCATTGGTGATGCCCTCGGCACGGACGCGCACCGACCGGTAGAAGGATTCGAGGCTGGCGACCTCCGAGTCCAGGTTGTATTTCTCCAGGATGTCGACCATGGAGTCCATGACCTGGGAGACCGGGTTGTTGGCAGCGAAGGAGTAGCCCTCGAATAGGGCCTCGAAGACCGGTTTGGTGATCAGGTGCTGGGAGAGCATGTCGATGGCGTCGGACTCGGTGATGGCGTCGTTCAAGTTGCCGCGCAGGCCCTGCAGGAAGACGCTGAATTCTTCCCGCGGCCGGTGGTCTTCGCCGTCCAGGATGGTGCAAATCCGGAGCACGTGCCGGTCGGCGATCTCTTTGACATCCTTGGCCCAGGATTCCCAGTAGCGGCGGTCGCCGACCTTGCGGACCATGCGGGCGAAGATGGCGTTGCGCCACTGGTCGGCGCCGGCCATGTGGAACAGGGCCTCCGTGCCGGTGCCCTTGTTGGCGTCGCTGCCGCCGCCACCCGGGCCATCGCCGAACGGGTCGGCAACGGTGATGACGTCGATCTTGTCGTTGGCGTTCCGGTTCAACTCGAGCTTATTGATCATGGCCTCGAACCGGTCATCGTGGGCGCGGAGCGCCTGCAGCACATCCCAGACGACCTTGTACTTCTTGTTGTCGTTCAGAGCCGTCTCAGGGTCCTGGCTGGCCGGTACCGCGATGGGCAGGATGATGTAGCCGTACTCCTTGCCCTCGGCCTTGCGCATGACGCGGCCGACGGACTGGACGACGTCGACCTGGGAGTTGCGCGGGTTCAGGAACAGCACCGCGTCCAGCGAGGGGACGTCGACGCCTTCAGAGAGGCAGCGGGCGTTGGAGAGGATCCGGCAGGTCTCTTCACCGTCGGCGCCGGCGGTGTCCTCGGCCTTGAGCCAGTCCAGCTTCGAGCAGCGCTCCAGAACGTTGAAGGTGCCGTCCACGTGCTCCGCTTCCAGCTTCAGCGCCGGGGCATCGGACTCACCTCGGTTGATGAGCAGCTGCCGGCCGACGAGTTCGAAGTCGGCGGCGAGCTTCTTGGATTCCTTAATGTTGCGGGCGAACGCGACCGCCCGGCGCATGGGAGAGCTGTCGGTGATGTCCAGGCGCTGGCCGTTCACGCCGCGCTTGGAGAGTCCGTTCCAGCACCCGACGATCCGGGCGGCGTCATCCAGGTTGAGGTCGCCGTTGTCCTCAAACAGGCTCTGGAAAGACTTGCTGACGGTTTCCTCGTCCACGGCGAGGACCAGGACCTTGTAATCGGCGAGGTGGCCCATCTCCACGGCCTTCCCGAAGCCGAGGTGGTGGAACTCGGGGCCGTAGACGGCCTCGTCGTCCATGGAGTAGACGGTTACGTTGTCGTGGGCGGCCTTGGTCTTGGATTCCTGGACGTAGATGCGCGGGGTGGCGGTCATGTAGAGCCGCTTGCCGGATTCGATGTAGGTATTGTCGTGGACCTTCACGAAGGCGGAGTCGTCGTGGCTGGCTTCGGTGATGCCGGTGGTGCGGTGGGCTTCGTCGCAGACGATGAGGTCGAATTCGGGCAGCCCGGCCTTCTGGGCCTGGTGGATGACGTCGATGGACTGGTAGGTGGAGAAAACCACGGTGATGGCTTCCTGACCGGTGCTGATCTTCGCCCGGTTCAGCAGCTTGGCAGGGTCGGTCGTGGCCGGAAACGCCAGGTCGTGGACGCTGACGTCCTCGTGCTCCTTGCGGCCGACCTTGGTGTCAGAACAGACGGCCAGGGGCCGCAGCGGAACGGAGGCCTGGGCTGTCCATTCGTTCAGGGTCTGCTGCAGCAGCGCAATGGAGGGGACTAGGAACAGCACGGAGCCGCCGATGGGGACGATCTCCTCGACCATCTTCAATGACGTGAAGGTCTTGCCGGTGCCGCAGGCCATTATGAGCCGGCCGCGGTCGCTCTCCGTGAAGCCCTTCTTCACGTCATCGATCGCCTGGCGCTGGTACTTGCGGGGTTCCTTGCCGCCCAGCTGCTTCATCTGCTCAGGGGCGTCGACGCTGAACTCGGACCAGTCAATGGTGGAGTCCGCCAGGTCGGCGAAGCGGAGCCTGGTCATCGGCTTGGACTGGCCCTCCAGTGCGTCCTCGGCGTGCTGGGACCACTTGTCGGTGGTGGAGACGACCATGCCGTAGGAGAAGTCAGCCTTGCCGACGGCGGTGAAGAACGAGTCGATCTGCTTCTTGTCCAGGGTCCGGGCCGGGTCGTAGAACTTGCACTGGATACCGGTCAGCTCGCCGGTGTAGCGGTCTCTGGCGACTAGGTCGATGCCCGTGTCGACGTGCCCGTTCCGGCCCGGCCATTCGCTCCACAGCCAAACGTCGGAGAACTGGTCGGCGTACTTGGGTTCCAGCTCCAGGTACCGCTTCATCAGGTGCTCGAACTTGGTGCCCTTGTCGTGCTGGTCACTCGCCGAGAAATAGAGACGATCGAGGACATCTTCGAAACTAGCTGAACCCATGGAAAGTATCTTGCCCTATTGGCTGGAACGGAAGGCAATTCCTTCGTTGCGCCCCTGATTGAGCTACACGGTTCCTTCGTGGTGTTGCCGGGTTAAACCAGCTGGAGGACGGGAATGGATCGAATGACGTGCTGGACAGGTCCTCATCGCCGAGAGCGGTCTGCTGTGTGAGAAACACGCTGCGAACTCGGACGACGTCGATCTGTAGGGCCTTGGCTATCACAAGCGGTCCGGATGCGACGCAATCCATGATCCGACGTTGCCGGATCTGCCACAGGCTGTGCCATAGGCTCGGTGCACCAACTAACGACAGGAGCGACCGCTGACACGCGTCGACATTGTTCGCACGGACGCTGCGGCCTGGGTGGCGCTCCCGAAGCGGATCCCGAGCCGGTGGCAGAGGCTCGCCGGCTGGCTCACCGGGCTACTCGGCACTGCAGGCGCGTTCGTTGCCGACCGCGGCTGGGAGTCGACGGATGATCCCTCCTGGTATGGGCCGTTCCGCCTCATCGACATGTTCGGCGGAGCGAGCATTCTTCTTGCCACGGCTTTCTGTCTTGCGGGTTGGATGCTCGGACGCGGCGCCATTGTGGCAGCCCCAATAGTCCTGACCTTCGCGGCAGTGCCACACACCCTGGACGGCTACACCTCGGCCCCGGTGTGGTGGTGCGCCGCTGCTGTGGGTGCTGTGCTGGCAGCGGGTGTCGCCAGCCGGTCGTGGCGTGAACTGCGTGCCGTGCGGTCGTTGGCACAGGCCTCGGCCACCGGACGCACCGCGACGGTCGGTCCCACGGCGGTGCAGGCCAGCAGACGGGTGCTCCGCCGTGGCCTGATCAGCATGCTGGTCCCGTTCGCGACTGCCGGCGCCGGCTGGGCTGCGGCCTTTGCCGTGCTTCCGGCGGAACTGGGCCTGACCTACGAACAGGCCGGGCAGGAATCAGGCTCCACCATGTTCACTGCCGCGGCAGCCGCCCTCAGCATTGTGGCCGTCACGGCGGCAACCCGCCAGGGCTGGCGGCTTTTTGCGATAGCTCGGGTGGGCAGGCGCCGCGTCTGGAAGGTTCCCGCCGGCGCTGGCCTCGCTCCGTCCTGGCCTTTCGGTGAGGACGCGTCCGGGCGCTTGCCGGCGAAAGAAGCCAAGTCCGCAGGCTGCATCTGCCTGTCGGAGTTCCAGCGGTCCTTCCCTGATGCGGATGACCATGTCCTGGAAGAAGAAGGCGTGTACGCCGCCGCGTACTGTCCCGCCCATGGCATCGACAGGATCAACGACATGATGCCGGAGGAGTTCACTGCGAAGGCAACATCGACGTGGCTCTGGGATGAGCAGTCCTCCATGCCGGAACCGTCACGCCCCGAGGAGAAGCGGCTGCTCTTGTACGGGTACGCGGGGCACGCCTTCACCGGCATCCCTGTGACAGAGCGGGGCGGTTTCCTGGACGCCAGCTTCCCGGAAATCGGTCTGGCACGGGAGGCCGAACCTGGCGACATTGTTCCCGGCTGGGATGAAGCCGAGCGTCCGGCAGCGGGCGCGCTGGACACCATCGACCTGCGGCCCGCCGGGTACAACGGTTTCGCGTTCCGCTACCGCCACGGCCGCGCTTGGTTCGAGGCGAGCCCGGCTGCGCCCTCCGATGAAGGGCAACCCTTCAGCCGGTGATGCGGGGCTGTTCGCGGGTGCCCGCGTTAGCTGAGGCTCGCGGACTAGTCGTAGGCGAGTGGGTTTGGAGACCGAAGCTTCTGTCGCACACGGGACTTTGAGAGCGAGCAGAGGCGTGTGCCCCCGAGTACACAGGGAGTGGCCTGACGCGCGCTCACCGAGGTCTTTAGTGTCACGGTACGTGACAGTAAAGGTGTGGCAGCGCGTGAAGGAGCAAACGCCTAGCAAAACGCAGTCACTATCTCGGCGGCGCCAGTTGGCTCAAGGCCTTGTTCCCCAAAGCGAAGTTCCCAGCAGTCACAGTGACGAACGTCAGGCCTCGGATATACGCCTTCTGTATCCGCTGGACGCTGAGGTGTGGGGCGTATTTCGCGGGAAGGCCGACTGCAGGACTGCCGACGGCTTCCATCACCTAATAAGAGTTGTTTTCCGACCGAACCTTAGTGGCGGCGCAGCCGGAACCATTGGTGCTCTTGGTCGTGGGACTTTGACTATTTGGCTCTGCCTTGATGTGTGCGGCGGCTTCCGTTCCGGAGCGGGGTCCACTGTGTTTTCGCCGAAACGAAGTGGTGGCTGCATTTTGGCGGCATGTCCGGTTGGGGTGGCGCCTGCGGCGGGCCGTTAACGCCTGCGGCGCTTCGTGTGGGTGGCCGCATCTGTCATGGTCACCGTTGGTGGTGCTGGGTTTGGCCTGCGGCCGGCTGAGTGTGTGGGTGGCCGGGTAGCCGTCTAGTGGTGGCCGTTGAATGTGTGGCCGGGTTGTACTGCGAGGCTGCTCGGAGCCGGTCAACGATTCGTCGCCCTCCCCGTTCATCGCAGCGGTGAACTGATCGCATCCCGTTGTCGAACCGGAGTCGATTCGTCCAGCTCGACGTTGGCCAATCTGCCAACGCAACCGTCCAGGTACCCCAGCCGGCCGCAGGCCACCACCCACCCAGACCGGCCACGTAAAGGTGACCGGAACGCAACCTGCGCCCCGCAGGGGCAGCGCCAGCCGACACGCCCCACGGACAGCACCCCGCGCAGAGGAACGGGTGACGAAGTCACCAGATTAACGAACAGACACCCGTGAGTCGGACGAATCGACAACCGGAGAGAGCCGCCGTCAGCCGTGGACCAGCTCCAGCCGGCCGCAGGCCATCGAAGACACCAGCGAGCCGTGATGTACGAGCAGCAGGGGAGAGGAGCGCAGCGACCGGGAAACGAGAAGCAGCCGTGAAGCAGACGGCCGCGGACGAAGTCCGCAGCCAGGACAACAAGAAGGTCACCGCGACGGTGAACGAGACGGTGGGCGCGTGGCGCAGCCACGTGAGCAAAGGAACCCTGAGGGAGTGGCCGCCAGCCCCGGCGCGCAGCGCCAGGCCAGCGCGGCGCAGCCATGACGCCGGCCGCGGCCGCAGGCCGCAGCCAGGCAACCATGACGGTGAACGTGTAGGGAACGAAACGGTGAGAGAGCGCAGCGAACAGGTCAACGGTGGCCGCGCAGCGGACACTCTGTGAACATGACGCAGGCATGAAGCTCAACGAAAAGATGACTGGGGAGGCGCTTCGTTCGGCGCCGTCCCTTCTTTAAATGCCCACCAGCTGGTCCAGCCAACGGACCTACGCCACGGCTGCGGCTATCGCCGGAGCGTACAGCACTACGCTGGCGCGGCGTAGCTGCTCAGAGACGCGGGGGTGTTCAGGGCTGTGGGTGGCAGACGCCGAGGCCGTTCAGCGCCTGGCCGGCGGCTCCTGGTTGAGGTTGAGTGCGAGCATCAGGTGTTCGGTGCCGACGAAGTCGTGGTGCAGGGACCGTGCCTCCTCGCGGGCGAGGACGACGGTGCGGCGGGCGTCAGCGCTGAAGCGTTCAAACATGGCGTTCCTTCCGGTTCGGCAGAGACTGTCTGGAACGCATGTGTGCGGAGCCCGTTGACCGCCTCACCAGTGTTCGTCCGGTCGCCTTGTCACAGTTCCGCCGAGTTCGTGGCGGCCAACTGAAACCCGGAGCTGCCGTCCTACACTGATGCGGTGAATCAAGAGTCTCCGGGTGGACGCACCCTCAGTCGGCCGATGATTGCCGCCATCGCGGTCGGCGTTGTCCTGGTGACGGTCATCGTCATTCTTGTCGGCGTCCGGATTGGCCAATCGCTGACAAGCGAACCATCGAGTGCTGTGTCCACTCCTGCGGCTGCTTCACCTGCAGAGGCGCCGGCCAGCTCCCCAACAGTAGAAACTGAGCCGACGGAAAGCAGGGAGCCCGAACCAACGGAGAGCAGCACGGCGCCAACCTCATCCGTGCCGGCCCACTTTGAGCGGGTGACACCATCACCCGTCCCGGAGCAGTCGTTCGCTGAAGTCCAGCCGCTGCCACCGCCACCGCCGACGGTTGAACAGGCAGATGCCGTACCCGCTATTCCGTCCAGCCCGACCCCGGAGCCCACGTGCCCCGCCGACAACGGGGTGACGCTGACGCTCGTCAAGGCGGAATCTGTACCGGGAAGCGACGTCTTCGATGCTTTGAAGCTGACCTTCGTACTGGACAATAGGTTCTCAGTGCCGGTCAGCATCGAGGTCGGCGAGTTGCTTACTGTCACTGCGGTCCGGGACAGCGGCGCTGAGATGGGAACTGGCTATGTAGACCTGCCTGAGACGTACGAAGTCCCGTCTGGTCGGACGACCTTCGCGACGGACGAAGGCGATCACCTGCTGGCGTTCAGGAACTTCGGCTCGCCAATTGCGTCCTTGAAGCTCAGCGGATCGGCGCGGGTGATGACGCGGACCTGGGACATCGAGAACTCAATGCATTGCGAGTACAAGGGCATGACGTTCGGTAAGCCGCTGCAGGGAAACTGGGGTAGCTAGCGCGACGATCCTTACGCAGCCCGGTGGGCCCCTGTCCGCAACGCGAAGTCACTCCTGTCCAGCAGTATCCGGGCATGGGCGCGGGCGCGATTGCTTCCCCCGCCCCGTGTCGGCGATGAACTAGTCCTGTCGCGAACTCTTGGTAACGGGCTGGAGACCCCTTAGCGGGGGCCGTCAACGTTAAGGCATGCCAGTGCGAATCCGCTGGGTGGCGCTCCCAGGGGCGCTGGTTACTCGTCAGTGCCAGGCTGCCAAAGCGTCGGCCATAGCGCGGACGGGGCCCACCGAACGGCCGGCCTCGAGCCACACAGAGGCGGAGACCACTTTACCGCCCATCACCAAGTCGGGCTTCGAGGTTTGGAAGAAGCCGGCGACAGCCTGCGGATGAAGGTCATCGGGGAGCGCTCCAAGACCCGGTCCAGCTCGGGAAGGGGACGGGGACTTTGCTGCCTGAACTGCCATGTCGGGAACAGAAGCCGGCCATTGGCCAGATATGAGTACAGCTTCCGCTCCGCCTTGTAATGGCGGACGGTAAAAGGTGAGAGGTTCAGATTCTCTGCGACCTCAGCGGCAGTGAGCGATGAGGAGTCCATTAGGACCTGTGCCGCGGCGTTTCTTGCAGGACCGCTGGCGACGGTGCTTGGATCGTGCGTGATTCCTGAATGGGCGGCCCGAAAGTCACGGTCGGGGGCTGGGAGATCCACGGCAGAGTCGTTGCGCTGCAGCGCTTCCAGTGCAGCTACTAGATCGTCCGCAGTTAGCCGCAGGTGCATGGAGGCAAGGAGGTGCTGGAGGCTGTCACTAGAGTGTGCGGCGGCGGTCCCGCGCGCGGTTCCTGTGCAAGGTTTCTTCAATACTTTCGCGCTCATGTGGCGACCTCCTCTACTCCTATAGCTTTACGCCTCTGCTACTGAAGGCGGCAGGGCGTCGGACAGTCAAAGCTGCTCCTCCTCACCGTCTGCGGTTGAATGCGGGTCGCCAGGATTGCTTGCCTCCCTGATTCTGCGGTTCTCACCCCTGTCAGGGTTCGCATATGACTGGAACCTAATAGGGCATGCTTAGCGATGGGGTCATCACAGGGGGCATGTGCCGCGCGTCACAGGGCAGAAGAACGGATCGTACAGGGACGTCGCGGCGGTAGTCACTAACCAAGGTGCGTTAGCTCCGAAGGTCCGCTCTAAAATCCTTGCGATGCTGATAACGGTTACTTCGGCGGCGCCGTTCTGATAAGCGCTTGCAGCCATGCCGAGAGCATTTTTACCCTGCACCCAGGAGTCTTCGAGAATGAGGATGTGCCCGCCAACTAACGGGCTTGAAAATTGGAAAAATTCAGGGTTGATTGCTGTCGCCCGTCCGTCTCGAGTGGGCCCGACGTACGATGCCCTGACTGTCTTCCACTCATCTGGAAAATACCTAAGAAAATGGTCCAGAGGGTGTGGATTGCGACCCCGTCCAGACGGCACGGTCACGACAGCATCGATCGGATGCTGGGAGCTTGCTAGGAGACAGCGGCCGTGGATCCCAGTGAATAGGTACATCAGTACTGAAAGGCGTATCTGTGCGCTGCTACTTGGCGGATCGTTCTTATACTCGTATACATCAGTCAGGGACTGGCGTGTAGCGCCGGCGTAAGTCAAGAACGCCAGTCTCCGGGGTAGTTCCGTGGCAGGGAGGGTCTCTCTCGCGGTCTTGCATGCAAAGCAGTACGGCCACGTGTCGTACATGGGTATCGTGCACATCGGGCAGTAGGTGAGTGCCGGGGACAGGAGATCAGTCCGGGCCTCTGCAGGATCGATCGGCAGCCCAGGATTCCGCATTATGTGCGCGACCTTAGGCAGCCACTCGTCTAGGGCGTCCGTGCTTACTGCCATGCAAGGGAAAGTTGGTCAGGGCTGGGAATAGCGGCACGCAGGGGCCTTGCCATATAGAGTGCAAGTTCGATGGCGTGGTCAAGATTGTCAGCGACATAGACTTCAGTTCTTTTGGGGTCGCTACTTAGCTTGCGGCCCCAAGAGGTGTCATTGGCCACCGCGCGAGAAATTACTAAGGGCCTGCCGTGCTGAACAGCCCGCTGCGCCTGGTGGCGTGTGCCAGACTTCTCGCTCGCCTCAACGATAACGGTCCCGCGTGAATACCCAGACATCACTGTATTGCGCATGGGGAAGCTGTACTTAGTCGGAGAGGAGCCGGGCCAGAACTGGGAAAGTACCAAGCCTTCTCCCTTCTCCATGCGGCGCTGGATAACCTCCGATGATTTGGGGTAGTACTTGTCGATCCCTGTCCCGATAATCCCAACAGTTCTTCCACCGACGCTAAGTGCAGCCGAATGCGCCGCTGCATCGATTCCTGCAGCTAGTCCGGAAATGACGGTGACACCATCCTTGGCCAACGCTAGGGCCAAGGCCTCCGCATCTCGAATGGCCGCGGGAGAGGCCGAGCGAGAACCAACTATGCTAATGCCGCGCTCACGTTGAGCCTCCGGGGCGGGTGTGCCGCGAGCAAATAGGAATGGGGGAAAGTCGTGGACTTCCCTTAGCTGAATCGGATATTCAGGATCTAGGTACGTCATGAACGCGTAGCCCAGAGATTCCCAAGTTCTTATTCGCTGAACACTGAGCGCGATTTCGTCGTCGAATCTTCCAGTGTTGTTGGTCAGCGATTCCAGTAGTACTTCGGAGGGGAGTGCTTCATCCTCGATCAGATGATCTCGGAACGCCGCCCATTTGAACTCACGCGGTGGATGCAGGAGGGAGACTAGTGCAGCACGTTCGAGAGATGAAGCCGCCTTCTTCACGATCACTGCTCCTTCGTGCGCTTGCGGTCATGCTTACCAATTCGGACTGGGTTCAGTCTAGTGCCGACCATCTCGTGCTGCGCTTCCTAGCAGCAGTAGACACAAGGTTTCCATGGGCCTACGACCTTCTGGGCGCAGAAGCCCCGGGTCCGTGTCGAAAAGCTGGTGCCCGGAGTGTGGGGCTCCAGGGCCCATCAGTTTTTGGGCAAACCTTTGGCCTGCGCCTTCGGTTTACCTCTACCCTCAGTTTAACAGACGGGGGGATGAGCCTAAGTTCCGAGGTCCAGCGTTCTCCTACTGAACTCCCCGCATCATGGATGATGACGTCGAGAACGCTGGGTGACGGTGCCGCCTTCCGGAACCCTTGTGGTGCCATATTCACGATTCCGAGGGGTTCAGGGACTCAATCCGCACCACGGGCGAGGTAGTTCTGAGCGTAATGACGTGGTCTCCATTAGGGCACAGACACGTTGAAGGGGCCGGCATGACGGACGCCAACCGGCAGACCCTCGCCCAGCTGGTCCAGGCCCACAAGGTGGCCCGCAGCTTCAACCGACTCTCCAAGGATTGCGGCGGTGAACCGGTAGGGTGGTGTCTGCAGCAGATGGCCACCCGGACAAGGTCTTCCCGTACCTGTAATTGTGGGCAGGCGAACCGCGCACGCCGGGTCGAGTATCGTGAGAAAGATAGGGGCGGGCTGGCCGCTAGCCGATGTCCAGTGTCAGCGGCATGTGGTCGCTGTGGGCCAGCCAGGTGTCTGGTTCGCCGACGGAGACTTTCGCCTCCACTGTCGAGGACAGGAACGCGTAGTCGATGTGGTGCCCGAACTTCAGGTTCTTCGTATGGAAGTACGTCTTGGCCAGCTCGCTGCCGTGGGCACTCAGCTCCTGGCGGTGAAAGACACTGTCCAAGCCGAACCCGCTCAGCTTGTCGACCAGCATGGAATGGTTCCGGCCCGGGTGTTCGCGGTCCCAGATCGTGTTGCTATTGAAGTCGCCGACGATCAGTCCGCGTCCGCTGGCAAGGTAATCGGCGTGCCGGTCAACGATCTCGTGCGTGACCCGGACATAGCGGAGCTCGCGTGTTGCCTGGTGAGCCCACAGAGCGACGATATTCAGTCCGTCCACGCTGAACGGGATGTGCCACGGCAGGGCAGGGTCCGCAGTCTCGGTGACCTTGTAGCTGGCGGGATGGAACCCAATCACGCCCAGGCCCTTGTTCGGGTTGGATCCCACCCAGGCCGCGAAGGGGAACTCAGTGTTCACGATGTCCTTCTTCGCCACCTCCTGAATGATGGCGATGCCCGGAAATAGAGCTTCGATCAGGTGGCGCTTCTTGTAGAAGGCCATCGAGCAATTCCAGGAGACAATCCGCATTCCGCACCTTTGTTCAATTGAGATTCGCAACCGCCGCAACTTGTCGGTTGAGCCTAGCGGCAGCTGAATTCGGTCAGGTCGACGCTGGTGGCATTGCCTCCATAATCGTTTGCCTCGACGGCGGCCTGCTCGTTGGCGTAGACCGGCCCGGTGACCTCGAAGACCGCCCCGGTGACTGTCTCACCGTTCAGCCACCGTCCCCGAATCACGATGCCGCCCGGGCAGCCGCTCTCCAGCGTGGTCATAACGTTGAACTTGGCACAGGCCGTGTAGTCGCAGGTGGTGTCGGGGGAGTCCGCGTAGTAGATGCCGGGGGCTTTCTCGCTCCAGCCGGCGTCAGCAATGGCCTTGGTGGCCGCTGCCCGGTCCGCAGACGCCTTCGCTGCGGCAGTGGCCTCCGCCTTGGCTTTGGCAGCCTTCTCGTCCTCATAGACCTTGGCCCAGTACGCGTCGGACTTGGCCTTTTTCGCCGCTGCGGCATCCTCTTTGGCCTTTTGCTCCGCTGCCGCCTTCGCCTCCGCCTGGCGGGTCGTTTCCGTAGCGTTCCAAGCCAACCAGCCAGCCGTTCCACCGCCGATCAACAGTACGGCCACCAGGATGGCAACGAGAAGCGTACGCTTCTTTGTGGGCGCGGCGGATGCGGCGGTTTCGGTCATGAGGTTCCCCCAGTGCTTTTCGTTGAACATACAAAGGTTACCGGTGGCTGAAGTCCCACGACGCTATCGACCGGATGCAGTACAACGGGCGAGGATGCCGCGTACCAGCGGGATCCGCGCGCCCTCATCGTGGCTTGTACTAGTACGTGCGCCCCTCAATGGAGTCATGCGGTTCCTTGTCGATGCTCGACGCGGTTCCAATTCACCGCTATGGGTGTCCCGGACGCTGCCATACGGGTCGTAGGCCCTCAATGATCGCTTGCGCTGCTTGACCTTCCCTGACGCCCCCTCGTTCGGCGAGGTCAGTGGCTATCGCCATGAGCCCGAGCTCCTGGGGGACGTCCTCCATCACGTGCAACAGGACGTTGGGCTGACGACCAGCCGCGACGCGAATCAGGAACCAATCCTTTATGAGTGCCTCGACGTGCCGGGCATTCACATATGCCTCCACCTCGGCGTTGGACAGGAGACCGGAGGCCGGGTGTGAAACACCTGAAAGCCGGAGGCGCGGGTCAACGATCAGCCCGGCAAGATCGGCTCTGACTGCTGAGACCTCAAGCTTGTCGGCCCGCCTAGCGAGCATCGATAGGAGCAAATTCAGCGGGTCGGAGGCCTCCGCCAGTCTTTGAAGTCTTTGATTAAGGCGGTATTTCTCGATAGGAGCAGTACCTGCAACGCCAGCCATTTCTGCGGCCAGTCCACTTCCCTCTTGAATGAGCAGCCATGCACTTCGGCGGGACAGCGGCCGACCTGCTGCCCGGGTCCCTTGATGCCTGGCTAGATCAACCGTGTCGATAACCCATTGCCTGCCTACTTGCTGGGCGGGGATGCGCCCCTCGGCGAGCAACACGCGCAAACGCCGGTCTGATACTCCGAGCCGCTCGGCTGCTTGGGAGACGCTAACAAGCATTACGCAATCATACCGATACCGGAACCGTTCAGAGCATCCGCAGTGCCTCTTGGGGGCCTACTTCCAAGTGCCATGTGTTTCGTCTTGTACGGCCAGTGACTGTCGTTCAACAGCTTCGGCTTGGTCCCGGAGCTTCTGCTATTAGCGGGTTGAAAGCTGGCAAAAGGTACTCCAGCCTGCACTACGACATCAGGCGGACCGCCTCTACGACATCTTCGTTGTGAAGGACGTGCGTAGTGGCCTGCAAAGTGTCCGAACGGCCGAAAGTGGACGGGTCGAGGATGTGCTCCCAAGTTCGTTCTAAGTCTGCGCGCAGGTCTGCGGGCCAATCGCGAATCGGCTGGCGCGGCGCTCCGGCTGCCTTCTGCCGTACCTCGAATTCATTGAAGATGCGCTCCAGCCGGGCGACGTAGTCGTCGTCGCTCTCGCCTGGTAGGTCGGGCACGTGAGGGCTCCCGTTCAGGACTGCGTGCCAGTCGCCGTAATGCGATACGAGCACGCGTTCCCGTGGCACTTTGCAGGTGAGCAGGACGCTCCCGGGAGAGGCTTTGCATAAGTCCACGAGGTCCCGCCGGTGGATCCGGGCCCAGAACCACAGCGCTCCGTTACTAGTGGTGGACAGGCGTGAAGCCACCTGCCGGAGCATCCAGCCGTACGCGTCCTCGAAGTGAGGTTCGGCCAGGGAAGTGTTTGGCACGAGTCTTCCGGTGGACAGGAGTGCCTCCAAGGCATCAGCGGTCGGGATGGTATGCAGCAGGAGCTTGTCGGTGGTAAGGCTGCAGCCGATGCGTCCGGCGGGGACGGCAGTGTCAAAGCGGGCGGTCCGAACCGGGAACAGGGGCACAGGATCATCATCGCTGAGACATCCACCTGGCGCATCCCGGTGAGCGCCCGGACATGCGCGCACGCATTCCCAGGTGCGGATTTCCCCTTGAAGAAAGTTACACGGAGCGGCTCAACGTCACTATTGTGAGCGCCAACGACTCAGCTTTTTTGAATTTGGAACCGGGACGACGACTTGCACGATACCGAGGTCTCCGGCTTTGTGGGTGACGGGAATTCGATCAATCGGGGCTTAAGCTTCCTGAAGGGTCACAGCCCTGCCTGTGTCACGCCGTACTCCGCTTCCGCGGCCGTATATCCCTCAAACGTCAGCTGTTGGATGAGCCCCCCTCGGGAAAACCCCTGCATTTCCAAATAGGACTTGGCGGCTTTTGCCGCTTGTTCCTTCCAGTTGACCTTGATGTGATCCACCGCCCAGGTGGCGTCCGCCTTGGAGAATTTCTCAAACTCCAACTGCTTAATTAGCCCGGAGCGGGAGAATGGGGACGTTTCCAAGTAGCTCTCTGCTGCCCGCTGCGCATTTTTCTGCCCAACTGTGCGCGTGTCCGCCGGCGTCTTCTTCACCGGAGCTGGCGCCGGTGATGCCGTGTGTTGCTCTGTGGTTGTCGGGGCCGATTCCTCTGTCCCTCCACAGCCAGTAGCACCGAGTAAGAGAGCTAGGGTGAGGGCCGGCGTGCCGAGTGGTTTCATTTTGCTGTTCCCTTCAAACCGCCAGACACTGAGGGCTGTGGATAGCCGCCGATGCCGCGTGTCTGGCACTTCGTATTTACTTTGGTGAGACGGCCGTGCCCTAGACCGGTGTCCGGCAGGCCGGGGGTCATAATCGAGATTGGGAAGCCGATGGCCATGACGCAGTCAGGGAGCTCGGCGAGGAGCGGCAGTGAGGCATCTTGGCTCCATTCACCGGTGACGTAGAGGCCGTGTTTTTGGGGTCGATGTCCTCCCGGCCGAGTTTGGCGGTTGCAGGCACCAAGAGGCCTTTGGACGCGGCCAGCAGAATTGACGCTCTCGTCTGAGCGGTCGATGGCGACCTTCGCTTGATTTGTACGGCCGCCATATTCTCCCGGCAGGTACGCATGTCGCCATAATAGTGTGGGGATTTGAATAAAGAGCTGACTTTCAAATTACCCCGCTCTACAGTTTTCGTTAAGTATCGAAAAATCCGGTAAATCTTTAGCTACGCACTGTCTGCATCTGCTGCCTGCCGGCAGGCATGCGGGCGGGCATCTTCCGGAACGGAGGCGGTTCGCGGCCAGCCGTGTGGACCGAGGCAGAGCCTGCGCTCCTGAGGGGAAACGTCGTAAACGGGACGTCGCCGGATCGATCCCGGCGTTGGGTTCACGCTGGTTCTAGCGGTATGGCCGTAGCGGGTCGAAGGCAACTGCTTCAAAACCCGAACGGCGGCCGGTACCCGGCCGGACGTCCGAATCTCCCCTCCGAAACCGCAGGAAAACCGCAGGATCCCCGCCAGAGCTCAAGAGCGGAAGAACTTCTAGGTTAAAGTTTTGGCGGGGCCCGGGCCATTGCGAGCACACGTGTTTCCCGCTCCCGCCCGTCCGCCGGTGCCAGCACCGGCCATGTCCTTGAGGACCACATGCCAGCACCGCGCCTGACCAAGGCCGTCGCATCACTGAGCGCCGCAGCCGTCCTGCTCAGCACCCTGTTCGCTCTCCCTGCGGCAGCAGCCCAGGACCCGGCCATTGACCCGGGGCCGGTCGCACCGCCCACCACCAGCAAAGAACTGCCCGCCCAGGCGGCCGACCGGTTCGTCGTGAAGTTCAAGCCCGGAGCCGCCGGGGCCGCCAGCGCACAGGCCAAAGCCTTCGGGCAGGCCGCCCGCACCGCCGGCGTTCCCGTCAAGGAGCTGCGCCGCACCGCGACAGGCGCCACGGTCGTCCAGGCCAGCGAGACTCTGACCCCCGGTGAGCGCGCCAGCGTCGTCGCCTCACTGCGGAGTCAGACCAATGTCGAATCGGTCGCACCGGACACCTTCGTCCGTCCCGCCGCGACCGTCTCCGACCCGTACTTCCAGTACCAGTGGGACTACCGCGAATCCACCGGCGGCATGCGCGTCCCGGCCGCTTGGGATGTGACCACCGGCCGCGGAGCCACCGTCGCCGTCATCGACACCGGCATCACCGCCCACAGCGACCTGGCAGCCAACATCGTCCCCGGCTACGACTTCATCTCCGACCCCGGCATGAGCAACGACGGGGACGGCCGGGACGCGGACGCCACCGACACCGGCGACTACTGCAACGGTTCACCGTCGTCCTGGCACGGAACCCACGTGGCCGGAACCATCGCCGCGGTCGGCAACAACAGCCGGGGCATCGCCGGTGTCGCCTACGGCGCCAAGGTCCAGCCCCTCCGTGCGCTCGGGGCGTGCGGCGGCTACCTGAGCGACATCGCCGACGCGGTCGTCTGGGCCGCCGGCGGAACCGTGGCCGGCCTGCCCGCCAACCCGACCCCGGCGCAGGTCATCAACATGTCCCTGGGCGGCGCCGGACAGTGCGAGGCCTACTTCCAGTCCGCCCTGGACTTCGCCGCCTCCAAGGGCGCTGTCGTGATCGCTGCAGCCGGCAACGAGAACTCCCCGGCCGCCGGATCCAGCCCGGCCAACTGCGACAAGATCATCACCGTCGGCGCGACCGGCCGAGACGGCAGCCGCGCGTTCTACTCCAACTACGGACCCGAAGTAGACGTCAGTGCACCCGGCGGGGACGCCACCGCCAGCGGTTACGACGCGATCCTCTCCACCTGGAACGACGGCCAGACCACCGTCGGCAACGAAGCGTACGGCTTCATGCAGGGCACCTCGATGGCCGCACCCCATGTGGCAGGCCTCGCCGCCCTCATGATGACCTCCGGGTCCACCATCACCCCGGCCGAAGTCGAAGCGAAAATGAAGGCCACCGCCCGCCCCCTGCCAGGGGCGTGCGACACCGGAGGCTGCGGCACCGGCCTGGTCGACGCCTGGGCGGCCGTCCGGGCCTCCATGTCCGCGGCACCTGCAATCACGCCCGGGAAGCCATCCATTCTGGGCAACCCCGAGTACGACCGGACGTTGACCGCCGACACGGGCACCTGGGCGCCGACAGGCCTCATGTACTTCTATGAGTGGCGACGGAACGGTGAGCCCATCCCCGGCGCCACCGGCCGAAGCTATCAGCTAGACCTCGGCGACATGGGCAGGTCCATCAGCGTCCGGGTCATTGGCTACAAGCAGGGATGGGGTTCCGCCTCCGCAGTGTCGGACCCTGTCCTCGTCCCGGAACCGACGCCGATCGGCACCATCGCTCCCGCGCCAAGTGACACACCCACTCCGGAACCGACCGCCACGGAGACCGTAGCGCCCGCTCCGGCCTACGCCCCTTCGATTACGGGTGAGGCGAAAGTTGGCTCAACGCTGACGGCTCAGGAAGGCAGGTATGGTTACTGGACCTACCGGTGGTCGAACAGTGATGGTCCCATATCCTTTGCCAGCGGCAGGACCTACACTCCAAAACCTTCCGATCTCGGGAAGACCATTACGGTCACCGTCACGGTGCACAGCTTGTCACCGGATGAGGAGACCGTTACAGGAACCTCCGCCCAAACCGAGCCGGTCGCCGAAGGGGCACTCACTGCCACCAAGCCAGCCATCACCGGTAACCCGGCCGTCGGTGCCACACTTTCTGCGGTTCCGGGCACTTGGGCAGGCGACGCAACGCTCAGCTACCAGTGGTACCGGGCCGGTGCGTCAATCCCTACAGCGAAGGCAGGAACTTACACGCCTGTCGCCGAAGACCTGGGCCAGGTGCTCACAGTCAGCGTCACGGGCTCGGCTGCCGGCTATAATCCGCTCACGGTCGAATCCGATGCAACGACGCCGGTTGCCGCCGGCACCCTGACCGGGGCGATTCCGACGATCACCGGAACGGCGGCTGTCGGCCAGACTTTGACGGCAGCCACGGGAACCTGGACGCCGAACGCGGCGCTGAGTTACCAGTGGTACCGGAACGGAGTCGCGGCCCTTGCCGCCACTACCGCAACGTACACGTTGGATGCTGGCGACCTCGGCCAGCCGATTACAGTTACCATCACCGGAACCAAAGCAGGCTACGCACCGCTGACCGTAGGTTCTGCTCCCACCGCCGACGTGGGTCCCGGAACCCTGAGTGCGACTATCCCCGCCCTTACCCCCGCAGCGCCGCAACTGGGCGTTGAAGTGTCGGCCGGTGACGTATGGTCCGGTTGGCCCTCTGGCACACAGATCAGCAAGTCGTGGTACCGGGACGGCGTCCAGATTCCGGGCACCGACAGCGTCTTTTACACTCCGCGAGCGGAGGACGTCGGCAAGCGATTGACGATCAGGGTCAGCGGCACGAAGGACGGCTACAGTCCATTGAGCTTGGAGTCGGCACCGACAGATCCGGTCCTGCCAGGAACGCTTGCCGATCCCCGGCCCGTCATTACGGGAACCGCCAAGGTGGGCTTTGTGCTCACGGCCCACGCCACCACCACGGCGTGGCCTCAGCCCCTCACACCGAGTTACCAGTGGCTCCGCTCAGGCGTCGTAATCCCGAACGCAAGCGGCTCCACCTATGCGCTGTCTTCGGCTGACCTGGGCAAAGCGATCAAGGTGCGGGTGACCGCATCCACGGCCGGCTACGCCACGCTCGTCAAAGACTCACCACAAACATCGCTGGTGGCCCCCGGCACGCTCACGGCCCCGGTGCCTGCGGTCAGCGGGACCAGAAAGGTCGGCTACGCGCTGTCCGCAGCGCCGGGCACCTGGACCTCCGGGACCACGCTGAAGTACCAGTGGTACCGCTCCGGCGTCGCCATTGTCGGCGGCACCGCCTCCAAGTACACGTTGGGGGCCGCTGACCTAGGTAAGACCATGAAGGTCCGTGTCACCGGGTCCAAGCCCGGCTACACCACTGTCGCGAAGGACTCGGCCGTAACGACCGCGGTCGTCGCCGGCACTCTTGTGGCCCCGACGCCGTGGATCTCCGGCACGCCGCGCTACGGCTACACCCTCACGGCCAACACCGGCACGTGGACGGCTGGGACGACCCTGAGGTACCAGTGGTACCGCTCAGGCGTCGCCATCGCCGGGGCCACCGCGAGGACTTACGGACTGGTCGCCGCCGACCGGTACGACACCCTCAAAGTCCGCGTCGTCGGTACCAAAGCCGGGTACACCACGGTGACCAAATACTCGGGTTCAACCGTTCGGATTCCCTAGCAGCATGGCGGTCCCGGCCTCAGCCCCGAGGCCGGGATAGCCCGCGATCTCCGGGGGCCCATTGAGGTAGACACCATCCTCGGCGGCACGGTCACCGAATGCGCAGCAGCGCAACGAGGACAGCAGCTTCTAGGAGCCACAGTGAAACCCCGGCAACCTCTTGGCGAGGGGGTCCTACTGTCCCCGGTGAGGCCAAAACGGTCAAATGGTGCCGACCGGGGGAATTAGCAATCGCATACCGTGGTGCACGAGGGTGCCGCTGCGCAGCCTCGGATGGGCGAAAACGGTGCTTTTTGATGTCCCGCCCACCCTATTCCGGGTTCCCGCCCACCCCCCGCCCAGCCTGACCGGCCCCGGAAATGCCCTCAAAATCCGCGTGATTCCGCGGTTTTTCCCGGGCCCGCCCAGCCCGCCGGTCTGACCGGCCGAAAAACTGAGGACATACAGAGAGAGGAAGTGTTATTAGTTCGGAGAGCAGCAAACAACTAATAACACCGGCCTCCCCTTATATATATAGTTTTCTCTCTTAAGACTGGTCATTCATTCATAAGGGGCCTCCTTCCCTTTATTTGCAAGGATTTCCCCGCCCGGCAGGGGGCTGGGCGGAGGGTGGGCGGGGCTGGGCGGACGGCTGGGCGGACGGCTGGACGGGCCCCAGGCATCGCAGCGCCTCGGGACACCTCTGCCAGAGCCGCCGCAGCGCAAAACAGGATGCCCGTGGGCCGATCCGGCGCATGTCGAGTCGCGCCCCTGGTGTGTCGTCAGGACGTCTACGGGGCCCACCTGAATTCTTCTCAGCCAAAGCCGTCCTCGCACCCCATACGCTGGATGTCTACGCATGGGGTAAGTCATGAAAGCAAAGAAGCGTCCGTCCCGGCTGAGGCCAGGGACGTGGACGGACATGGCCGCTCCTGACACTGCTGACTGCTGCCAACGCGCCGGGATAAAGCGCGGGCTCCGCTCGCTGACTAGCGTCCACTCGAAGAGGCAATACTTTCGGAGGAAACCGTGACCAGGACAGTCGGCCGCAAAAACAGCCGAGCCCTGGCCAGCCCCGTCGTCGCGACCGGCATCGCAGCAACCGTCGTGATCGCTATCGGCGCGTTCGTCCTGTCCTTCGCAGCACTCACCGACCTGGCCATCCGCTCCGGCATCGGCCCGTCACTCGCGTGGATCTGGCCGGTCATCATCGACGGGCTCATCGTCGCCGCCACCGTAGCCATCGTTGCTCTCGCGGGCCGGGAGCTGAAAGTGCTCTTCTACCCGTGGGGGCTGCTGATTGGAGGAGCCGGCGTCTCCACAGTCGCGAACGCCGTCCACGCCATCTTCGCCGTCGAGCACACCACGGTCCCGGCCGTGGTCGCAGCTGTCGTGGCGTCCATGCCGCCGCTTGTCCTGCTTACCGTCACGCACCTGTCCGTCGTGCTCGTCCAGAACTCCGCCATGCGCCCGGCAGCCAAGAAGGCTATGAAGACGTCCCGTAAGGCGTCAGCCACCGCGGGCCTGCAGAGCCCGCCAGTCCCCGTGCCCGCCCCGGAGGCCCAGACCTTGTCCGTGCGGGAATCATTCGAGCCCGCCGTCGCCTGATCAACCCGTGGGCAGCTGCACAAACTGCCCGTGTCCGCCCGTCGTTGGCCGCGCACCCCCGTCGGAGCATTGACGGCTCCGCGGAGGTTGCGCGAGGGAGGACCTGGGGTCCTTGTCTGCTCACGAGCCGCTGCCCGCTTGTCGGTCGTGCGCCTAATTCCTAGGGCCGCTGATTTTTGACCATTCCGGCTTGGGTGCAGGGGTGTGAATCAGGTTCAGGAAGGCTGGATCTCGGGATTCATCGCCGGCCTGCCTTCGCCCGTGAGCCCACACGAACGACCACCCCTTCGCCTAACGGACCGCGGCAGGCTCGCGCGAGTGTTTCTCCTGCTCCGCCAGGATTCGGGCAACTGCGGTCTTGGACACCCCGAGCTTGCCCGCGATGGCTCGCTGGCTCTTCCCCTCCCGGGACAGTTCGCGCACCTTCGCAGGGTCCGCTGTGACGCGGATCTTCTCGGTTGGTCCAGAGCGGTCCACTTGGCGTGGTCCACGTGGTCCGGAACCCTGCTCCATTCCTGGTCCACTTAGTGGTCCAAACGGTCCATCCTGCTGGTCCACGCGTGGTCCATTTTGTGGTCCATGAGGTCCGGTCCGGTGGGCCACTTTCTGGTTTTGGACCAACCGCTTGGCCGCACGTCGGCGCCGCTGGTCGACCGTCCCGTAAACGGGCTGGACGATTAAGTTCACGGCCGTGTGAGTGGCAAAAAACAGACTTACCGGCATGATCCCTGCCACGAGAGACCCCAACACCAAGGCAGGGGAGAGCGGCTGCGCAGCCCCCGTCGGAGCCAGCACGTGCGAGGTGTTGGAGGCCACCGATACGGCGGTGAAAAACCCGACCGCAAGCCACGACATGGCCGTGTTTTCCCCGCGAGCACGTTGCACCGTGGCCGAAACGGCGTACACGAGGATGGTCGAGTCGATGACGATGGGAACGAGCCAACGAAGGTTCTCCCCGACTCCCGCCCATGCAGCTGCCTGGATGAGCCCGAGGAAGGAAAGGGAGAAACTAGCGATAGCGAGCACCGCAACCAGGGCCATCGCCGCGAACGTCATCTCCGGCCCGTCAGCTTCAAATCGTGAACTCAAATCAGCCCCGCTTCCTGACTTCATTGGCCCGTTTTGGACCACGTATGGGCCACTTTAGGACCAGGGGGAGACAACGAAGTGGACCACGAAAGTGGACCACCATGGACCAGACCCTTGGACCACTAATGGACCAGCGAAGTGGACCACCTTGGAGCAACGGGTCGAGCGGCTTCCGGGCCACCCGAAGAGGTGCCCGAGTCGGCGGCCCTTGGTACCTTGGGCAGGCCGCTTCTTGTGGACTCGTCGGGCAGCCGGGAAGAGATCGAAGAGATGCGGGGAAAATTGAAATCGGCCGGCGCTTGTTGAACTCGGCCGCACACATGCCTTTTATGAATGATGCGCACTGCCGAAGCCAACGCGAGAACAATGTGCGCGGGGGGAGTAAGCAGACTCAGACTCACTGGAGCAGTCCCTGTGGCCTACATTCTGACTCTTCTGGTGCGACCAGCCCCTGGTCACGGAGCCCGGTCACTTCCTCATTCCGTGGCGACTGACGGCGCGCTGGCCGGCCTGCTGCCATGCCCGGGACTTGCGACCGCCTGGATGAGGAAGCCTGCAGGGTGTCGACTACGCGGACGATGATGAGCGGCCATCTTCTTGCCGTCGCCCGGTTTGGTTCCCCGGGGCAGCCGGACCTCCTGCGTGTTGGAGTTTTCCTTGAAGGTGACCTCGGTGATGGCCACCTGCCCTGTGGCGATGGCGACCTGCCCCGGGCTGCGGGTCAGAACTCTGGACCTGACTGGTTGTCACTGCTGGCCGGATGCCAGCGCTCGTTTTGGCGCTGGACTGCTCCGAACTCAAGGCGCCAGTGTTGGCCGCGGCGGGGCTGGCCTCCGAGCCTCATCGAAGGCAGGGCCGACACGGTGAGGGAAAGCTTGTTTTACGGGTGGCTTTGTAAGAAGATTCGATCACTTCGCGATATTTACGGCAACGGTGCCCGCGCGAGAAGTCCCTTGGGGGGAACATTTGAATAGATCGAAACTGACGGCTGCGCTCGTTACACCTTTGCTGCTGCTGGCGGCCGCTACGCCGTCGTTCGCGACCGACGGCGCGACTACATCCACCGTGACTGCAGCCGAGGCACAGGGAATCCTGGAAGCGGCTGTCAATGACCGGAGTGGTGAAGCGTTGGCAACACCCGGGCTGCCGAAGCTGAAGGCCAGTAAATCAACCAAGAAGTACAAAGACGCCAAAGGCATCGAGAAGAGTGTCGTGGCGGCCCGGAAGCAGAGGCTAAAGGGGTTCGGATTCCACTACACGTCGGGTTCAACCACCATTCAAATAACCGACGTCACGGGCTCGGACGTGGCTGCGACCGTCAAGTTCGACGAGTCGGCAACGCTCTACATGGCATCTGAGACGACTGGGGCCAGCGACACTCCCGAGCAGTACCGGGTCCACGAAACCGCCTCCTTTATCAAGGTAGGCGGGGTATGGGTCCTCGATGAAATCACTCCCGATACCGGCCAAACCAGCCTTCCGTTCTCCATGATCGATCCGAAAGATCCGTCGGAAACGGCAGTGACGCAGGTTGCTCCGGCACCGAGCAAGGGTGCAGTTCCCGGTAAGAAGGGGGACAAAGCAACCCTTGAGCCAAAGAAAACGACCAACAGCTCCGACAGCACAATGGTGACGACGATGGCCGTCGGATACGACTACAACGCCATGGTTTACTACGCGATGGGGCACTATCTCAACTACAACCCCAATTACAAAGCGTATGGAAACGACTGCACCAACTTCGTTTCTCAGTCGCTCCGCCAGGGCGGCTGGGGGATGTACGACTATGGCGGTTACTATCAGACCAACGACCAGTGGTACTACTACCCGTGGATCGCGACCAGGTCATGGACATCCACGCCGGACTTCTTTGCCTATGCAACCTGGGGGAGTGGACGCACGTACGAGCTTGCATACCTCAACAGCATGGGCCCGGCCGACATCGAAATCGCGGACTGGGAGAGTAACGGGCTCAAGGACCACGCGATGATCGTGACCTACTGGGCTTCGGGTGGGACGGGATACAACGACATCCGTGTCACATACCACACAACAGACACCCTTAATAAGTCCATCTGGACCCTCTACAGTCAGAAGCCGGGAGCGACCTGGTATGCACTCCGCACGTAAGTACGCAGCAGCGATTCTGCTGGCCTCTCTGGCCCTTGCAGCCTGCACTCCCGAGCTTCCGTCCCCGAACCTGGACACCCGCGACGACTTCGCCCAGAACGTCATGACGACGGCCGCGACGGGTTCCGTGGAACAAGTTGAAAAGCTGGTGATGGATGACCGGGTTAACGTACGCCCCGAGGTCGATAAGCTCGTCAAGTTCGCCCAGGGATGGAGCCGCGACTCTGGGAAAATCGACATCAGCAACGATTTTCCTGAGGTGGCGGACGTGAAGGTGTCCAAGCCCGGCCTGGCAACCGCGGGAAGCTTCAGAATTACCTGGAACAACGACCACTGGGCTCTTCTTATGGGAGACCCCGCGACCCCACCGAGCGGAGGGGCAAGCGGAGGCTTGAACCCCACGCCCGAACCTACGAAGTCGGTGGGGACGAGCCCCTAGGGTAGCCGACGCGCTGCCTATTTGGCGGATCGTATTGAGGCCCGGCCAGGACACCCCGGCTGGGCCCTCTTCGCCGTGTAAGAGCGGTTGCCCGCCATGCCGTCGCTGTCGAGCAACCTGAGCGGAGATGTCCAAGAATGCCCCGGGAAGCGACGTACGCGTCTGGAGGTGGGCACAGGCGGCACGGCCGGCGGAGGGCGCTCGGCGGGCTCCATACTTCAATCCGATATTGTGCGGAGGTGGATGATTTCGAAGAGCTCGTGGACCAGGTCCGCGCTGGTGCTGACAGGCGTGGCTTGCGGCTTATGGAGGCAGAGTTCCCGGGGAAACCTGATGTGATTTTCCGGCATGGGACAGCCTCCGTCGATGAAGTGCTCGACGTGGCCCAACAGTCCTTCGCGCCTTTCGTGAGCCTGGCTGTTTCCCGGCTCGACACAGCGGAACTGGTCGAAAGCTGGGGCGAGAAAGACTTCTTCTCTGAGCTGACTCCCGAGCCTCCTGCTGAGCTCTTGAGGCTGTGGGAGGAACGCACCGGGCAGATCGACGGTGTCTTCGTTGAGTGGGTCGGCGGCGGCGCGACTTACATCTACCTTGCCGTGCCGGTCTGGAAACAGGAACTGGAGAAATTGCGTGACGGCTGGTCTGAAGACCGCGACGCCCAACGCGTCGATGATTACAGGGCGGAGCTGATTCGCATCACGCACCTCGCCGAACTGCTTGAGCAGGACCCGGAGTACCGCGCTGGAAACCTCCGCACGCGAACGTCGATCGGGACGAACTTTGTGGAGGACAGGCTGCAGTCCAACGAGGGTTCCTTCATCACGCGCCAGGTGTTGAAGGAGGCCAGCCGGATGGTTCGCGACAATGCCCAGGCGGCTTTTGCCAAGCTGATGGGGCAGGTGGATGAGATGGCCGCGGAACTGCGGGGCAGCAGAGAATGGCAGACGCGGTACCTGGCCAGCGACCGGCTCGCGGCCGCACGGAACTTCCTCATCGAACGGTCCGGGGGATACTCGCCCAGCGTTGATCTGGCAAGAGAACTCCGGCGCCTCGCGGAGTAGGGGCAGGAGTCCACCTCATAGAACGGGTTTGACGCAGGCTACCGACGGCGCGTCCAGTAGTAATACTGGGAGGGGGGAGACGTCTGCGGATCCCAATCCGTGCCATTCCAAAACTGGTAAGCATATTTTTGCCGGTAATAGAGGCCGTAGCCATCGCCCGGAGGAGCGTCGTACCAGCCTGGCGCTGCGTTCCCTTCAGGTTTTGGACGTGAATCCGTCTGGCGCTCGGGCGGTAGGGGAACCCCTGGCTTGAAAAAGCCGCTGGCCCACATTCTTCGAAGGGCTTCAAGCTCCTCAGCGTCTGATCTGGCTTGCTCTCGCTGAACTGCCCTGACCCGCGCCGCCTCGACATCTTCTGCGACACGCTTTTCGGGACTAAGCCGCCCTCGTCTTGTCTGCTCGGCTTGTGCCGCCGCCGCTTCCGCGGCCTTTCTCTTGCCGCGGTTGTAGAAAAATATGGCGACAATGACGCCAATGACGATGAAGGTCAACATCGCTGAAGTGCTGTCAGAGCGTTCCTTGGCATGGCGCATGCAGGCTTCGAATGATTCGGTCCTCTGCCCATAGCAATAGTCGCCGATGTTTTCGGTCAAGACATGTACGGTTCCCCAGCGCATGCACAAATTCTAGGTGTCGTGCCGGGCATTCTGATGATGCCCCCTGGCGAGCGAACCGGGGAGCTCCGTACACATTCGGGTTGAAGCTGACGCCGACCCCGAAGGACAAACGCCATGACGGCCACTATTGAACCCGACATCCTGGACCTTTTCGCCGGGCCGGGCGGCTGGGACCGTGGAGCCGAACTTGCCGGTATCAACCCGCGACGGATCATCGGGGTCGAGTTGGACGCAACAGCCGTGCAGACCGCTCGCGCAGCCGGGTACACCAGGCTCCACGGCAACGTACTGGAGCTGGATCCTGCCGACTTCCCGTCCGTGAAGGGGTCTGATCGCCAGCGCCCCGTGCCCAACTTTCTCAGCCTCGGGCAAACGCACAGGCCTCTCCGATGACTATCAGCACGTCCTGGACGTCATCACGCACCTGGGCGCCGAGCCGGGCTGCGACTGCACCTGGGAGGAGATGTTCGGGGACGCCACCGCGGTCGTCCAGGACCAGCGCACCCCACTGGTGCTGCAGGCTGTGCGCTTCGCCTTCGCCCTGCCGAGCCTCGAATGGTTCATCCTCGAGCAGGTTCCGGCGCTGGAGTACATGTGGGAGGACATCGCCGCCGAGCTGTACTCGGCCGGCTGGGAGTTCGTTGATGTCGGCATGCTCGCTGCCATGGACTTCGGGGTTCCGTCGCGGAGGCGCCGCCGAGCCTTCCTGATCGGTCACAAGACCCGCCCCGTTCACATCCCGAAGCCAGCAGCCGGTGCGGTGCGCACGAGCGCCGCCGCTGCCCTCGGCTGGGGTGTGGGGGAGAAGGTGCGGACCAGGGCCAACCGCAAGCCCGGCGGCGGCAACCTGTTCTCCGCCGACAATCCTGCGTGGTGCCTGACGGAGAAAGCCCGGACATGGACTCGCGAATCCGACGGAGCCCGCCTGACAAGCGCCCAGGCCGGGGTCCTCAACGGCTTCCCGGCAAGCTTCCCTTGGACCGGCAGCCGGTCCCGGCAGTTCCTGCAGGCCGCCAACGTAGTAGCCCCTCAGGTGGCCGCGGCCCTGCTGGCCGAAGTCGCCCGCTGGCCCGTCCACACCCCGCTAAAGCGTGCTTAGGGGCGATCCGCAGGTACTTCCGGCTCCTGGCCCTTCCTGAGGGTGTTCCGGTTTTCCCAGACCCAGTCCTTGACCTGATCCCTGGAGATCAACCATGTCTTCTCGACTTGGTAAGCAGGAATCACTCCAGTTTGCAGCCAGCGATACACGGTGTTCCGGGAGAGCCCGAAGAGTTCTTCGAGGTGCTGAGTCGTCAGGCGCTCGGGGTAGTTGGCGAAGAGAGCTTCAAGGTACTTGGGGTCCACGATCACACCGTCCCACCGCATGAAGCCGTCTTAGACCACAAATTGGTAATTTGTTGTACTAAGAGGGAATCAGATTGATTGATGCTACTGTCGGGGGTCATCTCTGCCCTTCGTGTCAGATGGTACCGAAACGATCTTCGCGGACATTCCTCGCCGATGCGAAATGCGGGCCCCAAAATCGCGATTTAGTACCTGCCGTGAGCTGAGTCAATGCATCAAAGGCCACTTCAATCAATTTAGGTTGACATATCCGTTATCGGTGCGAAATTTTGCCTAGGGGAGAGGCGCCGCTGTGCGGTCAATTCAGCCCGGCAGTGGCCACACCTAGGCGCACAGGAAACGCGCGCTAGATCAGTTCGTCCAGCTTTTCCCAGAAGGCCAGCCGCAGGGCCTTGCGGACAGCCTGCAGGTCGGTTTTGTATTCCCCGATTCTCTGAGCGCAGTCCTTCAGCAGCACCCTGTCGATCTCCCCGGGCAGGATCGGCCGGTCAGCGAGCAGCTCTGTAAGTTCCCCCTGAGTTACAGAGCCGTACCAGCTTGCCGTCACGCTCGCCCCCATATCCTGAGCGACGTCCATGGCACTGTCCTCCTGGACGAGGGTAGGCTTGGCGCCGCCGGAGCTGTACACGAGGTGCGGCTCGGCTAGGTGCGGCCGCGGGGCCACATAGGGAAGCGGCCGTGTCGGCGGGGCAGGCTTGGCGATCAGACCACCCGGCCTTGGAGCAGGATGAGTCGACGGGCGGGCGGTCTGGGCAGACGGCGAAGCCGGCCGGGGCGCCTCCTGGACGATTTTGGTGAAGCAGTCTGCGATCAGTTCCGCCGGGAGGGTGATGATGCTGTCCACCCGCAGAGCCAAATGTTCCGCCACTGACATGACCCCGAGGCGATGGGCCGTGTCGGCTACACCGACCAGCACGACTTTCGTGCCGAGGTCCTGAGCCTCCTCAACAGCCTCGGCAAGATCGTCGTCGCCTTAGACCAGGTAGGCCACCGACGCGGCACGGTTGCGTGCCACGCCGACGAGATCCAGGCCCCGCTTCAGGTCAACACCTTTCTGCTCGCCGTTAAAGGAAATCCTGCCGAGTCGGACCTTTACTCCGGGCAGCAGGCCGATCTGTTTGTGTTGATCGGTGAACAAGGCGTCCTTGGAGGCGTAATACCAGTACGTGCGCAGGACATCCAGCCCGGAATCCTCCGCTGCACGCCAGGATGCCTTGGATGAGCTTCTCGTAGTCCACCTGAAAGGCTGACCGAAGGGAGGTGCCGGCCACCTGCGACGGCGCCATCGAAGGGAACTGCACGACGGCGGTCAAGCCCCCGCCCCCGCCCGGGGTGGTGTACAAGAAAGATTTCAGCCTGGCGCTGCCGTTCGCGATCCAGGGCGACTTCACCGACAACGACATCGCCTACAATAAGTTGCTCCGGATTTATGCGGACGAACTGGTCTCCTACGGAGGCGAATACGATGTCGACGTGACCGGCTTGCTGGGCGCCCTACCCAACCCCTTTAGATACTCCGGCAGCTCGGGCGAGTCAGGCCATTCTGGTGGATCCAGTTCCGGCTACTCGGGTGGCTCGTATGGTGGAGGCGGCTCCGGCTACACCGTTGTCTGCTCGGACGGCTGGGTCTCACACAGCGGCGGCAGGCAGGGCGCCTGCTCCCACCATGGGGGCATCGGGTAAAAGGCCCTTGGGGTCAACGTTAGAGCAGGACGAGGCGACGGTGATCATGATCTTTCTCGCGCTGCCCATTTTCGTCGTGATGGGCATCGGGTTGGCGAGCGAACAGAAGGAGCGCCAACGGCAGCCCTAGCGACGGCTGCCGCTTCAAGGACTCAATGGCGGGCAGTCCCGTCGCATTTCCGAACCTGCCCTGACCGGCGGCTAGCATCAGGCATATGCGTAAACATTTGGCCGTCCTTGGGGTGACGGCACTTCTTCTGGCTGGCTGCTCGGCACCTTCCACCCCGATCTCCAGCCAGCCTGCCTCGTCCAGTCAGCCCGCCTCGGCGGTGCCATCGTCAGCCGCGTCCACATCTTCAGCGACGCCCACCGCGACACCGACGCCGACACCGACTGAGACTAAAGCTGCCGATGCGACGGCGGTTGCCGCCGCCTTGAAGCCAAAGGTTGCCAGCATCACGAAGGTCACCACGGTGACCGAGGCGCTGGACTCGAACAACCTCATCGGCCGGCCCAACCAGTACACCTCCGCCGCCTGGATCACCGACTCCGGCGCCACGGCAGGGGAGACCGGCATCGATGGCGGAGCGGTCGTTGAGGTGTTCGCCAACGAGGCCGACGCGAAAGCCCGCTCCGAGTACATCCTGGGGGTCCTGAAAGAGATGGGTCCCGCCTACGGCACCGAATGGCACCACCTGAAAGGTGCGGTCCTGCTGCGGGTCAGCGGCAAGCTCACCCCGACGGTAAACAAGCAGTACACCGCAGCGTTCGGCTCCTGACCAACTCCAACCGATACAGCCACGACCCCCGGCAGCAGTTGCCGGGGGTTTCTGCGCTCCGCGATCGTTTGCCCGCCGCGCCAGCCCGAACGGGCGCACCGCAAAGCCTGGACTGATCTCTTCACGGTGTTCGAGTCCAGCCGGGAATACGCCGACACCGAGGTCTGGGCCGCCCTCACCCTGCACTGCCCGGACGACAAGCCGGAGGTCTGGGTGCTCTGGGATCCCTCAGTGAAGACACCGAAGCCCTCGTCCTGGCTGACCATCGTTCCTGGCCGCAGCCCCGTCCGGAAAGCCCACACCAAGCTGGGCTACGCCCAGTCGGCCATCAGGAGCCGCATATACGGCCCTAACGGCTCCCATTCCGAGATGACCCTGTGGGAGATGGACCCGGCGACCGGCGAGTACGTCCTCCTGCACACCATCCCGCAGGGAACCCACGAGCATCAGCTGCCGTGGTAACGGAACGACACCGGAGGCCTAAATGAGAAAATCAAAGCGCCATTCTTACGCATAGACAAATAGCTGTAAGAATCTGCCCCCGATCCTTTCGGCTAGAGGGCCCGAGGGGGTGCCAAGTGCAGGACCTTAGTCGGTTATTTACACTTAGCTCGATAAATGTAAGAATCCAAAGGACATACTTACAGACAGGAACCGCATGGAACAGCCGCGGAATCAGGACGGCACTTACGGGCACGTCACGCACTCAGAGCCCGCAATCTCCCTGGGATCGGCGGCCCCGTGGCCGGACGGCGGGTACGAAAGCCACGAGTGGGTCGGGAAAGTGGATGCCTTCAAATCCAGTAGCTACCTCTCCGGGATGGCCGGCCAGACGTACGAGGCGTTCACCCCGCCGCTGATCGGAGACTCCGGCTATCTGCCGTCTCCCGGGACGGCGACCCTTGCAGAGGAAGCTGCGCAGGCGATCAGCCGCTTCGATGAACGCTGCGGCGAACATGTCAGGCCTTTCGCTGCCTTGCTGCTGCGGAGCGAGTCCGCGGCGTCCTCCCGGATTGAGAACCTGATCGCCAGCGCCCGCAGCCTGGCCGAGGCCGAGCTCGGGGTGGAGGACCGCGCCAATGCGACCCTGATCGTCCGAAACGTGCGGGCCATGGAATCAGCCCTTGCAGCGGCTGAGCACCTGAGCCCCGAGAGCATCCTGGACATGCACCGCGCCCTGATGGACGGAACGAACGACGACGACGTCGCCGGGCGGTGGCGGCAGGAGCAGGTCTGGATCGGGTCCAGCCATGTCAGCCCGATCGGCGCCGACTTCGTCCCGCCACACCACAGCCGCGTACCTGCCCTGATGGAGGACGTGATGGACTACGCCCGCCGGACCGACCTGCCCGCCATAGTCCAAGGCGCCATCGCCCACGCCCAGTTCGAAACCATCCACCCGTTCACCGACGGCAACGGCCGCACCGGACGGGCCCTGCTGCATGCCATGCTCAAGCGCCGCGGGCTCGCCTCCCACGTCACCGTTCCGGTGTCGGCCGGCCTGCTCGCCGACGTCCACAACTACCACGACGCACTCACCGCCTACCGTGCCGGGGACCCGGAACGGATCATCACCGTCACTGCCGAAGCGTCGTTCCTCGCAATCGACAATGGCACCAGGCTCGCCGACGACGTCGTCGCCATCACCACGTCCTGGGCCGACAAGATCAAAGCCCGGCGGGACTCCGCTGTCTGGCCCGTCCTCGACCTGCTGGCCCGCCAACCGGTGGTGAACGCCGCCGTCCTGGAATCCAAGTTGGGACTGGACTACATGCGGCAGAAGCGCGCCATGGACTCCCTGGAGGCTGCCGGAATCGTTATTGGCGTGGACAAGTTCAAGAAGGGCCGCTTCTGGCGGTCACCGGAGATGCTGACGGCACTGGATGCCTTCGCCGAAAGGGCCGGACGCCGGGTGCCCAGCTGACAGGGGAGTGGCACCGGGTCCTCCGTACACATGTGGTGCATCAACCCACCATCAATGGAGGACACCTTGAGCACCCACATCGAGCACGGCTACCGGCTGAAGCCGGGGATTGAACCCTTCGCCTTCATCCCGCGCGTGCGTGAGGTGATGGATCCGGCCCGCGCCGTCGCTGACGCCAGGCTCCCGGCCGGACTCTACGGCGAGGCCACCGACCAGGCTTGGCTCCGAGGGGATACACGGGCTTCCTGTAGCGCCGGCTGGGCATGATGCCCGGCCCAGGGACTGAAGACCCGTTCATGGCCGTGTCGCCCGGTGCCGGCCTTTCGGCGGTTTAAGGTGGAACGACGGCAGCAACCCCGACCCCACGCCTCCGATAGACGTCTTCTTCCACTCGGGCCCTGCCGAATGGTGGGTGATCCTCGCCGGCGTCGGACCGCTGGCCGTTCTCATCGCCGCTGTCCTCGCCTTCTACATCAACTGGCGGACGCTGAAGCAGCGCACGGAAGCGGACAAGACCTCCCTGGAACAGCGGCGCGAGGCCGATGCCAACGCCCTCCGGCAGAAGACGGAGGCGGACAGCCGCGCCGAATGGTGGCGGCGCACCCAGTGGGCCCTCGACCGCGCGCTTGATGAGGACCAGGGGACCAAAGCCCTCGGACTGGCCACCCTGGAGGTGCTGGCGCGCAGCGAACTCGCCCGAAAAGAAGAACTCGAGCTGTTCGACATCGCCTGGAAATCCGTCGGGGGCGACGAAAACGGCGATTCCCCGCAATCCCCGGAGATACCGCCGGAGAACGCTGTTTCCGGCCGTCCAGCCGTCGAACTCGGCTCGTGGGCACACTTCACCGACGCTGCCAGGCGGGAGTTCGAGCAGGTAAAGGACTGGGTAGCTAGGGTTCCCAAGCCACGGACTGCAGGAGACGCCGTGGACTCAGCTTCCGACATCGGGGACAATGGACCAACGGACGAAACGACCAACGAGGAGGGGCAACGATGGGCGCAAGCGCACCGGAGCAACGAAACGTGCATGCCCCACGCCGCGTTTCCGTGCAGGAGTCCAAGAAGACGGCCGCCGCCGACCACAGGGTGCAGGTGGCCGCTGCCAGGCTGCGCGTCACCCTTGACGAGCGCCTGGGCCGCGAAACCCCGGCCAAAACCAAAGCCCTCGCTAAGGAACAGCTGTAAACGACGTGATCTGACGCCAGCTGTTGTCAGTGCTGCCCCGGGCACATAGGCTCAGGCCCTGGGGGTCGTTGGGGACTGGTTTCCGAACAGCGGAGCCGACCGGCCCCCACGTAAGGAAGCAGCAAATGGCAACAGGTACGGTCAAGTGGTTCAACGCCGAAAAGGGCTTCGGCTTCATCACGCCCGACGACGGGAGCGGTGACGTGTTCGCACACTATTCAGCCATCACAACCAGGGGCTACCGCACGCTCGAAGAGAACCAGCAGGTCTCCTTCGACATCACGCAGGGACCCAAGGGCCCGCAGGCGGAAAACATCAGCCCGCTCTAAGGAGCAAGAGCTGAGGCCGGACTGCGGAGTGGCAGCCCGGCCACAGTCGTTTAAGGGGCTACTTGCCCAGCGGATCAGTTCGGGGACTCCCGCATAGTGCCTAGTGTTACCCTCCCGTTATGAGACCATATCGGCGGGCCTTGGAGTGCCAGTATCGGGCGTGGTTTTGGTGTCCTTTTCGACAGATGCAGTGTTCCACCACCTAACGTGAATCTCTGGCTTCCAGCAGGCGGCGGGACCCAGCGTGCTGTCCGCAGACAGCCTGTCAGGTGGTCTAGGGGGCGGTGACATTCCGGCCTCTAGGAGCGCGGTCGCTCATGTCCGCGGCGAGCAGTGACCAAAGCTAAGCCCGCGGTTCTGAAATACTGTCCGGATGACTTATCAGCGCGCGCGTACGCTCAGCCTCAGGAGCCATTCGGAGTACAGCGAGAAATGGCTTCAGGAGCGGATCGCCGAAGACCCCTCACTGCTCGGGCTTGGAGAGCTGGTCGTTCGCGACATCGAGCGCCGACAGCCGCGCGCCGGCCGCCTGGACTTGCTCTTGTCCGATCCGGAGACGGGCACGCGCTACGAGGTCGAACTGCAACTCGGTGCCACTGACGAGGCTCACATAATACGGACCATCGAATACTGGGACATCGAGCGCTCCCGCTATCCCCAGTTCGACCATGTAGCCGTCATCGTCGCTGAGGACATCACATCCCGATTCCTGAACGTGATCAGCCTCTTCAACAAGGCCATCCCGCTCATTGCCATCCAGATGAATGCGCTACAAATCGGCTCGGCGGTGACACTGCATGCCACGACCGTCCTCAACCTCATGTCCGTCGGCGCGGAAGAGGATGAGGACGAGCCCGGCCAGAGTACTGACCGCGCCTTCTGGGAAGAGCGCGGCTCCACAACCACCGTCCGTCTCGCTGAAGACTTTCTCGGAGTCCTGAATACATTCGCGCCGGGGCATGAGCTGAAGTTCAACAAGCACTACATTGGGCTTTCCCGCTCGGGACTTGCCAACAACTTCATGACCTTTCGTCCTCGGCGCAGCCACCTCATTGTGGAGTTCCGGATCCCGCAGTCCGAGGAGCTGACGGCGCGCCTCGATGCCGGCGGGCTGGATCTCCTCAGCTACGAAAAGCGGTTTGGGTACTATCGGGTTCGCGTGTCGGGGGCCGAGCTGGCCGAGCACAGCGCCCTGCTGAAAGAACTCATCGCCACCTCGGCGGGCGTCGCATACACGCCGGAGGAAGCGGCGGCGCTCAACTGAGCTCAACGACCGAACCACTTCTACCTAGAGGAATCCCGTCGCTCTTCAGCACGCTCCGGAACTTGCTGAATCACTTGCAGTGACGGCGCCGCCCGCAGAACGGGTCAGTTCTTCCGTCGCGTTTGCCCACGTCTGGAACGCGCCTGCGCCATGCCTCGGCATCCTCGCCGGGACCTCACAACTGGACGGCACGACCTACGCTGAGCTGGCCAACAGCCTCCACCAGCGGGGCGACAGCATCCTGGACCTGGCCGACGACACCGAGGCCCGCGCCACCGTCACACAGATTGTGGAGTCCGAACCCGTCCTGGGCCGGCTCGTCGCCGACCGGCGCCAGCAGCACATCCGCCAGCCCGGCGGCCTGGTGCCCGGCGGCGACCTGAAAGCGTTCCTGCCCGCCATCGAAGCCACACTGAATTCCGACCCGGATGCCCGGCTCGCCATCTCCCTGGACCACCTCCGCCGCACGGACGACGCATGGGACGCCGGCCTTTCCGAGGTGCTCCAATACGTGCGGGAAACGGAACTGCGTGCCCTGACCGGCCAACTCGCGGAGGACGCGGTGCGCCTGCGCCGGGCAGCCGCCATCCTCGGTGAAAGGATCCTGCTGGACGGGATGACCTACTGGAACCTCCAGTGCAACATCGCCGGCGTCGGCGGCAGCATCTTCAACTTCGCCACAGCCACCGAAGCCCGCGACCTTGCCCGGCGCATCGCCGCGGCCGTGCCGGGACTGGCCGACATCATCGCCGCCCGGAAACGGATCGTGCCATTCTAGCCCCGGAAGTTTCGCGGCTTTTCCCAGCTCCAGGGTTTGTCCAATGAGTGGATATGCCGGTGAATTCTGGTACGTTGAGCCGCAGGAGGGACGGTGACGGGTTGTCGTCCTCTTTGGCACGACAGAAACGGAACCACCACCTTGAGTTCATTGCTGACCAGTACCACTGTGCCTTCTAAGAAGCGTGCTCTGCGCCGAGCGCTCCCTGCCTTGGCCGTCGCCGCCATGCTCGGCGTGGGCAGTGCCGGCCTCGCGGCGCCAGCCCACGCGGACGTCCCGCAAACCTCCACGATCGCGGCGACCATCCCGGTGGGCAAGAACCCGCAAGACTTGAAGTTCAACCGCTCAGGCTCGCGTGCCTATGTGGCGAACCTGGGATCGTCTTCAGTCTCCGTGATCAATACGACGACCAAGAAGGTCATCGCGACTGTGCCGACCGCTGCCTCCCCGCGGCATCTGGCAGTCAACCGGGCCGGCACCCGCGTCTACGTCGAAAGCGAAGACGCCCAGAACAACGGCACGGTGACAGTCATCGACGCCACCCGCAACGTGGCCATCGGCCGGATCAGCGTCGGCAAATACCCGGGGCCGCTTGAGACCAGCAAGGACGGCCGCTACCTGTACGTGGCGCACCTGTTCGGGCTTTCTGTCGTCGACACGAGCACCAACAGGATCGCAGCTGACATCCCCTTGCCGGGGGTGCCGCGCGAACTCCTGGTCAATGAGGCCGGAACCCGGTTATACGCGACCGGGCCCGACGGCAACGCCGGGGATGTCCTGGTCGTGGACATCACCAAGAACGCCCTGGCAGCGAAGGTTCACACTACCTACGAGCCGGGTGAGATCGCCCTTGCTCCAGGGGGTGCCCAGCTGTATGTCGGAGGCGGCGCTCAGGACAGTTTCACCGTCATCACAACCGCCACAAACACGATTGCCAAAACCGTAAAGTACGCGGTGTTCGGTCCCCAGAGCGCAGCCCTGGCCCTGAGCCCGAACGGACGTCACCTCTACACTCATGGCTCCGGCTTCGCTGTGTTCCAGGGCTCCTGGTTCACCACCATCTACGACGTTGACCCGGCCACGGGCAAGGGCTCCGTCCTGTCCAACCTGACCGGCCGCGTTGGCAGCCTGACGGCTAACCCTTGGGGTTCCGGCCTCTATGCCACCTTCCCGGACCGCAACACGGTGACGGTGGTCGCACTTCACCCCGCCAACCTCACTGCAGCCCCGGCCCCCACGGTCGCCGGAACAGCGGCAAAAGGCCAGCGGCTAACTGCCCGCGCTGGCATCTGGAACCCAGCACCTGTCACCCTCCGCTACCAGTGGAAGCGCAACGGCCTGAACGTCTCTGGCGCCACAGGCGCCACCTACCTCCTGGGCGCAGCCGATGTTGGCAAGACCATGACCGTCACGGTCACCGGAAGTAAAGCCGGCTACACCACTCTAGCCCGCACCAGCGCCAAAACCCGGGTGGTAACGGCGCGCTGACCGCCGCTCAGCATGAGCCGGGTGACGCAACATCGGCCGGAGGCAGGATCATTACGGCGTACCCAACGAGCAGCAGGTAGGACGGATTATGAGCACGCCCGATCTAGACACCTTTGCCACTGACCTGACGGCTGGGCTGGCCGACGTCGGCTCCGCTCAGGTCTCTGACGAGGGGGCCTTGTCCATCACCGCCAGGAATGATGGCACGCGCTCGTTCACCTTCCGGGAGCCCCTTGATGAGATCCGGAGACGGATCACGATTGATGATGCCGCGTGGCACTCGATGTGGCCGGGTTGGACGTTGGAGAAAGCGTCCATCGCCATGTTCTCCGTCCACGTCCAGGAAGCCATCGACACCGCGCCGGACTCAGCCACCACGCTTACGTTGGTCGAAGGCGGCGTCGTCGCCGGGTAGCGTCGAACACATGGTGCACCGGCGACGGCGGGCCGGGCTGCCGCACACATTCGGAGGAGAAGGGCTCACCGTGCCCGCTAAACCATCCCTGAAAGGACGCCCTCCCATGCCTGCCCGTAAGAAGCGAAAGCCCGGATTCGCGCTGCCGGCAGAGCTGGTGCGGCAGCGGGTTCAGTTCGCCGCCTCCGGTGCTTCCGGCACCCACGCAGACCAGAAGGCCCGCAAGCATCGGACCGGCCAGACGAACCGGATCGGTTCACGCTCCGCCCGGCTCCGGGCCGCCCTCCGGCACGAGGACTGAGCAACCCCCGGTGTTCCACTGGTCGTTGGCCGCCCGGACTGAAGCCTGCGGGTTATTCCTACGCGGGTATGTGCTGGAGCAGCCAGTGCAGGGCGCTATTCAGGTCTGTGAAGTATTCGGTCGGGCACGCCGGCTTGTGATGGCCCAGCAACCCGCGGACGACGTCCTGGTCCATTGGGGTTGAGCCCAGGATGGCGAAGGCCCGGACTGTTTTGGCGTCGCTGTAAACGCTGACCGCTTCCGGGGTGACGGAGCCGACGCCAGTGATCTGCAGCAGCACCACGGAGGGTTTGCTTCCCGTGAGGGCCAGGAGCTCCTGCCTGGCGCGTGCCCCGTCGTCCGCGGTCATCCGTGCCCCTGGCTTCAGAACGACCCGTACGATGCTTTCGCCGAGCAGATCCACGGAAACGTTGTCCCCGACACGGTCGAACTGGACTGATGACATGCGTGTTGCCCCCCGGCTGAGAAAGTGATGCCGCCAGGCGGGCTCGTCGGATGGTTTCGTGTGCCGTTTGCCCATGGCGATGCTGGCTCCATGGTAAAGGCTGATGTGTCGCTAGTCACATCAGAGTGCCGGTGGGGTCTTCGCATGCGTCTGGGCATGGGAATCCAACTCCACAGAGTCGGCCTGGTCGGCTGCGCCTCGCAGAAGCTGCGCCGTCCGGCGCCTGCCCGGGAACTGTATGTCTCCTCGCTGTTTAAGAAAGCGTCGGCCTACGCGGAGCAGACGTGCGACCGCTGGTACATCCTGAGCGCCAAGCACGGTCTGGTTCACCCCGATACGGTCCTGGAGCCCTACGACATGCGGCTGGGCGCCAGCCGCCGCACGTCCCCACCGATCCCGGCCTGGTGTGAACGGGTCCAGGAGCAGTTGGCCGCCGAACTCATCGGACTTGAGGACGTTACGCTCACTGTCCTGGCAGGCGAGCAGTACCGGTATGCCGTCTACGGCAGCCAGTGGCGTTACGAGGTCCCCATGAAGGGGATGGGCATCGGCCGTCAGCTCGGCTGGCTGACACAACAGCTCGCGGAATCTTCCACCGGCGCGACTCCGTAGGCGCGGCAACGGCGAAACACGTAAGGGCTTCCCGCGCGGATGGGCGAACTTCCACTGTTCAATAGTTCCAGGGCCGGCGGCGGGGAGCGCCTCTGAGACCGGGCAACTCCCACCCAGCCGCCGCCGGCCCCTGAAGTTACCGTCGGGCCATCGGATGAACGGGTATACGGGGAAGGTGGCTGGAATCCCCGCCAGGGATATTGCAGGGTCGTCGGCCGGCGCGCCGGCGCGGATGCCCGGCTACGGCAGTTCGGAGCCGGGACGGGTTCGAAGGTGCCAGGGCTGTTGGTGTTCACTGGCTCGAGTTGCATCGCCAGTCTCCTCTCACTGCCCCGGAGCCCTGACGGTGGAGGGGCTTGTTCTGTTACAGGCGGGGCACCGCCCCATTGAAAGCAGCCACCAGGCTATCGAGCTCCGTTGCGATGTCCGTAATGTTGTCGACGCTGCCGGACTTGAGCTGGTCCTGGAGATTTTGGCCGAAGGCGCTGAGCTGGGCTGCGCCCACGATTGCGGAGGCGACTTTCAGGCTGAGGACGGCGTCCATCGCCTCTTCGGCATCCCCGCAGGTGAGGGTTTGGAGGGTTCGGGCGTGGCGGTGTGGCAACAATTCCAGGTAATGGTCGAGGAACCGCCGGGCGACTGCTTCGCCTGCCTCGTGGGCGAGCGACATCAGTGCCAGCGGGTCATAAGCGGGCAGGGAAGTGTCGATCATGATGGCTTCCATGCGTAGGGCGGCCGGGGTGGGGCCGAGGGTCATGTGGTTCCTGTCAATCAAAAAATGGCCGCGTCGCTGCTGCACGGCCGGGCTCAGTGTCCCGCTCGCTCATCAAGGGCCGAGCGGTCTTTTCCTCAAGGTTTGATCAAGATCGGCACGCAAGAACAGGTCGGCCACGGACGCTGGTGACTCTTGAGCCGATCTTGATGCGATCCAGATTGAAACCCGAGGTCGACTTGGAATGCTCAGCTTCAGCACCAGTAAATGAACGCCGACCACTTATCACCTCTGGGGGATTCTTATGAAAGCACTGCCCGCTGCCGTCCCGGCTAACCTTCTGCGTCTCGGAGCGGGTGCCCTCGGCCTCGCCGCCGTCGGCGTCCTCCTTGTCCAGGGCTCGTCCGCTGCGTTCACCGCCAGCACAGACAGCAAGGGCAACGTTGTCGAATCCGGCACCGTGGTGCTGACCAACGACGGCTCCAGCACCGCCATGTTCAACGTCGGCAACCTCAACGGCGGCCAGACCGTCACCCGCTGCGTCAACGTCGCCTACAACGGCTCCCTTACCTCCGACATCAAGCTCGAAACCATCGCCTCCGGTGATCTGGCCGCAGGCCTGGCCACCACGGTAGAGGTCGGATCCGGGGCCACCGGCGGCACAGGCTTTGACTGCACCGGCTTCACCGGCGGCACCTCGCAGTACACCGGCACCCTTGCCGACCTTAGCGCCGGCCACGGCACCTACGCCAATGGTCTCGGCGGCTACACCAACGCGGTCAAGGGCGCGACCAAGAGCTACCGGATCAGCATGACGGTGTCCAACCTGGCCCAGTACCAGGGCAAGAGCGCCGCCGTGGACTTCACCTGGGAAGCCCAGGGCAAGGACGTGGCAACCACCAACCGCCCGTAACCGCCAGCAGCGGACCTAGCCGGCCCCGCCGGCGTGACCATTCAATGGAGGGAATGACGTGCGACGGCTGAAATTTGCCGTGGGCCTGGTGTCCCTGACCGTGGTGAGCGCGCTGGCGGGGCTGGTCCTCGCTGCCACCGTCCTGCCCCTGGTGATGGGCTGGGACCGGGTGGTGCTGACCTCCGGGTCGATGATGCCGCGCATCGCGCCGGGCGACATCGTGCTCGTCGCCCCGGTGGAGCACCCGATCAAGCCCGGCACCGTCATCACCTTCAAGAACCCGAACAAACCCGGCAGTCTCATCACCCACCGCACCCTCGACATCCGCCCCGATGGCAGCTACCGCACCAAAGGCGACGCGAACGGACAGCCGGACGTGTCCCCGGTCCGTCACGACGCGGTGATCGGCAAAGGCCTGCTCCTGGTGCCGGCCATCGGTCTGCCGGCGGTCTGGATCCAAAACGGCCAGCCGATGCTCGCTGCGGCCGCCGTCTTCGTGGTTATCCTCTTGGGCTTCCTCAGTCGGTACGGCCTGCTCAAGAAGCACGACCCGTGGCACGTTCCCGAGAAGGACGAGCCCTTGGACGGCCCGGATGACCAGAATGGCCCGAAGGGGCCCAGCTCGCGTGGGGTGCGGAAGTGGGCTGTGCCAGTCGGGATCGTGGTGGCAGTCTCCCTGGCAGCGGCTGGAGTGTGGCTGGCACCGAAACCGACCCGCGCCGCGTTCGCTGCCTCCAGCGTGAACCACCAAAACCTGATCAGCACTGCGGCCGCGGCGGCGAACATCTTCTACCTGAAGACGAACGCGCCAAACGACAGCCCAGGACCATCGACGACGACGCCGCTGGAGCTCACGTCAACAGCGCCAACCCTGACGACGCTTTACAACTACGACACGGCCCATGACACCGACCCTGGCCTGCTGATCGCCAAGGGGATCGGACAGGGACTGGACGCGCCCCTCGGCGCCTCACTGCAGTCGTGGATGATGCCACGGGCAACGACGGTCATATCGGGCAACGCCAAAGCGCGGCTGTGGACGGCAATGAAGGGATTCAGCCCCACCAAGACCGGCAGCCTCACCGTCGGCCTCTACATCTGCAACCCGGGCAGCAACAACTGTACGGCGGCCGGCACTCCTGTAACCATCACCAGTCAGGGCAGCTGGAGCGGCGGCAGCACAACTTGGGTGCCCACCGACATCGACCTCGGAACTATCAACCTGCCGAGCAACAGGGTGCTGCAGATCCGCGTCGCCGTGGGCTCCGCCAGCTCAGATGCCATGATGCTCGCCTACGACACCACCACCTACCCGGCCAGGGTCACGGTCGGCTGAGCGATCCGGAGGGCTAGGTTCGGGAGGCCCGCCATCGCCAGAACAAGTAGAAGAGCCAGCCCGTGCAAGCAACGGGGAGCACGACCGCCGGTGGTTGGCCGGCAGCCGCGAATACCGCGAACCCGACCCAGGCAACCCCGGTGATGACCGCGTTCGTGACCAGGGACTTGCGCGAAACCGGGTAAGAGGGAAGATCGATGCCTTCGGCGCGCAGTTGCCGGGTTTCCTGGGATGCTCCGCGGATTAGGGGCCCGAAGACGGCAACCAAGCCGGCGACCATGAGCAGTGAGCGCCACGGCTGCGGCATGCCGACTGCCTCAAGGACTTCCCCGAACAGCCAGCCAACGAGGAGGAACCAGAGGAGTCCCCAGGCGACCAGGCGGCGGCGTTTGGGCGGCATGCCCTCAAGCGAGTCGGGCGGCCAGGATTGCCATTCGTATTTGTGGCCGTCCTTGCCGTCCTCCGCGGTCATGGCCACAGCCTGTCGAGCAGACTCAACGATGCCTGACTGGCGGCAAGCTGCAGCGGTCCCTGGTCGGTGTCCATGCTGACAATCTTCCAGCCCCGTTTGACGTCCGCAGGCCGCTTTTGCGGCATCGGCACCGGCTGGGGTGAAGAAAGAACTTGGAAGACGTTGATCGGCCCGGCAGCCTCTTCCATGTCCCCGTACAGTGCCTGGAACCTGATGTGCCCGTGACGAACCTCCGCATAGCCGGGCTTCCACCGGTCCTGCAGTGATCCCGGAGGTGCCTTGGGCTGGCGGGACGCGCATTCGATCAGGCCGCGTTCGGCGTCCAGGGCCAGGCGCGCCTTCCGTGCAGGGGTCGCGAGCCCGCCGAACAGCAGAAGCACCAGCAGCGGGAAGACCACGGCCACCAGAAGGGCCGACCAAAAGCCCGTGTCCGGCCAAACGAGGTTGGCACCAAGGACCGCGAGGAAAGACACCCCGTCTGCCAGCCAGTGGCAGGCCTTCTCACGCCGGCTGCGGGGCGTTGGCCTAAGCGTCTCGGCTGGCATCAATACGTCCCCGTCCTGGCCATCACCTGAAAGAGGTTGTCCGCCGGGCCCGCAGTGCAAGGGGGGAACGCGTTCCGGGCCCGGCGAGCTGAAGCTGCGGTTCGCGGCTACCTGTGCTTCAGCGACAAGACCATTCTGCTTCGAGGACACTAGGAAATGCGGGTGCGACCTGAGAGTCGAAGCTCGCTTTTGCCCCCTTTTTGAGGGGGTCTCCCAAGGTTCTTCCAAGGTTTCGTAGGCCACCGCCCGCGCTGAGATTCGAACAGGACGGTAGCGTGCTGTCCCGGTGGAGTAGGGCCGGAGTTACCATGTCGCCATGCCCGAAAGGATTATGTACGTCCAGCTGAAGAGCGGCTACAACACGGATCAGGGGCCGGCATGGATCACCAGGCTGCGGTTCTCAAAGACCTGGAGGACTGCGTACTTCCGCGGGCGGACCTTGGAGAGGGTCACCGGACTCGCTCGCGCCAACTTCGATGCAAACTTTTACGACATCGACAATGGCGAGGAGTTTTGGATTTCCGGTCCGAAACGGGATCGTACGGATGCCCGGTACAGCCGCCGGCAACCTGAAATCGATGAGGATGTGCGGGTCGAGTACGAGGCGTTCCTCAACGGCGCGCCGCTGCCGGGTCGGGATAACGGCTGATTTCAGTCTTCCGAGTCCAGATAGCGGCAGCTGGCCTGCGTCTCATAGCGAACTCCCGGCCCGGTGCGGCTTCCGTCCGCGTTTCCTGCCCTCACTCCAACCGGGGAGAGCGCGGTCCAGCTCTCTGATCTTGGCCTCGTCCAGTTCACCGCGGTGCAGCTTGGCCCGCTGGAAGTGCAGCCAGACGCCGAGGTCGTGCTCGAGCCCTGTCGCCGGAGCCTTGTGCCGGGGCCAGTCGTTGCCGGCGTTCCGGTACTCGACCAGGGCGGCGAGCCGCTCCTGCCAGCGCGCTTCGTCAGACTCTGCCCGGGACGGGATCTTCCACCCGTCAAGCACCGCCAGACCGTCCCGGTAAGCCGGGGCCAGGGTCCCATCGCGGGCTTCCGCCCGCCGGTGCGTCAGCCAAGCAGCCAAGGTCCGCTCTGTTTCGCTGGTAGTGGCTCTGGAGGGGAAGCGACCCGTCGTCCGCACGAACGTCACCACTTCCCTAAGATGCTCCAAACCCCCCGCAGTGGGGGCGTGAGTGGTTCGTAGTGCCGCGGCAGTCTCGTGCGCAGCCTGCAGTTCCGGGTCTGCTTTCCGGGCGACGTCCAGGTGGTAGCCGACCGTGGATGACACGGCGCCGACCAGTTTCACGATCTGGGCGCGCGCGAGGCCGCCCCGGTACATCAGTACCCACTCCGGGTTTGGAGCTGCCTCCCAGCGTTTCCTGTCCACGGGCCAATCCTGCCAGTTACCGTTCAGGTGCCTCCACTCACAGCGGGTCGCCGCCGCGTTCCTGTTCGGTTGAGACCCGCACCAACCTGAAATGTCGTCTGGCCTTGGGCGCCCGACCGTCCCGGAACATCGGCGGAATCCTCACGATCACTTGCCCATTGCCGCATCACTTCAACGCGGGCGCCATCTGCGGACTTCAGGTCCCGCTCGAAATCAGACAAGGATTTCCGCTACCTGGTCGCCATAGGCCCAGCCTATTGGTGGCCTGACCCCAGACGTAAAGCAGGCAGGCGCGACGAGCTTCTTCCTGGTCCCAGAATTGGCCGTCCCGGCAGCGAAAACAAGCAGCAGGGCGACCATTAGGCCGTGAAGCCCGGCCCACGGGTCATTCGGTCGCTGTTCCCGTGGCGTTGAGGCCAGGCGCTGTTCCTCCGGATCGCGTCCCGGAATGCCGGCGAGTCGACGGGGAGGGCTGATGGAATGAGGGCTGGGCCCACTCGGCCCCGCCGGGGAGGTGGTAGAAGCGGCAACGGGCCGCACCTCCGGACGGTGCTGGCCGGGCGAGGGGTCAACTCGTCAAAATCGTGGTTCCCAAACAGGGTCGGCAAATCTAGCATGAATCTTGAGGACCGATGCGTTGAGATGCCGCGATGAACCGTGATCCGGGACCGCGACCTCCGCAAGGCGGTACTCATCCTCACACAAGAACCAGCAGTCCCCACGGATCGACCGGTGGTTTCCATTGGCGGTGCGCGGAGGCCGTTGGACCAAAGGCGTCTTACGTGTCTTAGGGACTGCGGACTAATCCCATGAAAGGAGCAGCAATGAACGGCAACGGCAAGGGGCAAGCAGTGTCAGGCCTCACGGACCGGCTCAGGCACAGCATCAACAACCCCCTCACATCAACAGACTTCGACTTCGCCGCAGTCCTCGACGATGTACTGGCTACTGTCGGTCTCAGCGTCAAGGACGCCGGTGGGAACGTGCGCTTCTACGGCGGCGCCGACCCGCTGATCGCCAGCCCGTTCCAATTCGGGGCTGCGGCCGCGGTAGCGCTCGGTGCCAAAGGTGTTGCCGCTTCAGCGGTCTGGCGCGACCGCGGCGGCGGCGACCAGGACATCGCCATCGACGTTCGGAAGGCGTTCCAACGGTTCTCCGGGTTCGCGGACGGGCGCTGGGAAAAGATCAACGGCCGGCCGCCATCCGTTAAAGGGAATAAGTACAACCCGTTCGGTGAACTGCCGTTCTTCCGTGCCACCCGGGACGGGCGGCACGTGGTTGCGCTCAACGTCTACCCGGGGCTCCACCAAAAGGCCCTGACGCTCCTCGACTGCGCGGACAACGGCAAGGCCGTCAACGAGGCCATCGCCAACCGGGACGCCGATGAACTCGAGGAAGCGGCCGCTGCTGCCGGCATCATCATCGCCAAGGTGCGCTCGACCGAGGAATTCCTCCAGGAGCTGCAGTACCAGCAGGTGCTGCAGCACATGCCACTCATCTCCGTCGAGAAGATCGCCAACGGCGACCCGCAGCCGCTGGCGCCCGGTGCGTCTACGCCGCTGGAAGGCATCCGGGCTCTGGGAATGGGGCATGTGATTGCCGGCTCCGGGATGGGCCGCGACCTGGCATCCTTCGGGGCGGACGTTCTGAACGTGTGGCGCCCCGACGACAGTGAAGTTGAAATGTTTTACTGGGACACGCAGGTCGGCATGCGATCGACGTACCTGTCCGATAGCGGCGACGACCGCGCCAAGATGGACGAGCTGCTGCGCGAAGCAGATGTCTTCTTCTCCAACCGCCACCCCGGACACCTTGAACAGGTCAACCTGACCGCGGAGAAGGTCGCAGCCGGCCACCGGGGCCTGATCCACGCTCAGGTGCTGCTGCACGGCGCCGAAGGGCCATGGGCCACACGCCCCGGATTCGACGAGATCGGCGCCTGCGTCAGCGGGATCTTCGCCCTCGGTGGCACCCTCGAAGACCCGAAGATGCCACCGATGCTGCCGATTGTCGACAACATCGTCGGCTGGTTCGGAACGGTCGGGATACTGGAAGCGCTCCGCCGCCGAGCCGTCGAAGGCGGCTCCTACCGCGTCCGCGTCTCACTCACCCGCATCTGTCTGTGGCTGATTTCCTTGGGGATCTTCGACAAGGAGTTCGCTGCCGCCACAGCAGGGAGCAGTGCAGAACACGCGGCCATCCCGCCCGAACTGTTCACCGCACAGACCCCACTGGGGACGTACCAAGGAATGACCGATCAGATCGAATTCACCTCACTGCCGCAGGGCTTCACCACTACAGTGCTTCAGCCCATGGGCGCCGACAGGCCGGAGTGGTTGCCACTCGCAGTGGCACAACCGGCCTGAACCGCAGGGGGCACCGTGATCTGAGGGAAGACACACAGGCGGGCTGGGTCAAACCATGCTGCGATCGCCACTAATCCCAAATCCCAGACCACTGGTCGGGAGCAGCATCGTCAGACTGGGAGGTGGGCAGAACCCCGAGAACGGGTTCTGCCCACCGGCGTTTAAGTTGTGGTGGCTGGGCGCTAGGGGGTCGAGGGCGTGGCCCCGCGATGCCCTGACGCCGCTCCGGCCGCGAAGCCCCGGAGCTGGAAGCCGGCTGTCAGGAGCAGAATGCCAAACAGGAAGGCAAACGCTGCCAGCAGTCCAAGGAGGCTGAGGATGCCGGCGCCCGGAAGGATGAGGACGTAGAGGCCGAACAGTGCGGTCACAATACCGCTGGCCAGCCAGGTCCACCAGGATTTCAACATCTTCTTCGCCTCCAGGGAGAGTGCGATCTGGGTCACGCCCAGGACGAGGGCCCAGGCGCCGATCACCACCGCCAGCGACACAGCTGTGGCCGCTGGCCACGCGAAGGCGACGATGCCTGCAAGCACGGACACGATCCCTCCGACGAGCGCCCAGGCAGACCGGCGGGGGCGGTCGGAGAAGTAATGGACGATGTTCGTGATTCCATCCATCCCGGCGTAGAAGCCGAACAGGTAAATCAGGGCCAGGACGGTGGCACCAGGCCAGATCATCACAGCAATGGCGAAGAGGATGGCGAGGCCGCCGCGGACGAACAGCGCGGTTCCTGCTCCCTCGAACGGTCTCTGGCCCGCAAAGTCGGACATAATTTCACCTCACGGTGCTACTGAACCTTTTATGTGAACGGTCCACGCCTGTCAGCGTGGGCGGCGGCGGCCGGAGCCTTCTCGCCGAGTTCCGACGGCTGGGGACGCTCTCAGCCACTGACAAACTGCTTTGGGCAACCTGAAGGGATGGGGTTCTCCCACCTCCAGTATTTACCTTGGGGCGCAGAAACAGTAGAGGTTTGCGCTGTGTTCACGGTGTGCCGCCACTGAAGCTGTGTGCACGGCGCTGGGTGCGGCTGCAGCTTCAGGAACAGGCAGCTTAGCCGCTGCCACGGCGGCCGGGGCGGTAAGAGTGAGCACCTTCCGGCCGGACCAAGCTTCACGACCGGACCTTGGGGAAAGCCAGTAAACCCTGTTCCGGGAGCAGGCTCGCGGATAGCATGGCGGCAAAGAAAGAGGTGGTCATGGGGGCATCCACTGAGAATCCCGCTGAGATCCAGGACGGCGGAGCCATGGAACTGGTTCGCGTTCCGGCGTGGGAAGTGAAGTACAGACTCGACAGCAACCCGGATGAGCTGGCGCATTTTGTCTGCTGCCGGGACCTGGACTGGCGCAAAGCGGTCTGCGGCTACGAGGAACCGGAGGCTGTGATCCTGGAGAACCCGACGACGTTCTGCACGATGTGCGTGGAGGTCGTCCAGGCCCGCGGGGGAGTGCTGGGCTCCGGAAAATGCCCCTTCGATGACCAGCCCTGCCCGGACGATGAGACCGTCGACCGGATGATCGATGAGCGCACCTCCCGGCCCTGATCCATCAATCGATGATCCCTAACCAACAGCAGTTGATCGGCCTCCTGGCCCACGCAGAACCAGGATTTATCGCCGGTGACTTTGCCACCCGGTTCGATAAGGCGGCAGGGCTGGAAGGCGAGACCGGATCGTTCCGGTACTTCCCGGAGGGTTTCTGGGACGTCACCTTCGACGGCGGCCCCCGGGTCCTCTCGGCGCCGTGGGGCATACGCTTCGAACTGGAATCCGGCGCGGTCGAGGAGGCTCCTGGCAGGGGCCGTACCTTGCCGCGGCGTCCCCCCTGGTCCTTGGTGCTGCCGCGGCACTCGACGTTCCTGGGCCGGGAACATGATGACTGGCAGATGGATGCGAGCCGGCAGATCCTGGAGGAGTCCGGCACGCTGACGGTGGCACTGACGAACCTGGAGGACCCTAGCTATACGGGCACCCTCACGGTCGACACCGACACGTACACGATCAGCAGTGTCGACCTGCACTACATGGTGCAGATACTGGCCGTCGCACGCACGGAACCGAGTGCTGAGGACCTGGCAGTTCTCGACGACATCAGGAGCCGCGTGGGGAAGCCCAACGATGGCTGATCCCCGCAACTCCTTGGGCGCCGGGAAACGAACGCTCCATCGGCTTGAGGGGCGACAGTGAGCCAGTCGCCTGCTGAAGCCCGCCGCAGCGGATGGCCCGGCACCCTCCTCTGGACGCTTCTTGTGCTGGCGTCCATCGTCCTGATGGTCAGTGGCCTGCTGAGGTCAATGTTCTTCGGCTTCATCCCCGAACCCGGTCTTGTGGAGGACGCGCGGGTGGGCAGCCTGTACCTGCTGTGCGGCTCTGCGGCGTCGCTGGCGGCCGCTGTCTGGTCGTTCCTGCGGGGGCACCCGCACTGGGTGACGGCCTGCGTGGCTGCACTTGCCATCCTGGTCGGCGGGATCGCCCTGTTCATGCCGTACAGCCTGGCACGGCATCTGGCCGCTTTCGTCGCGCTCCCGGCCGCGTTGGCCGGAGCTATTGGCGGTCTGGCGGACCGGGGATACCGCCGCGCCGGTCGATGAGATCTCTCATCGTCCCGCAGGGAAATTCGGCGTAAATTTACGGGCTGATCAGGCTTTTCGTCTGCCGCCGACCGTACGATGAGCTCGTCTCATCACTCTGACTCATGGGGGAAACCTTGAGCTATCCGCAGTACCCGTCCCAGCAGCCCTACCCGTCCCAGCAGCCGCAGCAGCAGTCCTGGCAGGGCGAGCCGCCGCTCTGGGCGCCCTACTACGGCGCGCCGTTCCCGGCCGCCGTGAAGCGTTTCTTCAAGAAGTACGCCACGTTCTCCGGCCGGGCCAGCCGCAGCGAATACTGGTGGTGGGCACTCGTGTCCGTCGTCGTCGGCATCATCCTGAACATCCTCATCAATGCCGGCAGCACGACCACGGTCAACGGAACCATCCCCGGCCCCGGCGCGGGAATTGGCACGATTCTGCTCGTCATCTGGGGTCTGGGCACGATCGTCCCGTCCCTGGCGCTGACCGTCCGCCGGCTTCACGACAGCAACAAGAGCGGCTGGCTGGTCCTGCTCGGCCTGATCCCGTTCGCCGGCGCGATCATCCTGTTCGTGTTCGCCGTGTTGGGCCCCGACCCGGCCGGTCAGCGTTTCGACCAGCCGAGCGGCTACTAGCGGCAAGACGTTGGTCACAAGCAGAAGGTCCCGGCCTCCTCGACGGCGGGACCTTCTGCTTGTGTGGCTTTTCAGGCCGGTGCCAGTCGGACCTGAATAGACCCTTCACTTCTCGGTGTCGCGAATTCAATGAATCGGTAGTTTCGATCTGGCCAAATCCGCCGGTCTACGCAAGTAAGTTTGGGCGACATATGCGGGGACGTCATTTCCCTGATGAAGCTCTCGTGGGAATCGAAGTTGTATTCATCTTGGTAGAGTTCCACGACAATGCCGGGATGCCGGGCCTTTCTCCATGTTGTCGTTGAGCGCGAACCGAGCCGGTTCAGGAGCCCAATTCGCCGGAACATGGCGCTCTGGAGGATGTAGTCGTCATGCTGGTGCCGTAAGGCCAGAGCGCCGAACCGGGCTTTCATTGACCGCGCATGGTTCTCCTCCGCCTCGGTCCATTCCCCTGGATGCGACGTGGCCGGACAAACGGCGGCATGCGGCCCGCAGAACTCTGCGGCATGAGTGCCTTCCCATTCTCCGACGGACATCCCGGTGACGACCACTTCCCCTGTCAGGCCAGGGCGAAATAGACTCAATCCGAGTTCGTGGGGGCGCCGACGGAGGCCCGGAACACCGTAGATCTCGGGAACCGGGTCATCTTCAACGTGCTCGATGACAGGCATTATGTTCCTGACGAATTCTTCATAAGCCGAGCCTGCCTCCAGTTCTATCACCAGCCTGTCTGGCGACGGTACTACTGAGCGGATGCCGAATGGTCTGAAACCCCAAGCATCACGCTGATGACGCGGGATGAATCGAAGGGCATGCATCTTGTCAAAGATGGCCCCCTCCAACTGCTCCTGCGAAGGGGTCGGCTCCGTTAGGACCGGGTGTCCGGGTGGAACCTGGTCGACCGCTTGATGGGCCTTTTGGTGACTTTCGCCGGTGGCGTGGGAACGCAGTCGGGCGAGTCGGGATGTGGCTGATGCAGGCACGGGGATCCTCCGTATTTCCTGCCGACTCAGAAAACAGGATGCGTGTCTGGAAATTGGATGCAGTGCTCTTGCTCGAGCAAGAGCCGCGCTCCTTCTTCGCTGTCGCCCCAGTCGGAGGGCGTAGCCAACGGTCACTCGAAAACCCGTCGAGGGTCAGACTACTACGCCTGGGCTCCAACCTTTTGCAACCACTACCGCCGAGCCCCCGCCGTCACGACTGGCAGGGGGGCGGGCGGTTGCCGTGCATAGGATGAACGCGTGACCGACGAACCCCGCTCCCGCCGCTTTCTGACCATCTCGCAGGCGGCCGAAGAGCTGAACGTGACACCGAGCCAGATACGGGCCCTGCTCAGCACGGGAGAGCTTCGCGGAATTCAGGTCGGGGGCCGGGGTCTCTGGCGCATCGGGGTCAACGACGTCGAGGACTACATCGCCGAGGCGTACCGCCGCACCGCTGAGCGGATCGCCGCCGGTGAGCTCAAGGATGAGAAGGATTCTGGCGTCCCGGAGGAGTGACACGCCCGCCAATTTCACCGGCTATGTCAGTCCCCGGAGAGACCATGAATCCATGACGGCTCCAACTGTGGAAGCGGCGATCAACGATCTGATGGATCGCGCCTGGAATGTTGTCTACAACCTACTCTCGGAGCGGGGCCTGCTCGGTGACGGGTTGGACGTCGAGGAGTACACCGGGATCCATTCCTGGCTGGACGGCCTCACCCGCTACACCGTCGTCCACTCCCGGACCGTGGCGGTCCTGTTCGCCGACACCCGCCCGGTGGACGCCATCCCGTTCCACCACGACCTGCTCGGCGCTGACGACCCGAAGAGCTTCTTTACCCTCACGCAATAGAGGATAGAAGGCCCCTTGGGCGCCAGGTCTTTCTACGGGCTGGCGGACAGCCGTCAGCGTAGGCAGCATGGCTGCTGTCGCGCCTAGTATTGGCCCATGAAGAAGTGGGGCAGCAGACACCCCGTTTTAGTGCTTGTGATGGCTCTTGTCCTGTGTTGGGGTACTGGGCTGGCCGTTAGTCTTGTCATCGGAGGTCGGCTGGATGATGCTCTCTTCAGTGCAACGATGGGGTCGATCAGCACCGCACTGATCTGGTACTTCACTGTAAGGCGGCTGAGGCGGACCTCCGACAGACTCACCGAGCATGGGCAACGCCTGGTCTATCTGAGGTATCCGGAGGCCCGGCCGGGGTCTCTTAGCGGCATCTGGAATATGGGTGTCGCCACCCTGTCACCAGGTCGCATTGATTTTCAGCCGGCCGTCTATGACACTCTCGAACCTTCCGGTCGCCCATCGGTTCTGGAAGGGCTCGAAGGCGTGTCCGTGCCGCGCCGGCTGAACCGACAGGACGCCAAGCACGTCACCCAGCGGATGTTCATGGTCATGACCTACAAAACCAGCGGTGGCACCGTCGAAATTGCCGCCAGTCCGGAGTGCCTCCAGCAAATCCGCGAGACTGTTCTGCAGCCACCGGTTGCCTGACGCAGCCTGCCGCGTTTTCGGTGTCGGCTCTCACACCGGGAGCCGCGACCACAGCCGTCACTCGTCCCAGCTGAATGCTCGGAACTCCCACGGGTCGTCACGGGTTAGGCGATCCGCCTGCGTGCCGGGTGGCATGGCTGCCAGCTGCGCGAGGGAAGGGTCTGCCGAGACGACGTGCCAGATGTGTGTGGCAATCAACGCTCCCGGAGCGTTCGGATCTGCTTCGCCGTCGGAGATGGCCCAGCCGCCCTCGGGTTCGTGCAAAACCTGAAGTGCCGGACGGGCTCCTTCCAGGACGGTCCGCATGATGGCGGCGCCAAGGGCTGGCGGGAAGGTGTCGCCCTCGAACGGCCAAGGCAGGTACCGGAACATCTCGTGGTTCATGCGCTCTTCCTGGTGGACGGTATTCATGGTGACGGGGCCGGGACCATCCAGAAACCGGCGACGGCCGCGTTACTCCGCTCGGTGGTCATGGGCACCAGATGGGCGAAGACCTTGCCTACGTCGAGATTCACGGTCATGGTGCTGGCTGTTCCGCACTTGAGTGCGAGTTCGTGGGTTGTTCCTCCTCTGCTGTCCGGCTGCGCGATGAGGAGGGTTGCATCTGTGATGCCGACACATGCCGAGGTCACCTTGTAGCGTCCGCCTGGTATGCCAGACAGCGAGGTGCGGTGCCCGTCGCCTCCCAGCCCGCCCGAGCCGCCAAAAACGAGAGCAGCGGGCCGGGGGCCAAGGATCCGGTCCAGTTGCGATTGGTTAGCTGCCTGCTTCTCGGCGAGGGCGGGATCGGCCTTCGGTGGGGGAGGCGGGGCCGGACGGGAAGTTGATGCCGGCGGGGCGGTGGCAAGTCCCGCCTCATCGTCCGTGTATGAACACGCGCTCAAGCCTGCCGAGCTGGCAACGACCAGCAATAGCACCATGCCACGGACCCGTTTCCCCCCAAGGAACCCCATGCCCGAAGCCTACCGGCATCCGGGCGCGTGAGCGACGGCTAAACGGCCCGCTCATATCTGCTGGGCGCAGACGGCCCGAAGAGCTTCTTCACTCTTCCGCAGTAGCTGCCGCCCTATTATGCTCCACAGTTGAATGACTACCAGAGGGGAAGACAGATGGGCGCGTGGGGCTTTTTGCCTTTCGAGAATGACGACGCACTGGACTGGCTCGACGGCCTCAACGGCGGCGGTGCGGAGGTTGTCCGGGCTGCGCTGACCAGCCCCGGGGAAGGGTACCTGGAGGCGCCGGAGGGCAGTGTCGCGATTGCCGCTGCGGAGATCACGTCGGCCTCCCAGGGAAGCCCCGGAAGTGATCTACCGGAGGATGCTGAGGCGTGGCTCTCCGCCCACGGGGAGGATCTCGGCCCGGCGGACGTGGAGCTCGCGCTGCAGGCTGTTGCCCGGGTGGCAGGGGAAGACTCCGAGCTCGCTGAACTGTGGGACGACGCTGACGAACCGGAATGGCGGGAATCCCTCACGGAGCTCTCCGAGAGACTGCAAGCAGCCCTGCGATAGCGGCCGCGTAGGCTCATATAGGCTCAACAGGGTGATGAAATCTGACGTTGGTGCGGCCTATTCCAACCGGGCGGCGGAGTACGTCGCCTTGTTCGGGGAGGTCGAGCGGGCGCATGAGCAGGACCGGGAGCTAATTGGGCGCTGGGCGCAGGCTGTGCGCGGCCCTGTGATAGATGCCGGCTGTGGTCCCGGGCACTGGACTGATTTCCTCAAGGGCCTGGGGGCTGACGTCCAAGGTATCGATCTGGTGCAGGTGTTTGTCGAGCACGCCAGGAGCCGATTCCCGGATGTTCCATTCCGGGTCGCCTCGTTCGCTGACCTTGGAGTTCCGGATGGTCACCTTGGAGGCGTCCTCGCCTGGTACTCCCTGATTCACCTTTCGCCCCACGACCTCGAGGCCGCTCTCGACGAGTTCGGACGGAGCATCGCGCCCGGAGGAAGTCTCCTTTTGGGATTCTTCGAGGGACCTGACGGTGCGCCGTTTGCGCATGCCGTCGCAACGGCCTACTTCTTATCCCCAGAAGTGATGGCGGACAGGCTGGCAAGAGCCGGCTTCCAAGTTAGGGAAGTCTGCCGGCGGTCCGACCCCGGGGCGCGTTCACAAGCTGGAATAATCGCGTGCCGTATTGGGCCCGAAGAGCCGGACAACACGAAGTGAAGGCGAAGACTCCTCTGGGCCGGGCTGCAGCCTTGGCACTTCAAATGAACCCCAGCATGCTTGACTTGATGAGTGATCCGACGAGCGCGAACATCAGACCTGGAGTCGTTGCAGACCGTTGAGATTCTCGCTGGCGAGGCCTTTAGGGCCTTGGGGATGGACGCCATCGCGGACGATGATCCGCCGGCCCTGGATGAGCTGAGGCGTTACGCCGACGCTGGCCGGGCTTGGATCGCCGCCGATGCAATGGACCACCCGATTGCTTACATCCTCATTGATGAGATGGATGGGGCTGCGCACATCGCCCAGGTCACGGTGCATCCCCAACACGCACGACAGGGAATCGGCAAGGACCTGATCGAAGAAGCAGGACGGTGGGCTGCAAGCCACCGGTTCAGGGAGCTGACCCTGACGACCTTCCGCGATGTCCCATGGAATGGCCCGTATTACGCCCGGATTGGTTTCGTAGAGTTGCCGGAGTCATCGTGGTCTGAAGCAATGCGCCGCCTCGTCGAGACGGAGGCGCTTCAAGGTCTTGGCGCATGGCCCCGTGTTGTCATGCGGCGGGTCCTGCCGGCGGTGGAGTAGGCCTTCTGGCACGGTCCGCCCCGCAACTAGTTGTATTGACCTGAGAGGTTGGTGACGCGGCTGGCCGGTGTCTGACCTTTGAGGGCGGTGTGGGCTCGGTGGTGATTGTAGGCATGTAGCCAGTCGGGGAAAGCGGCGACACGCTCGGCCTCTGAGCGGTACGGGCGGATGTAGGCCCATTCCTCGAGCATGGTCCGGTTGAAGCGTTCGACCTTGCCGTTGGTTTGTGGCCGGTAGGGGCGGGTGCGTTTGTGCTTGATGTCCGGGCCCAGGGCTTCAGCGAAAGCGCGGGACCGGTAGCAGTTCCCGTTATCGGTCAAGACGCGCTGGACGGTGATTCCGTGGGCGTTGAACCAGGCGTTGGCCCGGGACCAGAAGGCTGCTGCTGTTTCCTTTTTCTCGTCGGTGAGGATCTCGCTGTAGGCAAGGCGTGAGTGGTCATCGACGGCGTTGTGGAGGTAGTGATAGCCGGGCCGGCGGTTGGCCGTGGTGCCGGTCTTGTTCTTCCACCCGGCGGTCCTGCCCAGGACCCGGTGTCCGCCGCCGTTGGGGATACGGCCGAGCTTTTTGATGTCGACGTGGACCAGGTCCCCGGGCTTGTCGTGTTCGTAGCGGCGGATCACCCTTCCGGTGCCGCGATCGAGCCAGGCCAGTTTCGCGAGCCGGTAGCGGGACAGCACACGATGGACAGTGGAGGGGTGGATGCCCAGCAGATAACCGATCCTGGCAGGGCCCCACCGGCGGTTCACACGCAGGGCGATGATCCGCCGCTCGGTACGCGTGGCAGTCCGCCGGGGCGAAGAGTGCGGGCGGCTGGAGCGGTCCTCCATTGCTTCCGGTCCATGCTCGCGGTAGCGCTCAGCCCAGCGCGCAGCGGTCGGGACCGAGACCTGGAACCGTTCCGCGGCCCGGCGCAGACTCCAACACTGGTCAACGACACACTGCGTGAGCTGCAGCCGGCCACGGGGCGTCAGAAGAGCGTTAGGGTGGGACATGAAGACCTCCGTGCGTGGAATTGGACTCTAGACAAGCCCCACTCCACCCGGAGGTCTTCTTCATGTCACCGAACCACGCCGAGCGTCACTAACGTCCGTGGTCAATACAACTAGTGTTTAGCCTGTGGAAGAGCGCGCTGCGAAGGAGCCAGGGCAGACAGTCGTCCTGAAATCAGGCGGTATGGCCTTTACCGTCAAGGTTCGCAACGGTGAGGCCATCCTGCCCAAGCGATTCCAGCCGGTACCAGCGCGTCGTCCGATCCGACGGAAGGCTGCCACCAAGACCGCGATCGTACGCCTAGCGGGATTCAACGCCAGTAGCGATTATGGCCCTCAAGCCGTGACGGAACGACTGGTTAATGCTCTCGGAAACAATGCTGTGGCAGCCCTCCTCGGCGTCAACAAAGACCGCCCGGGACGGTGGATCAAAGGGGAAGACACACCGAATGAAGAGAACCGGCTCCAACTAACGGACCTGAATTCCCTCATGGGCCACCTGCTGACGGCCTTCACCGCAGAACAGGGCCGCCTCTGGCTTGAGGGCCACAATGCCCAGCTCGGCGCTCGACCTATCGACGTTTACCGCCTCGAAGGGTCGGCTCCGGTGATCGAAGCCATGCAGGCCCATGGGCAAGGCACGTTCGCCTAGTTGGCGGATTGCTCCCATACGCTGGCAAGCTGCCGCCCCGTTGCTTTCATAATCAGGCGGCCATCAGGCGGCCTCGAAGTAGAGGTAGTCGCCGGCCGCCTCACGGAAGCCGAAGTCCATCCAGTACCGGCGCAGCTTCTTCCTGGCGGCCGCATGCTCGGGGGAGCCTTCCAACGGGGCGTCATCGTCCAGCAGGGGAGCGGCTTCCAGGATGACCAGTGCGGTGTTGCGGCCGACGGTATCCAGGATGGCCCGCAGCATGGCGTGGCCGGTGCGGCTGCCCCGGAACCTGGGCTCGACGGTCATGGAGGACAGCACGAGCAGGTCACCGCCAAGCCTCATGCTGGACTCCAGCAGCAGGGGTTTGTCGTTGACGAGCATCTCGGCGACGCCCATCATTTCCGAGTCGACCGCGTCCATCGTGTACAGCAGGTCGATGTCGCCGGCGCCGGGAACGATCCTGACGAACGCCCCGCCCACGTGGACATCCTCGCCGTCGCCGTCCTCGTCATCGCTCCAGTCAGTCCCGGTAACGGACACGGTCCAGTCCATCGGAAAGTCGCTCGGGTCGTGGTCCGGTCCGGGAACGCCACGGTACTCACAGTTGTAGTGGAAGGTCAGGTACTCGGGGTCAAGGGCAGGCATGGGCGGAACTTTCGGGTCGGGGCCGGGAGTCCTCCCCGAAGTCTATGTGTTCGCGCGGCGGCCCCGACGGCCTCATTGCGCAGGCCGGTAAGGTGAACGGCGAGGGGCTGCCCTTCTGGGTGTTGTGCTGGCATTGCATTACCGGGGAGGAGAGCAACCTCTTTGTCCACACCGGCGAGAACCGACACCGACAGAAAGGATAGGCCATCGTGGGTCTACATGACGAAGCGCCGCTGGACCAAGGATTGCTTGCTCAGGTGCTGGATGAGCGCCGCACGCATCCAGTCGAAGCCAAGCGCAGGCTGGAGCGTTTCGTGCGTTCCTTTGATGGAACACCTGCCCCATACGATGCCCAGGAGGTTTTGGCTGACTTCTACTTCCTTGAGGGCGACTTCGCCTCCGGCTACGCGCTGCTGGGAGAGCAGGCTACCCCGTCGCTCTATCTGACCCTGGCGGAGCATCTCAACCATCCCCCGTTGACAGCGTGGCAGGTGTTCAAATGGGCGGAGTATGGAATCACCAAGAAGGGTTTCGAGCACGTTGACGTCTTACTGGACGCGCTTCAAGTCCGGCTCGATGACTTTCATTCTTCTCATGGCGTGAGTCTTGTCCAGGAGTTCTGGACGCGGATAACTGCCGACGGACCTGTGGACGACATTGCGGCCACCATCGAAGGTGACGTGGCGCCGCGCGTTACAGGAGAGTCCGTGCGGTCTATCCTCGCGGACGCGCTGGAAGCCACCTCGTCGGCGGAGCCGCTCCGTGCATTCGAAGGGTTCCAAGGATATGAGGAGCCAATCCAGTGGCCGCGGCCTTGGGTTGCCTGGAGTCTGCACTTTATCCTCCTTCATGCCAAGTTTCGGATCCTCGTCCGGGACGCTGAAAATGCCGCCCGCGACGCAGCCAAAATACCCCGCGTAGGGGAGGGGTGGGTCTCGGAGATGGCGCTCCTGCGCGAAATCCAAGCAGCCTTTCCGGACGAACGGGTAGTCCACCAGGGCCGCCCTGGTTGGCTGGCGCCCCAGAGTCTCGACATTTATCTCCCTAAGCGCAACATCGGAATCGAATACCAAGGCGCCCAGCACGCAGGGCCGGTGGAGTACTTCGGCGGTGCCAAGGCGTTCGAGCTGCAGCAGGAACGTGACGCCCGGAAGTCAGGCCTCTGCGACGCGTTCGGTTGCCAGCTCATTGAGGTGCATCCTGGCTATCGGATCGAAGAAGTGGTGGCGCACGTGAAGAACGCCATCAGCAAGGTTGGCGGCTGACCCGCCCCGCTGAAGAGACCCCCGGCCGACTAACGGGGCGAACTGCCAGACCGGGGGCTGGCCCCAAGGTGGCCGGCCCGGAAGTTCAAGGGATTTCACGTCCAAAATCAGAACAAGCTATTGGCCCGTTCAGGGCTTCGTGGGGGGCAGTTGCGGGCTCGCTTGTGCGCCCGTGGCCGGGAAGTCTCGGAGCACGGAGGCTATGGCTCGAACAGCGTTGGGATCGGTTGTCCAAGGCCGCCCGGTCCGTGTACAGGCGCTGAATCTGAGGACTTTCGAGTCTTTTGCAGCCTCTGTCAATTCAGCCCAGGCTGCTTCGAGATCCTCCTGCTCGGCCGCCGAAGGTCAGTTACCCGGACTCTTATCTGAAGCGGCCCGGTGGGTGGTCAGAATGGACTATCTGGATGCTGGCGGCGGGTGGCGTCAGTAAGCCCAGTTCATAAGCCCGTCGTACTGCCATCAGCCGATCACCGACGTCGAGTTTGCGGTAGATGTTTTCCAGGTGCTTTTCAGCGGTGCGGGGCGAAATGCTCAGCCGCCTCGCCAGGCTCTGTGCCGTCAGGCCGTTGCTGAGCAGGGACATTATGGCCATCTCACGGACGGTCAGCCTGCAAGCAGAAGCCGGCACGAATGTCCTGTCACCGTTTGACGCCAATTCAAGATGGCGGGCCACTCCGGTCAGGATGGGTTGCAGCAACGAGGCCAGGTCGAGTTCCTGATCGGTGAAGTCACGATCGGATCGCTGCACGAGGAAGGAATTGAGGTCAGCCCCGCCGCCTTGTAGCGGTATGGATAGCTGATGGTTGATATTCCAAGGCCCGGCTAATTCATCCCAGGTCCGCTTGAGGCTGTTGCTGGCCAGAGTGTCAGGGACGCGCCACAGCGACTGCGGCCCTCTCTGCCCGGTGAACGAGTGCCAACGCAGCAGCGGTTGGTGTCTGTGGTCATAATCTCCTGGCGGCTCATTGGGGATGTAGTTCCGGGGCCAGCACTCGAGGATTTGGTTTGCCCACTTATGCCGAACCTGGTTTCGCGTGGCGCATACGCCGTTGAAAGACCGCATGAGGAGATCGAGGAGCTGCTCCTCGTGCCGCATGGATACGCCAGCCGGCTGTTGAAGGATGTCTCCAACGAGCTCCAGCCATGTGCGGTACTGTGCCTCGTTACACTCCACCCGCGCATTTTAGACCCGCATGCATCTTGGACGACACAGGAAATTGAACCGTCCCGGGAATCATGCCGCCTGTTTGTTGGCGGCGTCGTCGGGTAACGGGCCGGTTTGTAGATCATAATATGTCTGCTCATATTCCTCTGGCGTCTGGTGATCCAGGGCGGAATGCAGGCGTAACGGATCTTCGGGACGTGCACGCCTCTTGCCAACCAGTCCGCGCCGAGCGCTAAGCTAATCCAAAGGGGGGAAATGACGACGAAGCCTAAGGACCGTAGCGGGGCGTTGGCCGACCCCAGCATCCGCGTCCTCGCTTGGATCGTCGGCATAGTGGTGCTCGGCATTGGCGCTATGTTCATCTCCAGTCAACTAGGCGTGTCTTGGGGGTCTAACGGAGATCGACCGACTAGCGCCTCTCGTCCGTCCGTCCAAGCCTCTCGTCCGTCCGTTCAAGCCTCTCGTCCGCCCGTCCAACATTATGCTGAAGGCTACGTGCCCACCGACCAGGAGATCGAAGAGGCGCAACAAGAGTCGTGGGAGAAAGTCTTCGGTAAGCGGTGGTCATGTTTCTACGACCCGACCATGAACGAGAATTGGCACGACGACGTGCGCTGCACTAGCGGAGCAAAATCATATCGCCCCATCCTTCTCGCCGACTGGGGGTTTGTGACCGAAGAAGACATGCGCGCGGCCGGTCAAGACTATGAGAACCACCTAAACTCCGGCGTCAAGCCCTAAGAGGTTCCGCCGGTAGGTGGGGTCGTGCTGGATTTAACGGCGCAGGCACAAGCTTTGATAAACACGTGTTTGTCTAGAACCAGTGTTGCCTCGGGAAGCTTGTGCCTGTCGTCCCATTACCCGTCATGAATCCCCTCTGGGCCCAATTCGAGGCCCTGCTTCCGCCCGTGATCGACACCCATCCTTTGGGGTGCCACCGGCCCCGGGTGTCGGACCGGGTCGTGTTCGACAAGCTTGTCCAGGTCCTCGTGCTCGGGATCATGCACGAGAAGATCGCCGATACGTCCTCCCAAACGAACGCTGTGTAAGGACGGGGGCTAAATCCGCACCGCGGTCAGTTGCCCCTGAAGATCAGCTGTTCTACCTGCTCGGGTTCAATGCTGAGGTCTTGTGCCCATTCGGTCTTACAAGCCGTGTACTTGCGATAGCTGCCGGCGCTGTGCCAGGTAAGCCACAGAGTGAACCGTCCCGGGAATCATTCCGCCTGTTTGTTGGCGGCGTCGTCGGGTAACGGGCCGGTTTGTAGATCATAATATGTCTGCTCATATTCCTCTGGCGTCTGGTGATCCAGGGCGGAATGCAGGCGTTCATTGTTGTACCAGTGGACCCACTCGAAGACGATTTCCATCACGTCGGTTTCGGTCTTCAACGCCCCGCTGCGGAACGGTGAGTCCTTCGCGACGGCCTCGTTCTTGAACAACCCCATCACCGTCTCGGCGGCTGCATTGTCATAAGCATCACCCACGCTGCCAATGGACGGTTCCAGGCCCTCCAGGGCCAGGGTGTCCGTGTAACGGATCGAGGTGTACTGGCTTCCCGCATCTGAGTGGTGGATCAGTCCCGCCGGTGCCGGGCGGCCGGTGTGTTCGCGCCGTCACAGGGCCATCCGCAGGCAGTGCTCGACGAACGCGGAGTCCTTGACGGTTGAGGTTTCCCAGCCGACGATCGCCCGGGAGTAGAGGTCGATGACCAGGGCGACGTAGACGAATCCGGAGTAGACCGGGACGTAGGTGAAATCAGTGACCCAGATCTGGTTCGGGGACGGGGCGGTGAAGTCCCGATTTAGCAGATCGCCGGCTCGGCGGCCGTCTTTGCCGGGGATTGTGGTGCGGGTCTTGCGTCCTCTGATGAGGCCGTTCATTCCCTCTTCGCGCATGAGCCGGTCCACGGCGTGTTTGGAGGCTTCCGGGAAGCCGTTACGGCGCAGCCACTGTGTCATTTTCCGCCGTCCGTAGATGATCTCGGGCCGGGGTCGTCCCTTCGCGTCGGGGACTTTCAAGGCCCGGAGCGCATCGGTGATGCGGGCGTCTTCGATGGTGCGCAGGGCTGGCAGGCGTTTCTTCCACGCCCGGTAGGTTCGTGCGGCGACCTGAACGCCCTGCTCCCGCAGGACGGCACAGATCGACTCGACCGCATAACCAACAGCGCGCATTTCGTCGATAAATCGACAAATCAGCGGCGGCGAGGGTCGAGTTCCCTCGCGAAGAAAATCGAAGCCTGTTTGAGGATCTCGTTGGACTCTTTCAAGTCCCGCACCTCAGCCCGGAGCCGCTTGATCTCCTCCAGCTCATCACGGCTGGGCCCGGTCTTCTCACCGGCATCGATCTGGGCCTGGACAACCCACCGGCGCAACGATTCAGCGCCGACCCCGAGCTTCGGCGCCAGTGCCTTGCAAGCAGCATAGACAGACGGGTATTCGGACAACCGATCCATGGTCATGCGCACTGCACGGTCACGGACTTCGGGCGGGAACTGCTTGGGCACAATCACTATCTTTCTCACAGAAGATAGCGGCATCAAACCCGGGACGGTTCAAACTGCCTGCGCCCGCTGGCATTGGAGCTTTCGGGGGTACGTAAGAATGCGTATGGGACCAGCCGAGCTGCGTAAATATTCTGGGTGAGAGCAGGGTCCGGGAACCCTGGGTTATCCGCAGTCCTGAACGGGACCGCAGTCAGGGCCTGGCCCGTAACCATTCCGGCGTGCGGTCTCCTTCGCTGGGCACGTCACCAATGAAGCTGTACAGCTTCACAGCACTGGAGATCGCCATGAGCACAAGAATGCGGCGCCTGGCGCCCGCGGGAATGCTGACGGCACTGCTGCTAGCTGCCTCCCAACCGTCGTGGGCGGCAGACTTCGGGCCGGTCACAGGCCTGCAGGGGTGTCCGGACTTTACAATCTCGGTCAGCGGGACAGGTGGTAATCAGGTCACCCGAGTCATCAAAACCAAGAACGGATTCACGCGTTCTGTGACCGGCGGTGACGGTTTCATCCTGACCTTCAAAAACGAGTCGACAGGCAAGTCGATCCAAGTTCCGACGAACGGGTCTGTAACAACTGCGACGGTGGCGCCTGACGGGTCAACGACATTCAAACTGACCGGCCAGAACGTTTTCATCTTCTTCGGTACGGACACCGGTGGCGCCCGCACGGTTCTTTACACCGGCAACGCAGTCATCGCTAACGACCCGTCCGGCAAATCGACATTCCAGAGCCTGTCCGGCAAGCAGCAAAACCTGTGCCCCGCCCTCGCTGCCCCCTAGCGGTGCCATGGACAGCGCGATCCCTAGGCGCTGGGATCCTACTGAACCTTTGTCTGGGAGCCAGGCTGTCTGGTTTCTCGACGTCCCCCAACAATGCTTATCGGGCCCTGGGTCCCTATTGTTTTGATTGAAGGAAGAAAACGATGACACGAGAATTCCAAGAGGAATTGGTCACCACGAATGCTTCTGTTCCAGATCCTGGACGACTGGTCATGAGCAGAAGGCAGACGATGATAAGTGGTGCCGGATTGCTGGGTACTGCCCTGGCCGGCTTCACTGCCGAACCGGCAGCCGCGGCTACATGGCAGCGCGTTCCTGGGTCACTCAAGCACGTTTCCGTGGCCTCGAACGGGTCCGTTTGGGGAGTCAACCAATCGGACGAAATCTATCGTCGGAGCGGAAACGTCTGGATTCGCGAGGCCGGGCACTTGAAGCAAGTTTCGGTTGGCAGCGGTTCCCTAATCTGGGGGGTCAACGCGAACAATGCCGTCTACCATCGCAGGAACAACGCCTGGGAGCAAATACTCGGGCGGTCCTTGGCTCAGGTGTCGGTGGGTGCCGACGGCACGGTATGGGGTATCAGTGCAGCGTCCCTGATCTACAGATTCGTTGGGACTGGCTGGTCTCAGGTCCCAGGGACTCTGAGGCAGATCTCCGTTGGCAGTGCCTCTCAAATCTGGGGCGTCGGTGCCCTCGGCCGGATATACCGTCGCAGGGGGAACGCATGGGAGCTTGTCGCGGGAACGCTGGCGCAAGTGGCTGTTGCCCCGGACGGAACAGTGTGGGGGGTCGACGCCTTCAACAGGATCTACCGCCGAAATCAGCGACAGGGCCACTGGGTGCGGATTGATGGTCGCTTGAAGCAAATCTCGGTCGGCAGCGCCACCCGAGTATGGGGCGTAACACCAGAGAACAGAATCTACCGTTTCGTTTGACAGGGGCGCCATCCGTTCAGCGATGTTACCGCACTATAGAACAAGAACAACGTCACGGAGTGGGCGCCATGTTCATGGTGCCCTCTCTCGTCTCATGAACTCTAGGTTGATGCGACCTGTTTGAGGATGTCGGGTAAGCGGACGCACGAAAGCGATTCTGGAAGACCATGAGCACAATGAGCGGTACGTGCTATCTGTTATTCGCCCGCAATCCTCTTTGGCCGAGAGTCAGACCAGCGCCGACTACGCGTCGTCCCTTGACTCGTTCCGTTTCGGCTTTAGGTACAAGCCCTGAGCGGTAGTTCGCTCAAGGATGCGTTTGGAAGGGGGTGCTGTGGGGCCGCCGGGTCAGCCGCATTGGAGCTTGTTGTCCCCTGACTCCCGGGAGTTACTCAGGATCCGACCGTAGTAGGAGGTGCCCGAGATTGCCTTGCAGGCGGCATCCGGGGTCGACTCTACGGAGTAGACCACATACACATATGCGCCTTCGCTGTTGGCAGTTGATGGGCCGGTGAATGCCCGGCAGCTGAGGTCGGTGCGCATGTAGGAAGACCCGGGGTGGGCCTGCAGAAGCTTTTCAACCTCGGCGGCATCCGTTGCACTGTTCCACGAGGTGCCGTAGACGATCATGACGCTGTCGTCGCAGGTTGGATAGGAAATCGGTGTGCTGATGCCCAGGTCGCCCGGGGATTCGAGCGACGATGAGGTGCCAGCCTCCCACTGGGTGGTCGGTTCGTTGAAGGTCTTGGACGCCGTGGTGATGGTGACGGTGCCCTGTCCGTACGAATATTCAGTACCATCGGGCGCGGTGGCGCTGAACGAGCTGGCGTCGGACCGCGCCGGCAAGGTGACATTGCCGCCGACGTCCTTGGCCATGCTGATGAGTCTCGGGGAGCCGTCAATGGAGCACAATGCCCCGCGGTAAGTCGCAGAACCGGCCAGCCAGAGGAGCACTCCGCGATTCTGGCAGAAGGCCCGATCCGCGTCGCTGACAGGCGTGGACGAAGCCGGCTGCGGAACGGCACCTGGCCCGTCCGCGGCTGGAGTGCTCTCTTGCGGGGTTGAAAACGTGGTGTCGGAGCTGTAAATAGGCTGGGACGTATCCGCCGGTGCCGAATTGTACGGCTGCGGGGTGCTGTTGTAGTACGGGGTAGGCGCGGAATAGCCCCCGCCAGCGTTCCCGTAAGCGCTCACAGCGTTCTGGGCGTTCAAGGCCATCACCCACAACACTCCGACGGCCGCCAAGGCGACCACAATTGAGAGGTAGGAAATCCAGAGACCTGCGAGGGCCAGGCCGCGTCCACGCTCTCCCGTCCGTTTGATCTGGCTCAGCGCTACGTGCCCGAAGATGATCGACAAGAGTGTCATGAAGAACGAGAGCACCAGCGACGCAATCGCGAAGGGGTTGGTCCTGGGCGGGGCCGCATATGACTGTGGGGCGTAGCCGGTGGGCGCCCGGTCCGGGAGTGACGGGTACCTGTCCGTGTCATGGAAACCGGGACGGCCGCGTTCTAAGTGGTCGTTGTGCATGGTTCAGTACCCCCTGTAGGAAACGGCTGCGACAATGGCGCCGATGAGGACGATGGCGACCAGCGCGGTCCCAATGTAGCCAAGGATGAGCCCTGCAGTTGCCAGGCCGTTCCCTTGTTCCCCGGTGCGCCTGATCTGCGCCTTGGCGAGGTGGCCGAAGATGACAGCCAGGAGCGACCCGCCAAGTACACCAAGGATCAGAGACGTGATGGCGAACCCGTTCGTGCCAGTGTGGCCAGGCGGTCCGTACACCGGCTCCCTGTACTGAGCGGTAATGACGGGCGATGCGCTGGTTTCGATGCCCGCAGCACGGCGCTCCGCAATGGTCATGCGGCCGTCCCGCCTTGAGGTCTTAACCGGGGCGACGTTATCGACTGGAGACGCCTTGATGGTTGTTCCGCAGGTACTGCAGGAACTCGCCGAGGAGGCGCTGGGCGTGTGACAGTTCGGGCATTTCATATGGTTCCCCCACGTTTGGCGTCCTGGCGGGCCGAAGCTCCTGCGCGAGTTGAGCTGCGATGAGAATGCACGGAGGCGGCATCTACCGGAACCATGCGGATCAAGTGATGATGCGGAATGGCAGCGGGTAGCGGTATGGCTCGCCCCTGTTCGCGGCCAAGCCCGCGAGGATCGAGAACACGATCAAGGCCACCCAAAGCCCGAAAATTGCCAGGCTGAACAGCAGGCCGATGAACGGAATCAGGGAGAAAATGATACAGACCAGGTTGGCCGCCGCGATGGTGATTTGGAAGTTGAGCGCCTCGGCTGACTCCTGCTTGGCGAACCGGCCCCTGTCCTTGAAAACCAGGTAGATCACCAGTGCCGGAATGAAGCCGGTGACCCCTCCGAGGTGAGCGAAGGTAGCCCACTGTTTGTCCTCATAGGGGTTCAGCTGGTGCGAGGGCGGGGCTACCGGGGGCCGGTAAAGGGAGCCGCTCCAGGCAACTCCTGACGGTGCCGGCGGGTAAGGCGGTACCGGCGGCTGCTCGGGGTATGACTCGGGTGCGTGGTTGCTCATCGTAGGTCCTGTTCAGGTCGTACTTGCGGTTCAGTGTTGCCTGCTACCTGAAACAGGTCGATACCCTCCCCCTCAGGTAAGACTGAGATTAGGAGCCGTTGCTCAGGATCACATCACGATTCTGGATTGTGTCGTTCGATTGCTTCGCTATTGTCTTGCCGGTACCGGCCGCACGCCCGGCAGGCTGATCCGCCGAGGGCAGGAGAACAGCCTAGGGGTTGGCGGGCATGGGCAGGGGTATGCCCTGGATCTTCTTCCCTGAGGCGTCGGTGACCGAGCCGCCGAAGGGTCCCTGGTTGAGGCGGAAGGCGGTGATGTTCTTCATGTTGCCCGCCGGGTGGTTCGGGGTGTAAACACCGCTGATTGCGACCGCAACGGGAACGGGCCCCCACTGGTCGCCTGCGTCGCTCCACTTTGGATTAATCATGAATCCGCCCGACATCAGGCCATCGCAATCCCCACCACTGCTGTAGCCGACCCCCATGACCGCGAAGTCCGTGTCAATGGAGGGGTCGGGATCGGACCAGACGCCACTTCGGCCTCCTGTGTTTCCTACCCACTGCCAAGTGGTCGGCTCGGGACGGAATCCGTTGGATTTGTTTTGGATGGTCAGGGTGCCGAAGACGAAATAGGAGGTATCAGTTTTAAGGGTGTAGTTGGTGATCATGTCATTAGCGGGATTGACATCGTTGCACGGGTTCTCGCCTGTACCGCCGACGGCCGCCCAGCCTTGGCTCAATGCCGCACGGTCACTGCCCTTGTATCCCGGGTAGAGCGTGAGGGTGGCTTCCTGGGCGTAGCCTTGGCTGCTTTTGACTGTGACGATGTACTTTTTGGCCGGTCCCAGCACCGGAGGTGCAGGGGTTTCGGTCGGAGTCGGGGTGACGGACATGGCGGCCGGGTCAGGAGCGGAGCTGCTGGCCGGTGCAACGGCGGTTGCGGGACTGCCCGTCGAACTGGGGCTCCCGCATCCGGATAAGGCTGTCATCACCGTCACGGCTAAGGCGCAACCAGCACGCAGAACGAATTTTGAAGACGCGGTCTTCCTGTCGATGGTTGCCATGGTCAGGGTCCTGTCTGAGGTGGATGTTTGGGTCAGGCTGGAAGGGACAGATTGCGGCGTAGTCACGGGCCCTTCAGGACAGCGCAGCCCTGATGTGGTCGGAGAATTTCTTCAGCGGCGGGTAGCCGGCGGCATCCTTGGGGCCAATCGGGATGAACACCAGCAGCTTGGGCTGACTGGTCAGATATGTTCCCGGGACGAGCAGCACGGTGTTGTCGCCGGCGTTTCCGGACTGGTTGTAGACAATCCCAAAGGTCATAACGTCCAGAAAGCCAGCCCGCTTCACGGTGTAAGTGATCGATTTGTTGGCGTCGACTTCGCCTTCGTGGACCTTGGTGAGAGTTCCGGAAGCCGCTGAGGCGGCTTGAAGCCCCAGTGCCCGGATCCGGTCGAAGGACTTGGGCGTGTGCAGGATGAGCTTCGTTGCTTCGATCTTGTCGTCAATGGCTGCCATTGTCGTTTCCTGTCTGTGGTGAAGGGGCGCTGTTGGGCAGGCGGATTTGAGACTCCACAACAGGGTGGGGAATCCAGCGGCCCCCCATATCTTGCCGCTGGATTCCCGGTTCTGGTGTGGTGTTGAAAGCGGCTAGAGCCGCTTCATCGAGTACAGGCGTGCTCCGGATCCGTCGTAGACGGTGGCCGAGTCGTTGCCGTTGAATTCGACCTGGTAGGAAGCCTCGTTAGGCGGCTGGGTTACGACGAGCGAGTAGTGGCCGTTTGAGCCCTTCTTGTCGGACAGGGAACAGGACATTCCTCCGCCGATGTCCAGTGGTTTGCCGCCCGAATAGAACATCCCGCGGCAGGCGCCCGCATCGTTGATGACCTTCGTCCCCGTGCCGTCGTCCGCTGACCAGTGCCCTGTCAGCTCCGGCGCCCCGCTGCATCCGGTCAGCGTCATTCCGGCTCCGAGAAGGACAGCGGCTGCGGACAGCGCGCGAACAGTTTTCCCTGACACCATGGCCTGCCTTTCAATTCGTGGATCCCCTGGGCCGGGGTACTGCCCCGAGACTAGATCGGGGCAGAGTGATGGCGGTTGTTCTTGATCTGATGGGGGGCCAGTTGTCACCGGAACTGTGGACAGCGGCCGGTTTCATGACACGCAGAGAACATGTGGCGCGTCACACTTGGAACATTTTCGCTTGAACTTCAAACTGATCTTCGTCGGAGCTGTCCGATCGCAGAAGGGGGCAATGGGGTTGGAAAAAGTACGCGCTGGAATCATTGACGATCACGAGGCGGTGCGGGTCGGCTTTGCCCTGTCCGCCGGCAGGGAAGCGCCGCACAAGACACCGCGAGTGACGGTGTTGGGGGCTGCACCCACCGTTGATGCCTTCTTGAGGGCACTCGGGAATGCTTCCGGGCCCAGCGATGTCGTTGCCCTGGACCTGTCACTGGCCGACGGCTCCCAGCCTGGTGGAAATGTCGCCAAATTGACCGCCGCGGGGTACAGGGTGCTCGTGTTCACCATTGGTGACAACGTGTGGCAGATCCAGGATGCCCTCGCGAACGGGGCCATGGGCGTCTCGTTGAAGTCTGAGCCCATCGCTGAGACGTTCGCCAAGCTGCGACGCATCGCTGCCGGGGAGACGATCGACAGTCAGGAGCTGGCCGCGGCGATCGAGGTGGACTCTGATTTCGTCGAAGCGAACCTGTCGGAGCGTGAACGCGAATGCATTGCCCTGTATGCGGCCGGGCTCGGCCAGTATCAGGTGTCCAGGCGAATGAACATTGCCGAGAGCACCGTGAAGAAAAACATAGACCGTATCCGGGAAAAGTACGAGGCGGCAGGCCGCCCGGCCAACACCAAAATCGACCTCTACATTCGGGCGGTTGAAGACGGCATCCTGCCGCCGGTGCTCCCGCTGCGGAAGCGCTGATCGTGCTGACCTCTTCGCTGGCCGGTATCTCGGCGCTGGACACCCACCGCCTCATGGGTCGAGGCATTGCAGCGTTCGCCCTCCTCCTGTTGCTCCAGGCCTCCGGCTCCATCATGAGTGAGTCCGCCTACGCGGCCACCTGGTGGAACGCGATCTTCCTCTGGCTGTTCCTGGCCGTCGTCGCGGCGTTCACGGCCGCCTCCATCCGCGGACGCGGCCTGACCGCGACTGCCGGCGCGCTGGCATTCCTTGTCCTGGCAGGCCTGGCGTTGTGGCCGCTGGCGGTTCCCACGACCGTCCCGGAAAGCTTCGGAACTCCCTGGCTGTGGGCCATGATCAATGTCGGTGCGGCCTGGTGCGCCTTTAGCTTCGGCCCCCGAACCGGCTGCATCTACACCATCGTGATCGGGACCGTGTTCACAATGGTCAGGACGACCCCGGAAGGCGGCTCAGCCAGCCTGCAGGTGGCTCTGGAAGACGCCCTGTTTGCCACGGTGCTGGGGCTCATCATCTGTGTGACCATCGGTATCCTCCGTCGTGCAGCCGCGCGCGCCGATTCCGCCGCGGACCAGGCCATTGAACAATACCGGGAGGCAGCGTCAGCGATGGCACTCAGCAACGAGCGGCTCCGGCTCGACGGGCTGCTTCACGACTCCGTCATGACGGCGTTGCTGACCGCGTCACAGGCCGGGTCAGCGGAGGAACGGGACGCCAGCGCCCGACTGGCCCAAAGTGCCCTGCAAAGGCTGGAACAACAAGGGACGGCGGCATCGGAGGCGGGACCGGCAACCCTTGCCGAGGTGGCCGCCCGCATCCGTTTCACTGCCGGCACCGGTACCAGTGAACCTATTGTCAACGTCGTGTGCGAGTCTCCCGATCACCTGCTCCTGCCGGGCGATGTGGTCCGGGCTGTCTTCGAAGCAACCACAGAGGCGATCAATAACGCGGTCCGCCACTCGGGGGCGACCCGTTGTGAAGTCAGCCTGACCGGCCACCGGGCGGCCGGGGCGGCGAAGATCACCGTCTCCGTCAAAGACAACGGCAGCGGCTTCGACCCGGGCCTCGTGTCGGACCGCCGGCTCGGCATCCGGGTGTCCATCATCGGACGCATGGAAGCCGTCGGCGGTTCGGCGAGCATTATCACCCCGCATCTCGCCGGAACCGAAGTCCGCCTCAGCTGGGAAGGAGCGGAGGCATGATCCGCGCCATCTCCACCAAAGTGATGACCGTCTTGTGCATCGTCTTCGTCGCCGTGCACATCACCCTGGGCCTACTCGCCCTCGATATGGTCTCATCCCCGGGGCCGGTCTACCTGGCGATGGCCATCTACCTTGCGGGGATTGCCGTCGTCCTCAAACCGAGCCCCGGCCAGCTGCCCCTGACTTCAGGCATCACCGCCCTGGCGGCCACCGTCGCGGTCATCGTCCTCGTCGACAGCGTCCTGCCCACGGACGAATGGCCCGGCTACGCGTCCTGGCACCTGGCCGCGACTTACACGCTGCTGGTTGCCGTCAACATCCGCGGACGGGTCCTGCTGTCCTGGATCGGGGTACTGCTCTCCGTCATCCTCACCACCGTGTGGGCGTCAGGGGCATCCATGGGTGTGGTCGGCGGGTTCATGCTGAACATCGCCACCGTGGGCTGGGTCCTGGTCAGTACCGGCATCGGCCACCTGCTGCGAACCAATGACCGCAAAGTAGGACAGTACCGTGCCGACGCCGAGGCCGCTGCTGACTGGTACGCCGCCGAACAGGCCCTGCACGTCGCCCGGACGCAGTGGCTGCAGCACGTCAGCGAAGTCGCCGCGCCGGCGCTGGCCCGCATCGCCGACCCCGGGCACGCGATCACAGACGCAGAACGGCAGGAACTCCAGCTCGCTGAAGCCCAGTTCCGCGACGAAATCCGCGGCCGCGTCCTCGCCACCGCTGAAGTCGTCGAAGCAGCCCGGAAAGCCCGCGAACGCGGTGTGACCGTCCAGCTCCTGGATGACCGCCGCCAGGACCTGACCCCGCGCATGCTGGCCGCCGTCTCCGAGCGCGTCGTCAACATCCTCAACCAGGCCCGAACCGGCACCGTCACCGCCCGTGCCAGGCCACAGGGCGGCAAGCTGGCCGTGACAATTTTCGCCTCGACCCCGGACAACCCCGACGAGCCGACCTTCGTCGAGTTCGCAGACCGTTCCCCGGATGCGTAAGTCGACTTCCCACACCGACGTGATGTGTGTACGCACTTCCGGGGACATCTCGGAATTCTGCCGCCCGGGACAATCGCGGGAATTTGGCAGTTGGGGTAGGTTTCGGCACGGACGCATCGGGTGCACGATGCCACGCAGATGGAGGGGACCATTGAGCTTAAATTCGGGGCGTTTCGGGAAGCTGGTTGCGGCCATGGTCGCTGTCGCGGGCCTTGCATTGATGGGGGTGTCGCCGGCAAATGCGGCAACCTCGAATCTCACACCCGTGGGTTCGACGAGCACCTGCCAGGATGTTGTCGTGCTGGGCGCCGAGGGATCTGGCCAAACATATGCTCAAAATAAGGGCTTTGGCCCCGAAGCCTGGTTGGGGCTGCAAACGTATGCCAGCAAAATGACTGGCTACAAGATCGGCTACTTCACGGTGCCTTATCCGTCGGCGGGTGTCGAGACCCTCCTGACTGCAAAGACGCGGCCAGTCTTCTTTAAATCGATAGATGAGGGTGTCCTCGATACGTTGAACTTCCTCTCGAAGCGTGAGCCGGCGTGCCGCGCTCACGGGGAGCATTACGTGTTCATGGGATATTCGCAGGGCGCGATGGTCATGCATCGGGTCCTGTGGCAGCTTGCCCGGCCCAACGCTAAGTACGCGGCACTGGCGCGCCAGATATTGCCGCGTCTGGATGGCGTCCTTGCAATCGCCGACGGTGACAGAGTCGCCAACCAGGGAGGGGTGTCCTACGACACGGCACGCGCTTCGGGCAGCGGCATCTGGTGGGCGGGTGCAAGGATCGGAGCGACCACCGCAACTTATCGGCCCGTTGCTGCGGCCATCCCCAGCCTTTCCAACTGGCAAGCCGCGAGGTTCCATTCCGTGTGCCACTCCGGCGATCTCGTTTGCGATTTCAGTTCCATCAAGCTCAGCATCGGTTTTGGCGCCGGCGCCATCCTTGCCACAGCCAGCAACGTCCGTGCCTTCAAGGCAGCCGAGAAAATTCATGGCACCTATGGGCCTGGCGGCGCCAACGACGTGTACGTCAAATCCGCTGCGACAAACATTGCCAAGACGTCCAAGACCCTCAAACCCAAACCTGTACCGACGACGCCTGCGCTGCCCGTTCGGGTTGGGCAAACATGTAGCGCCGTTTTGGCTCCGGACGGACTGCACGTGGCCTCTGTCCAATGGATTTCAACTCCGATTCCGGGCGCAACTCTTTCTGCCGGGGAGCCAACAATCCCGGCGACTCTGACATGGTCAGCAACGTCCGTCGGGGTCGCAAATTACTCGGTCAAGGTGGTCTTCAATGATGGCACGAGCAAAGTCGTGTCAGGCTCGCTGCAGGCCTTCGCGGTTCCGTCGCCATCCTTGTCCCTGGTGAATCTCCAGACGTCGTATTTGACCACTCCCGACCGGTCCTATCCCTACTCGGTGGTGACTTTCGATGTCGTCAAGAACGCTCCCTCGCCCGCGACGCCGCTCACCGGCCTAACGGACCGCGAAGACCCGGCCAGCGACTTTTACTCGTTTGTCGGTGGCGACACGAACGGGAACAAGGTTCTTGATGTCGGAGAAAAATGGTCGTACAAGGCGGTTATTGACTGGGGCCCTTGGGATGCATCTACCTCCCGTTCCCGGACGATTCTCGTCGCCGCAAATGATTCCACGGGTGCAGGCGCCTGGACTGACCTGGCCTTCCCGATCACCCTGACCCGCTGAGGTAAGAGGATTCCTGGTGCGTCGGGGGTCCATGGTGAGTATCGATTTCAGACGTCGCTTTCTGCAGCATCTCGTCGTTGTGGCCCCGAGCAGGCCTTGCAGGTTGCGACCGCCTGTGCGCGGAACGGCTAGCCCCACGCCCGGCGGGGCGCATCCGCAATGCCGGGAACCGGCCGGTCTTGTTTCGGACGGCTCTGGGTTTCTCCGGACGCCTCAGTCTGACGAATCGAAACTTCCGTCCGCTCGACGTGGGAAGCCGCCTAGATTTGACGCTATACGGGACACCTAAGGCACGATGCCCGTCACATGTCTGACGGATGTACGCCTTTCCGGGGACACTTCACTTCCGTGCCCGCAAATCTCTCCACGAAGGTGCCAATCCGTGCCTAGGATCCAGCATGAATTCAGGGCGCTGAGCCCACGGGACTGGGGGCAAACCGCCACACAGTCCGTCACTGCCGGAGGGCCTGCATGAACACCTTCATCACCATCTGCTACATCGCCAACGCGGCCGTCTTCGTCTATGCGCTGACACGACCATCTGGCATTTGGCTGGCCGCCGACCGGAACCGCGGTTTCTGGATTACGACATTGGCCATCTGCGGCGTCCTCGGCGTGGCCGGTCTGGCCGCGGACATCGCTTTCCTCCTCGCCGTGTTGCCGCGGCTACTCGGCAGTGGAGGCACGGCGATCCCCGAGGACCCGCGGGTCCGGCCCAACCCTTTCGTGAAGAACTGAACGGAGCACACCGTGGTTTACAACCCGCTGGCCGTGACCGAACCCGGGGAACCCGAATCGTTCGCGTACCCCAGCATCAACCGAAACCTCCGTCTGGCCTGGGACGACCTTGACGGGGACATCATCGGGCCAATCCACGCCTCCTCCGCCGAGGTGCACATCTACGAACCCGGCAGCGGACGGTTCCGCAAGGCAGCCGGCGTGGACGACGTGCGGATCGACTGCTACGTCACGGATTCCCGTTTCGCCATGGTCTGCGCGAACTACGACAAAGGCGGCGGCTGGGTCGGGGGAGGCGCAGCCTTAGTCCTGAACGCCGGCAGCAAGCTCCTCGCCGCCGGCCGAAGCCGTGGCAAGGCACTGGCCGGACACCTGCGCTACCCGTGGCTGGACTCCATCCTGTTCCAGCCACGCTACGGCGTACTCACGGCCGAGACCCTCCGGCTCGCCTTCAACTCCGAAGGCGCCGCCATGTACCTGCAGCTAACCCTGGACAAGAGCACCGACACCGCCGCCCTCGCCCACGACCTCATGAAACGCACCGTCGCCTACCGACAGGCCGACACTCACCCCCTCGACGACGAGGAAGTGGACGCCTTCAACGCTTTGCTCCAGGCAGGCCCCGCACCATTGCCAGAGAAAGGCACGATGGCGGCCTACAAGTTACCCAACAGCTGGCCTGCAGGCGCCGCCCAATACGCACCACCCCTGCCGACCACTCCGCCACCCGAGCCGGCCGCAGAACCCGAACCGCTCCAATAACTCTCGAAAGGTCTCCCATGAACGCCAAACGAGTACTCACCGCCGTCGGCCTCATCCTGATCGTCATCGGCATCTTCAAGGTCTCCATCCTGGGCTACTACCCGCGTGAAGCGCCTGTCTTCATCGGCATGCTCGTGGTCGGCGCGATCTGCACCTTCGCCGCCCAAAAGCTCCCCTCCAAGTAGGGCGCTCACACACTCGTACCCAAGGAGTCCCCGTGTTCTTTTCCCCATCAACATGCCGCCGCAGCCGCACGCTGGGTGTCTCTGCCCTGATTATCCTGACGGCCAGCGGTCTCGCTGCGTGTTCCAATCCCGGCGCGACAACCTGCGATGAATACGCCGCGCAGTCCCGAAGCGAACGAAACAAGACGCAGGAGGCGCTGCTCGAAGCACATGACTTGGAACCCAACGCCATGGGCAATGCCCTCGGCATTTCGCAGGCCATCCACTCGTACTGCGGAATGCTCGGCATCCAGGATAAAGAAGCCGCCAAACAGAACGGCAGCAGCCCACTGGAAAACGCCGTCAACTGGTCGGCAAAGAGATGGTGACTAGAACGTCGCCTTCAGGGCGGCTAGGAATGTCAGCTGGTCTTCTGTCGTTGGCTCTCGTCACCGCCGGCTGCGCCTCGCAACCGGCGGGGCCAGGGCCGGCCCCTGCCACGGCAGCGTCATCCTCGATACAAGTACCGTCTGCTCCTCCCACCGCGTCACCGATGCCCACGGCCGCTGCCTTACCGGCCGCACCTTCGACCCCGGCGGCCGCGCCGACACTCAACGAGGCAACCGACCTGACCCATGCAGAGGCCCCGGTGAACGTTCCGCCGCCCAGGGACCAGTCAGCCTTTTACGACGTCGCCTTGGGGGTGCACCCGGCCACCGTGCAAAGATGCGCGTACTTGGACATCGGGGAGGTGGTGCAGACCGCCATCGGGAAGTCCACCCTCACTGACAGCCCCCTCACCCACCCTGACACATCGCCAATCACGGTGTGCATGTTTTCTATCGGACCTGCCGCAGCCGAAGGCAAAGAAGACTACATCTCCAGGGATTTCCTCAGTGTCTCCGTGAACTACCAAGGCAGCAAGGATTTCGCCGCCGTCGTGAAACAACGAGGCGGCGGCGAGAAGGTCGCCTTGGGCGACGAAGCGTACTGGTGGAACTCGGACCGCGGCGGGCAGCTCAGTGTCCTGCACGGGACGTCCCTGATCACCGTCTACACGTTCACCGTCAATAACCCGCCCGTCCTGGAAACCAGGCGCGAGGCGCTGGAGAACATCGCGAAAAAACTGCTGGCCGCGGGCCCGTAAACCATCAAGGAAAAGAGCACATCATGCCAGAACAGCCACCAACCCTGAACCAGACCGTCAACTCCTCGGTTCCCCGTGTCCGCCGCAAACCCCGTTACGTCCTGGGGACCTTCTGGCTGCTGATCGGCTCGGCCAGTCTCATCTTCGCCTTTACGTCATCGGCCTCAGGGCATCTGAACGGCCTGTGGGCAGGCCCGCTGCTCATCGCCTACGCCGTCTACCTTTACCGGGGAGGCCGCTGGGGCTTCTTCATCTTCTAGCCTGAAGCCGGGACGCCCTCGAAACATACGAAGCAACAGCCCCGACTCCTGTAAAAACGCTTGAGAAAACAAATTGGGCGCATCGGCGCATTAAGAATGAGAGGGCTAATGAAAAGATTTCGCGGGGCGATCTGCGCCGCTCTGGTCGTAGCGGCGACGGCTTTTGGGCTGCTCGCGCCAACCGCGGCAATAGCGGCACCCGTTCCCGGGGTCGTTTGCCACCCCGTCCACATACTGGCATTTCGCGGCAGCGGTGAGGGCAACCTAAATGATGCTGTGAAGGACCCCGCAGGCGACTCTCATAACTACGGCGATGGCGTCGTGACCAATGGCTGGGAAGGCGGCACACTTTCGCGACTGATCACGTCATACATCAAGGACATCAAGTCGAACTATTCCGACGGTTTTAAGCCTGACAGCTTTCCCATCTACGGAGTCGGGCCCACAAACGAAAACGTCCTCGGGTACGGTGCCGTCGCTGCATGGACTGAAATCGGGTTCAAAGTCCTGGATTCCTCATTGGATGGAGTGGATACGGCGGTCAAGCTGACCGACACGCTGAGGGCCGAAGCGAAGGGCAATGGGTGCCCCTTACCAAAGTTCATCGTCATTGGATATTCCCAAGGTGCTATGGCGGCCCGTGCCCTTGCTGGCTACCCAGATGTTGTCGGCGTGCTCAACCTAGGAGATCCAGAGCAGAGCCGATTCGCCGCCGGAAACGAAGGTACCGGGGCTAAAGGGGAGGGAGTCATCAGGTTCAAATATCCAGGACTGAAGTCCGTCTTCGACAGTTACGACAACAATTCCGTTGAAGATAAAATCGCGCTCTGCCACAAGGACGACCCCATCTGTGACTTCCAGTTGGAACACGCGAACCGACTCCTCGACCCAAAACAGCACGTCAACTACCTTCTCGATACTGACGAAGCGGCAACATACGGCAAGAAGTTGGCGCAGATGGCTCATAAGTACTATGTGCCGCCCACTACTGAACCGGCCGTGCCGCCTAGCTCGCGGGTAGGACTGGACACGATGATTGCCATCGACACCACTGGATCAATGGGTCCTTACCTCAAGGCCGCCGTAGCCTCGGCTGAGGCAATCGCCAGGAAGAGCCTCTCGGCAGCTCAGCATGCCCGGGTCGGACTTGTCGAGTACAAGGACCACTCGGTCGATTCATTCGGTGCGAGAGTAGTCGTTCCGCTCACCGGTGACATCCAGGGGTTGAAGAAGGGGCTTGAGTCGCTGGAGCCCACTGGCGGAGGCGACGACCCTGAAGATGTCTACAGTGCTATTGTCACCGCCTTAAGTGCGGACTGGAACCCGGTGGCAGCCCGATCCATAGTCGTGATCGGTGACGCACCCCCTCATGATCCGGAATCGGATACGTGCTACACCGGGGAGCAGGTGACGCGTCTTTTGGCGGGTGTCTCATTGGTGTCGAGTGTCCCTTCCCCCAACACGAGAGCAGCGGAGGAATCTTCACAACCATGTGCTTCAGCGTCACCGGCGCCCTCGCCTGAGCCTACGCCCTCAGACACCTACAGCTTGTCGGAACCCGAACCGGTCCCATCCGAAACAGATTCGGCTGGCCCTTCGGAAACGTTTCCCTCGGCCTCGCCTGAATCCACAGCATCTCGGTCATATGGATCGTCCACTTTCGGACCGTCTCCATCGGAGTCCAGTTCTTCGGAGCCTTCCGAGGTGTCCCCGTCACCGACAGAGACGGCTACCCCTGCCGTAGCCCCATCCGACCCCGTCATAGGGGATCCGGTGTCTCTGTACGGCCTCTCCGGTGCAGATGATTTTGCCTCCGGGCTGGAGCAGCTTGCAGAGGAGAGCGGTGGACAAATACTGGAAACCAAGAACGCGGCCACAGTCGGTGACAAGATTATCGCGGCGATGGACGATGCAGCAGCCGCGCCGGAAGCAGCCGTTGCTACATTGCCGACAGCCGTGGTCGGGTCTAAGAGCATAATTTCTGCAGCAGGAAGCAGAGTAGAAAAGGGCAAACTAAAGTATGAATTCGACCTGAACGGTGATGGCGTGTTCGAGACGCCGAGCAACACTCCAAGTGCAACCGGGGTCTTCGACAAGGAAGGCGACATCAAAGTCGCTGTACGCGTGACGGGGGAACAAGGGCGCAGCTCAGTCGCATCCCAACCGGTACACGTCCTGCCCCGGGAGTCCGCGGCCCCGCGATTTACTGCCGCCGCTGATGCGCTGCCGGCTGTTCATCTCTCTCCCGCAACGGCAGCCCAAGGAGCGGAACGAACGATCGCGATCGACGGCCTCAGAGAGGGAGAGCAGGTTGTAGCCTGGCTCGTCGCGCCGCAGAGTAGGGACCCGTACTCTCAAGATCCTCCGCTTGCGTCTGTGGGTCCGGTGGGCGGCAACTTTGGGTTGCCGGTCCCTGATTCCGTTCAACCAGGTCTCTACCGCGTTCTCATCATGACAACGGAAGGACGGCACGCCTCCGTGGAGATAACGGTCGAGTCACCATGGGCGTTCTGGATCCTATGGGGGCCGATTGGGTTCCTCACTCTCGGTGTTGTGGCAACTCTAGTCTGGCTCGGACGGCGAATCGCCAGGAGGAGGGCACTGGGAGCCCAATAGGTGGCATGGGCGAGCAGGGGAGTCTCATGAACTCTAGTTATAAGGGAAGGTCCGTCTCGGCTGTAACTGCGTAATTTGCCACTGCCAATCCTGTCTCACAAAGTCTGTCTCACCGCAATGTCTCATAAACCCTTAAGGAGACACGAGACAGACGGAAGGATCGGCCACGACGCTCATGATGACGGTGCTGAGTGACCAGACGTTCGATTGGCCGTGGATCGGCAGCCATGCATCCTTCTAAAACACTCTTACCGTGGGAGTTGCCTTGCGGTTCCCCCAAATTTTCCGCGGGGTCGCGTTTCCTGAAGCAAGAGAAGGGAAGGGCGACTCGTTTTCGGCATGCTCAAAAACGAAGGATTTCAAGAACGTGCAAATTGAGAATGGCGTTCCATTGAACTTGCTGGTCCGTCATTCTTATAAACCATTCTCAAAACGATAGACTTCAACCAGTCCCAAGGGATGGGTTTCGAGAACGGAAGTTTTTGATTCATGACAAGGCATCGCATCGGATATGCAAGGGTCTCCACACGTGACCAAAATATGTCCCTCCAACTTGATGCACTCAATGCGGCCGGATGTCACAGGATTTTCGACGACGTGATTAGCGGAACGAAATCGCATCGACCAGGTCTAGATCGGGCACTCGATGTTCTGCGTGAGGGCGACACACTCGTTGTGTGGAAGCTTGACCGGCTGGGCCGAAGCGCGAAGGACCTATTGGAATTCGCCGGTAGGCTCAGCGAGCGGCAGGTTGGATTCATCAGCCTGACGGACGCAATTGACACAACGACAGCCTCTGGTCGTTTTTTCTTCAATGTCATGGCCAGCCTCTCTCAGATGGAGCGGGATCTCCTGGTCGAGCGAACTCAGGCCGGCTTGCTTGCCGCCAGGGAACAGGGCCGGGTGGGTGGTCGTAAAAGGGTCATGACGGAGTCCAAGATCCGTTCCGCAAAGAACCTGCTGCGTGAAGGAATGGCCCCTAAGGACGTTGCCAGAGACTTGGGGGTCTCCGTGCCCACTCTCTACCGCTGGATTCCCGCTCGGTCCTGAGAGTCTGACGTGGTGAGTCATCCACAGCGAGGCGTCCGTCGCTGCGACCATTTCAGGCTGCAGAAGACTGGCCCGCGCGACGCCCTTGCCAGAACCAGAACCCCGAGCAACTCAAGCGGACTTGGTGAAAGTGTCAGCTTTGATTATCTCCGTGCCAAGAGATCCGCGGAGATGAGTTTGGCGGTAGCCACTGTCTCTTGAACTACGGTGGCGAGGTAGGCCTCCGAGTCCGGCATGGCAGCGATGGACGGTGTCTGCAGAGAAACGTTTATCGCCGCCACCATGTTGGGTCCGTTGTGCACCGGGGCCGCAACGGACATCAGGCCGAGTTCGAGCTCCTGATCGACCACGCACCAGCCTTGTTCGCGTATGGTTTCGAGCTCGGCTAGTAGCTCTTTGACTGTTCCCAGTGAGTGGGGTGTCAGCGGTTTGATCTCGGCTGCGACCAGGTATGCCTTAAGCTCAGCTGGTGGGAGGCCGGCGAGGAGGATCCGGCCGATGCACGTGGCGTAGGCGGGGAATCTGGTCCCCAAGGTAATGCCGAAGGTCATGATCCGGGGTGTCCTCACCCGAGCGATGTAGGCGACGTCCGTCCCGTCGAGCACGGCCGCCGACGTGGATTCGCCCAGCTTTAGGGACAGCTCTTCAAGGTGCGGCTGGGCAAGCTGAGGGAGGACGAGGCCGGAAAGGTATGCGTAGCCGAGTTGCAGGACCTGTGCGGTGAGCGCGAAGGTCTTGCGGTCGGTGCGGACGTAGCCGAGCTCCACAAGGGTATGCAGGAAGCGGCGTGCGGAGGCACGGGTGAGCTCAGCGCGGGTTGCGACCTCCGTGAGGGTCATCAGGGTGTGCTCTGCATCAAATGCCCGGATCACGTCCAGGCCGCGGGCAAGTGACTGAACGTATTGGTCGCTTGCCCGCGGGGACGAATGGCCAACTCGATGGAGTGTGTCGGTCATTGGGTCAGAATCCGTGAGATTGTATGCCGCGCTGTCTGTAACTAAGCCCGGTCAGCGGGGGCTGCTGTGAGGGGAACGGGCACCAGGGCCTGGAGTTCTTCGAGGGTGCAGCCGAAGGTTTCGCGGACGCGGACGCCGTCGGGGCCGGTGAGGAAGACGGCTTTGTCGGTGTACACGCGGGTGACGCAGCCGACGCCGGTGAGCGGGTAGGTGCAGGCTTCGACGATCTTCGACGCACCTTCCCTGGTCAGGAGGGTCATCATGACGAACACGTCCTTGGCGCCGGTGGCGAGGTCCATCGCACCGCCGACGGCGGGGATGGCGTCGGGTGCGCCGGTGTGCCAGTTGGCGAGGTCGCCGGTCGCGGAGACCTGGAACGCGCCGAGGACGCAGATGTCCAGGTGCCCGCCGCGCATGATCGCGAACGAGTCGGCGTGGTGGAAGTAGGAGGCGCCGGGCAGTTCGGTGACGGGGATCTTGCCGGCGTTGATGAGGTCCTCATCGATCTGGTCGCCGGTGGCCACCGGGCCCATGCCGAGCATGCCGTTCTCGGTGTGCAGCGTGATGTTCTGCTCGGGTTTGAGGTAGTTCGAGACCAGGGTGGGCTGGCCGATGCCCAGGTTCACGAACGATCCCGGCTTGATGTCGCGGGCCACGAGCCGGGCGAGGTCGTCACGGCCCAGCGGTGTTTCTGACGTCTGGATGGACGTTTCTACAAGGCTCATCTCAGGCCACCTGTTCTTTCAAATCGCTGCCGGCGGCTGACGCACCGCTGGAAGCAATACGGACGATGCTGTTGACGTAAATGCCGGGGGTCACGATGCTTTCCGGGTTCAGGGAACCGGTGGGCACGATCTCGGAGACCTGCACGATCGTGTGTTTCGCGGCGGCTGCCATGATCGGGCCGAAGTTCCTGGCGGTCTTGCGGTAGATGAGGTTCCCGACGCCGTCGGCCTTCAGCGCCTTGATCAGGGCGACGTCGGCGTGGATCGGGGTTTCGAACACCTGGCCGCGGCCGTCGATGATGCGGGTTTCCTTGCCCTCGGCGAGCATGGTGCCGTAGCCGGTGGGGGTGAAGAATCCGCCGATGCCGGCACCCGCGGCGCGGATCCGTTCGGCCAGGTTGCCCTGCGGCACGAGTTCGAGTTCGATCTGCCCGGCCTTGTATTTGGCGTCGAAGTGCCAGGAGTCGGACTGCCGCGGGAAGGAACAGATCATCTTGCGGACCCGGCCTTCCTTGATCAGCAGCGCCAGGCCCTGGTCGCCCTGGCCGGCGTTGTTGTTCACCACGGTCAGGTCCGTGGCGCCGGACTCCAGCAGCGCGTCGATCAGTTCGAACGGCTGCCCGGCGTTGCCGAACCCGCCGATCATCACGGTGGAGCCGTCCTTGACGGCCGCGACGGCCTCGCCGACCGTGTCAATGAAATTCAGCATCGGACTAACCCTTCACTCCGGGAGTTACATTTTCGAGGACGACGGCCAGGCCCTGGCCGACGCCGATGCAGATCGCCGCGACACCCCAGCGCTGGCCGGAGGCCTGCAGGGACCGGGCCAGGGTACCCAGGATCCGGGTGCCGGAGGCGCCGAGGGGGTGACCCATCGCGATCGCCCCGCCGTGCCGGTTCACGATGGACGGGTCGACGCCCCACGCGTTGATGCACGCCAGGGACTGCGCGGCGAACGCTTCGTTAAGTTCGACAGCGCCCACCTGGTCCCAGCCGATGCCCGCCTTCGCGAGGGCCTTGTTCGCCGCCTCCACCGGCGCGAAACCAAAGAACTGCGGGTCGTTGCCGTGCGCGCCCCGCCCGGCGATGCGCGCCAGCGGCTCCAGCCCCAGAATCGAGGCGGCGTTCTCGGACCCAATCCACGCCGCCGACGCACCATCGGACAGCGGCGAGGCGTTGCCGGCGGTGACCGTGCCGCCCTTCGTCGCACCGGAGGCAGCATCGTCGGCCTCGGCACGGAACACGGTCTTCAAACCGGCCAGCTTCTCAGCCGAGGACCCCGGGCGGATCCCTTCGTCGCGGACCAGGTCCGTGCCCGGGACCGGGGCCACCAGGTTGTCGTAGAACCCCTCGTCCCACGCGGCGGCCGAGAGGTTGTGCGAGGCAGCGGCGAACTCGTCCTGCTGCGCCCGCGTCACCCCGTACTTCTCCCGCAACCGCTCGGTGGCCTCACCCAGGGAGATGGTCCACTCCTTCGGCATGGCCTTGTTCACCAGGCGCCAGCCCAGCGTGGTCGACGCCAGCGTCATGTCCCCGGCCGGATACGGCTTCTCCGTCTTCGGCAGCACCCACGGCGCCCGCGACATCGACTCCGCACCGCCCACCAAAACCACATCCGCATCCCCGGCGTTGATCTGGCGGGAGGCGATGATCGCCGCGTCCAGCGACGAGCCACAGAGCCGGTTCACCGTGGTGCCCGGGATCGAGACCGGCAGCCCGGCCAGCAGCGTGCCCATCCGGGCGATGTTGCGGTTCTCCTCGCCGGCGCCGTTCGCGTTGCCGAACACCACCTCGTCGATCCGCTCAGGATCAAGCGAAGGTGCACGCTTCACGGATTCCTTAATGACATGCGCGGCAAGGTCATCCGGACGGACCCCGGCAAGTCCGGAGCCGAACTTCCCGAACGGCGTGCGTACGGCATCGTAAACAAAAGCCTGGTTCATGAAGTTTCCTCTGTTCTAGGGGTTGCTAGGCGCTTGGGCAACCGCAGGCTTGCGAGGGGTGGGCTGGTACGCGAGGAACTTCCACGTCTCGGCTTCCCTAACCCACACCGACAACGCACTGTTTGCCAGGGTCTTGTCGGTTCCGTTGACAGTCAGGTCGGCGTTCATTTGACCCAGGACGAGGGCAGTGTCCCCAATCAATACGATGTCTTCGATGGGGTGCTCGATGCGGTGGTACCTGTAATAGCCTTTACGAAGCTTTTCCAGGTAGCTGCTCAACGTATCGCGGTCACCCAGCGAGTGGGTGTAGATCAGCCGCTGGTGGCAGAGGCTTTCGAAGGCGTCGTAGTCACCGTCCACTACGGCTTTGTAGCGCTTGGCTTCCAAAATTTCGATTTCGGTCTTATCGGCTGCGGTGGCGTTATCCACTGACCGTTCTCCTTGCTCAAAGTGTGGGCTATCCAGGCCGCAAGTCCGGCCGCTCATGCGTTCCGTCGCATCTTCACGACGGTTACGGCGGCTGCAGATGCAAAAGCCAGAGTGAACTGCTGAGTCTTAGCCCCAGCTTGTTTATCCAAAGTAGTTGACACAGCGAGTCGCGTCAATTGATGGTTTACAACCAGTCCGCTCCGGACTGGCTCCAGACTGCACGAAAAGATTCGCGGGGTGAAGGCTGGATTCTCTACGATTTGCGGATTTCAGGCGTTACGCGGCGCGTTTCGCGCTCTTTTCCACTGCGGCGGCCAGCTATCGAGGTTTACACTTTGATCGGCCTTTGTATTGAAATACTTGACAGCTGTGTGTTGGCTCACTTAACGTCGGACCCAGTCAATCAACGGAGTGAGGTCAACGTGGTCCTTGATACCGAGGTTCTGCTTTCAGTGAGCAGGATCAGTAAGAGCTTCGGCGGGGCGAAGGCGCTCAACGATGTCTCGATGGACTTCCGGGCGGGCGAAGTGCATGCCCTGCTGGGAGAAAATGGTGCCGGAAAGAGTACCTTGGTCAAAGTGATTGCCGGCGTCATCAGCGCAGACGCTGGCGAGGTGAAGTTCTCGGGTGATTCCAAGACCGCGGATGTTGCAATGGTCTTCCAGGAGCTGTCGGTAATTCCCGAGCTGTCGGTCAGGGACAACATGGCCCTGAGCATGCGAAGGTCTTCGGGCCTGCTGGTCAAGAGGGAGAAACTCCAGGAACGGATGGAGTCCGCTTTGGCTTCGGCCGGCCTTGGGGACCTGGATCTCGACATGCCAGTGGAGGCGCTGCCTCTGGCCAAACGCCAGTTGCTGGAGATCGCCCGGGGACTCGTCGCAGAGGCCCGGACCTTGATCCTGGATGAACCGACCGCCACCTTGTCCGACGTGGAAATCGCCCGTGTCCATAAAGTTGTGCGGTCACTCGTAGCGGCCGGACATTCGATCGTGTACATCACCCACCGGATGGGTGAAGTGTTCAAGCTGTCCGACCGGATCACCATTATGCGCTCCGGACGCGTCGTGGCTAGCGGCCCTACCAGCGATTTCACGATGGACTCGGTCGTTACGCATATGCTGGGCGAAGAGCACGTTTCTGGAGAGGCAATCCAGGTCAAGGAGAACTTTGCCCCGGAAAACCGCCGGAAAATGACCATCCGCGGACTATCGTCCGGGCACCGTTTCTCGGATGTCTCCTTTACCGCCCAGGCCGGAGAAGTCACCGCACTCTTCGGCCAGATAGGCTCCGGTGCTGACGACTTCGTCCGCGCCCTGGTGGGGCTCGTCCCTGTCACCGACGGCGAGATCCAGCTAAACGATGTCTCCCTGTCGGCCCTGACCCGTCCCAAGTCCCAGAAATACGGCGTCGCCTACGTTTCAGCGGACCGTGTCCGTGAGGGCGTCTTCCTCAGCGGCAGCGTCGCCCAGAACGTGAGCTCCGGTGCGCTGGCAGCAGTGAGCAAGTTAGGCACCCTCAGGGCCGAACTCGAAACAGACCTGGCCCGTTCGATCGCAACTCAGGTGGCCTTCGATCCAGCCCGCATCCGGGTTCCGGTCGGCTCCCTGAGCGGCGGTAACCAACAGAAAATCGCCATCGGCAGGGCCTTGGCCACCCAGCCCGACGTCCTGGTTTTGAACGAACCGACCCGGGGTGTGGATGTGGGTGCCCGTGCCGAGATCTACCGGGCCCTTCGGCAGCTGTCCGCGAACAACGTCATCGTCATCGTGTACTCGAGTGACATTGTCGAACTTCGTGAGCTGGCCGACCGTGTTATCACGATGTTCCGCGGCAGCCCGGTGAGCAGCAATCGGACAACCGATGTCACCGACTCCCAGATCCTCACCGAAATCCTCCACGGAGCCAAAGCATGAACACCAAGATCGCGGCACGGTCCACTGTGCAGAAACCGGCCGCTCCACCCAAACCCGTAGCCGAGTCCATCAAACGCATCGGCACGGACAGCTCCGCAATCATTGCAGCAACTACGGTCCTGCTGTTTGTCCTGGCGTGCATCTTCGTGAACGGGTTCGCCACGGTCACCAACCTGCGGGCACTGTTCCTCTCGGTCGCCCTGGTCGGCATCGCCGCCGTCGGTCTGAGCATCATCACCATCGTCGGCAGGCTTTTCGCTCTCTCTGTCAGCGCCATGGTCGCGGTGTCAACCATTGTGTTCGCTTCCCTGCTCCATACAGGACCTTGGACAGCGATGGCGGCCGCGGTCCTCTTCGGCGCATTTGCCGGCGCGGTTCAAGGATTCTTCGTAGGACGCCTTGGCACCGACCCCATCGTCACCACCATCGCGGCTGCAGCGATCCTTATCGGCTTCGCGCAGATCGTGACCGGTGGACGCAACGTCCAGGGAACAGGCGATGCCAGCGTCTTTGGCCTGACCATATTCGGTGTCCTTCCCCTCCAGGTGCTCGCCTTCTTCGTCCTCACCGTCCTCGCCTGGTGGACTCACCGCTACACCGTCCTGGGCCGGCGTGTAACGCTCGTCGGCCTGAACGAAAAGGCAGCCCTGGTGTCAGGGACCCGTGCCTGGCCCGTGGTGCTGTTCGCCTTCATCGTGTCCGGCGCCCTGGCCGGTCTGGCCGGCGGCTTGCTGTCCTCCGAATCAGGGCAGGGAAACCTCCAGCTCGGTGGCACGTTCGGCTTTGACGCCATCACAGCCGTTGTCGTTGGCGGCGTCAGCGTCAAAGGCGGGACCGGGAACCCGGTCGGCGCCGCAATCGGAGCCATCCTCGTCGGTTTGCTCGGCAACGCACTGGTCCTGCTGGGATTGAGCTACGAAGTTCAGCTCATCTTCAAGGGCGTCCTCGTCCTGCTCGCCGTCGTGGCAACAGGCATCGCATCAAACCGTCAATCAGGAAGAAAGCGCTGATCCCGTGGTTAGACTCTATTGGCACTTCCGGACCTTGCTGGCGTGGTCGCTGGCAGTCCTCGCCTTCATTGCCTTCGCAGTGACCAACCCGGCATTCCTCAACGCCGGAAACTTCTACTCCCTCCTGCAGTCCTTCGCCATCCTGGCCCTGGTCGCCACCGGCCTTGCCCTGGTCATGATCGCCGGCGAATTCGACCTCTCCATCGCCGGGACGATCCCGCTGGCCGGCCTGATCGCCGTCAAAGTGGGCGACAGCGCAGGGGTACCTCTCGGCGTGGCAGCTGCCGTTGCAGTCGCCGTGGCAGTCGGCGTCCTCAACGGTTGGCTGACCGCCCACTTCTCGGTCCCGTCCCTCGCCGTCACCGTAGGAACCCTCGTTCTCACCATCGGCATTGGCTTTGCCGTTGCCGGCGGAAAGATCGTCACCCTGGCCGACTTTGAACCCGGCCTGTGGCTGGACCAGGCCTTGGGCGACATCGTTTCTCCACGCGCCCTGATCCACATCGTTCTCGTCGTCGCCGCCGCCTGGCTGATGGCCAAAACCTGGTCAGGCATGAAAATCCGTGCCGTCGGCAGCGACCGCCAGCGCTCATCGGCCTCCGGACTGCCGGTCACACGCGTTCTGATCCTGGCCTTCGTTATCTCCGGCCTGTTTGCCGGCGTGGCAGGGGCACTTCAGGGCATCACCCTGGCCTCCGGTGCCCCTGGCTCAGACGAAGCCAGCCTTCTGCAGGCTGTCACCGCAGCGATCATCGGCGGCGTCGCCCTCACCGGCGGCAAAGGCTCCATACCCGGGGTTGCTGCCGGCGCCATGCTGCTGTCCGTTGTCGGCAACGGACTCAGCCTGCAAGGAACCTCAACTGCCGTCATCCAGCTCATCAACGGCGGAATCCTCCTCCTCATCGTCGTCATCGACCGGCCCCTGAACCGCATCGTCAACAAAGCGGTCGAGACCAGCATGTCCACTCCCCACCCCCGCGTAGCAACCAACCACTGAAGGATCACCATGAAAACCACCTCAATGAAGAGACTGGCTGTCGCACTTTCCCTCACTTCGGCGCTGTTCCTGTCAGCCTGCGGTTCCACACCAGCAGCCGCACCAAGCGCAGGTGGCGGGGGAGGGGACGCCAAAGGCAAGAAAGTCACCCTCCTGACCGTCGCCCAGAGCTGTGACTATTGCGCCAAGCACACCGAGGAATTCAAGAAGGTCGCGGAAGCCGCCGGGATCCAGGTCACCGTCGTCGTCAACGACTTCAACGCCGCCGAACAGGCACAGCAAGTCACCCAAGCCATCAGCACCCGCCCCGACGCCGTCGTACTGTGGCCTGCGGACGCCACTGCCATCACGCCGTCCCTGCAGCGCCTTAAGCAGTCCAAGATTCCGGTCGTCGTGACCAACTCACACCCCCAGACCGACGACGAGAGCCTCTGGACCACCTTCACCGGCCCCGACGACTACGCCAATGGACGAGAGGCAGCCAAAGCCATGATCGCCGGCTTCAAAGCCAAGGGGTTCGGCGACTCCGGGTCGGTCGCCATCGTGGAAGGCGTACCCGGCACGCCACCGGCCATCAACCGCACCAAGGGTTTCAAGGACGAGTTGGCGAAGGACGCTCCCGGTATCACTGTTTCCGGTTCACAGCCCGGAAACTGGGACCAGACCCAGGCCACCTCCGCGGCTGCCAGCCTGATCACCCAGTTCGGTAACAAGAACCTTCGCGGCATCTACGCCCAGGCAGATAACATGCTGGCCGGTGCCATTGTTGCCGCAGACAGGGCAGGACTGAAATCTTCTGGCCTGGCCATGGTTGGGTCCAACTGCTCCATCGAGGGTTACACAGCCATCCAAAAGGGCGACCAGTACGCCTCCGTGCTGCAGAGCCCCATCGAGGACGGCGAGTTCGCCGCCAAGGCCGTCATCGACGTGCTGGAGGGCAAGGGCGTCGAAAAGAACAACTACCTGACCCCGAAGACGATCACCAAGGCCAACCTCGCCGACTGCGCCGCAGCAGTTGGCAAGTAACGGAGGAATTTCATGACCAACTGGACACTCACGCTTCCCGACCACGTCATCGTGACGGGCACATCGAGCGGACTGGGCCTGGAGTGCGCGAAGGCGCTACTGGAAGCGGGCAGCCACGTCTACGGCGTCGACCTCGGCGACAAACCAGAAGTGCTGCAGGCCTTCCCGAACTACCGCCACATCGTGGGCAACGTCGCCGAGGAGGCCACCTGGCAGGAAGCCGCCAAAACGGCGACTGTGGAGTCCAATGGCTCCCTGGGCCTGATCGCCGCGGCCGCGATCCTTGGCGTGGGCACGCTGGAGGAAGAGACCCTGGAGTCCTGGAAACGGACGTGGGAAGTTAACGTACTCGGCAACGTCATTGCTCTGAAGACGTTGATGCCCCACCTGAAGGCAGCCGATCACGCCGCTGTCGTCGTCGTCACGAGCGTGGACGCGCACTTCGCCGAGCAACAGCTTGGCTCCTACGCCTCATCGAAGGCCGCCCTCACCGGCGCAGTGCGCACCATTGCCCTGGACTACGCCCGCACCGGCATTCAGTTCAACCTCCTGGCACCGGGACCCATGAGGGCAGGCCTGTTCGAACGGCACCTGGCCTCGGCCGCCGACCCGGAGAAGTTCCTCGCCACCCGCCAGGCACGCCAGCCACTCGGACGGATCACGGGAGCTGATGAAGTCGCAAACGCGGCGCTGTTCCTGCTCTCCAAGGAATCGTCCGCAGTCTTCGGCACCACTCTCGTGGCCGATGGGGGACTCACCACAGGATTTGATTTTCGGACAGGCTCCGAAGGATCGTCTGCTTCGGGGAACTGAAGCAGCCACGAACACCGCACCACTGAAAGGCATACCTCATGGAACTGGAACTGACCGGTAAGAAGGCCATTATCACTGGCGCTGCAACGGGCATTGGCCGGGCTACCGCCCTGCTGCTGACCGCAGAGGGCGCCACCGTAGCAGCTCTGGACATCGACAAGTCTGCACTGTCCGAGCTGGAAGAACTGGCGGCCGACAACCCGGGCCGCATCGTGCCCTCCGTCGTCGATTTCACCCAGGCCACAGCCACCACCGAAGCCGTGACTGCAATCATCGACCAGCTCGGGGGCCTTGATCTCCTCATCAACAACGTCGGTTCCGGAGCAGTCCGAACCTTCGACGAACTCACCGATGAGGACTGGTCACGCACCATCGAGCTGAACTTTATGAGCTATGTCCGTACCATCCGTGCGGCACTGCCGGCCCTTCGCGAAGCAGCCGCTCCGTGCATTGTTAACAACGCCTCCGATCTGGCCCGCCAACCCGAAGCGCAGCCTGTCGATTATGCGGCCAGCAAGGCAGCCGTACTGGCCCTTACGAAGTCCATTGCAAGGGCGGAGGGCCCGAAGATCCGGGTCAACGCTGTGGCACCTGGGCCCATCTGGACCCCCTTCTGGACCAAGCCGGGCGGATTTGCGGACACGCTAGCCACTGTTCACGGCATGGATCCTCAGGCAGCGGTCGAGCACGAAATGAAGCTCCGTCAATTGCCGCTGGAACGGCTGGGCACTCCGGAGGAAGTAGCACGCATCATCGCACTGCTCTGCAGCCCCGTAACCAGCTTCGTCACCGGCTCCGTCTGGGGCGTGGACGGCGGCAGCATCCGCGGACTCATCTAGTTTTCAGCACCCTGATAGGGAGGAATTTCACGTGCCTGCACAGCATTCGTCAGATGAACAGGACATCCTGTCGCTCGAGGACAGCCGCTACGAAGCGGTCCTCAGGGCAGACTTCGAAGCCTTCGCGGACCTCTGCCACAAGGACCTTGTCTATGCGCACTCAAACGGGGACCGCGATGACCTGGGCAGCTACATGGAAAAGTGCCGGCAGGGTGTGTACGTCTATCACCGCATCGATCATCCGGTGGAACAGGTCAAGATCATCGGTGACGTGGCCCTCGTGATGGGCGAAATGCATGCCGACCTGACTATCAGGGGAACGCAGACTTCGCTGGACAACACCGCCCTGGCCGTGTGGGTCCGCTCAGGGTCCTCGTGGAAGCTGCTGGCCTACCAGCCAACTCCAAAGCCCGGACCGGCGGCCCTCGGACAGCAAAGCAAAGCTGCCCCCGCCGGCTCAGCTGCCTAGCCAACCGCTGCCAAAAGGGTGCCGGCGACAGACGTCGCCGGCACCCTTTGCACGTAGTGGCCCCTGCCTGCAGGGAACCGGCGGACAGCCCCAGCCAAAAGCGCGAATCCCACCGCAATCGCCGCCTGACACCCACCTATACGTCGGCGTTCCCTCGCCACGGATGGATGGCTGGCGCGAGTGGGAAGGAATCAGGAGTGAGAGTGGCCGATAGCCGGGGAATTATCAGCGTTCGATGTGTGTCCAGCCCCGGCCAGGTCCAAGGGATGAGCGAAACCCTGGCGGCCCACCACGGCCCAGACGGCAATACAGTCTTCCGGGGAGGTGTTGCTGAGACGGTGCGGCACCGTGGAATCAAAGTTCATGCTGTCCCCCGGACCGAGAACATCGCTGTCGAAAGACACCTGGACGTTCAGCTGGCCGGACAGAATGTGGATGTACTCCCATCCGGGGTGGCGCATCAGTTCACCGGCGGGGCAGGACTCGCTGCCCGGCGTGTACGTCACGCGCAAAAACTCCACTAGCGGGTCGGCCCGTTCCGTGAGCCGCTCCCAACGGACGCCTCCCATGTTGATCTCGGGACGGTCACCGGCACGCTGGATTCCCGGGAGCGAGGTGCCTGCAGGAGGAATGAACGCGGAGATACCGGACAGCGGGGTGGCTAACGCACCGACGGCAGTGTCATTGGACTGAGGGACGGGCCCCGGATGCTCACCGCTCATCAGTGAGTCCAGCGACAGCCCCAGCTCGGAAACGATGGTGTACAAGGTCCCGATGGACGGCACGGCACGACCCAGCTCGACCTGTGACATAAAGCTCGCGGAAATCCCGACCCTGCGGGCAAGTTCCCTGAGGGAGATCTTCGACTTCGTCCTGGCGGCCCGGAGCTGACTGCCAAGCTGGGCACGACCCTCTTCGGTAACCGGTACCGTGTCTTGAATACTCATTCTGGGCCCTTCCGGTGGTCCAACCCGGCACAGGCTGACCGCTGATATGTCTGTCACCACACAGGCCATGTGCCGGCCGGTCGATGTACAGTGTGCACTCACACCAGTTTAGCCCTTCGGGCGCTCTGTGCCCACTCCCTATGGATTTGTCTGTCGCAGAGGGCGTGTGCTGTGGCCTGACGGTTCACTGTAAAGCTTCATGTGCTGTATTACTTGACACTGTGCGGTGTGTCACTTTACATTTGAAGAGTGATAGCAGCGACGGCTGGCCGCGATGGAGAATCTCCCCACCGGCCCTCGTTCGCCAAAGCTTCTGGCAGCGCCGGACTCGAAGCCGAGAACGGACCGCACTGAAGCGAAAAGAGTTCCACTGTGTATATCTACCTTCTGACTAGGAGCAAAATGATGATGCAGGATCGCAAAGGCGCCTCCGCATTCAAACTGGGCCGCCGCCACGTTGGTGCCGCCGTGCTGGGTGGGGCCATGTTAGCGCTATCCGCTTGCGGTGGTGCCTCATCGGGAAGCGGCGACGCCAAGCCCACCGTTGGCTTCTCAGCCGGTGTCCTTGATAACCCGTTCACGGCCGGCCTGGTCGACTCGGTTGTCACCGAGGCGAACTCGAGCGGCCTGAACATGCTCCCGGCGTCAAATGCCGAAGGTGATCCCGCCAAGCAGGTGACCGACATCAACACCCTGATTTCCCAAGGGGTTAAGGGGCTTGTGACCATCCCCCGGGACAGTGATGCGATCGTCCCGGCCATTCAGGCCGCCAACAATGCGAACATCCCGGTCGTGACCGTGGACACCGCAGCAAACGGCGGCAAGATCTACATGAACATCAGGGCGGACAATGTAGCCATGGGCACCAGCGTCTGTGAGCAGATCGGCAAGCTCACCGGTGGCAAGGGCACTGTGCTGGAACTGCACGGCGCGCTGTCGACCACGTCCGGCTTCGACCGGGACAAAGGCTTCAGCGACTGCATGAAAGACAAGTTCCCCAACATGCAGATCATCAAGAAGGACACCAACTGGGAATCCGCGAAGGCTGTTGAGAACGCCCAGACGGTTCTGAGCACCTCCAAGATTGACGCGGTCTTCCTCGCCAGCGACTCGGTAATGCTCTCGGGCGTGCAGACCGTGATGGAAGGCCAGAACAAGTGGGCTCCCGTCGGACAGCCCGGCCACGTTCCGCTGGTCACGATTGACGGTTCGAAGGGCTCGCTGGACGCCGTCCGGTCCGGCCACGTTGACGCTGTCGTATCCCAGCCGGTGGACCTCTATGGCAAGTACGGGGTCCAGTACCTCAAGGATGCCATCGCTGGCAAGGAATACAAGGTCGGCCCGTCCGACCATGGCAGCCAGATTGTCGAATACAAGGGCAACCTGGCAGACATGCTTCCCTCCCCGGTCATCACCAAGGCGAACGTTGATGACCAGAACCTGTGGGGCAACAAGAAATAGCCCGCTCCCGGCCGAGCAGGGCCAGGATGAAGACTGAAATTTAGAAAGGGTGACATCGTGGTCACAGCCAATACGCAGAACGCCATCGAGATCCGCGGACTGCAGAAGTCGTTCGGCTCGACGAAGGCGCTGACGGATGCCAACCTCATCGTCCGTTCAGGCGAATCCCGGGCCCTACTCGGCCGGAACGGGGCCGGAAAATCCACCTTGATTGCCATGCTGACCGGCCTGGTAACTCCGGATGCCGGTACCATCCGCATCCAAGGCGCTAACGGTGAAATCACCGAAGGCCCCGGATCCGATGCCATCGCCTGTGTGTACCAGAAGAGCACGCTCGTACCCGAACTGACGGTGGCGGAAAACATCAGCCTCGGCGCCTACCCGCGCAAACGCTGGGGAAGTGTGGACTGGCCCGCCATCCGCAGGACAGCCACCGACCAGCTCAAGGACTGGGGCTACGAGCGTATCGCCGACAAGACCGTCGCTGACCTGGAGCCGCTTGAAAAGAAGATCGTCGAAGTTTGCCGGGCGCTGTCCCGGGGACCGCGGATCCTCCTTCTGGATGAACCGACCGCCGGACTGGATGAAGGGGCATCCCATGAACTCTTCGCCCAGATCGACAGCCTCCGCCAGCGCGGAGTCACCGTCATCTACGTGTCCCACCACCTGGAGGAAATCTTCAAGGTCTGCGACTCCGTCACCATCCTGCGAGACGGGCGCGACGTCATGACAGCCCAGACAGCGGACCTTACGGTCAACCGCATTGTCAACGTCATGGCCGGGGTGAGCGAGGAAGAAGCTGCCGCGGCAAAGAAAGAGACTGCCACCGAACACCGCCGCCACGGCGAGCTGGGCGAGACCCGGCTCACCGTTACCGGCGCCGCTGTCGGCTCCCGTGTTCTGGGAGCCAGCCTGACAGTCCGTGAAGGGGAATGCGTTGGGCTCACAGGCCTCGACGGGGCCGGCCACGTCCAGCTCGCACAGGCCATCGCCGGCCAAATCGCACTGGACAAGGGAACCGTCGAACACAACGGCCACACCCTCGGCCAGGGAAACGTCATCAAGACCATCAACGCCGGTGTGGGTTTCGTTCCCGAAGACCGCCACGTCGACGGCTACGTCCCGGAGATGTCGGTCGAGGAGAACGCCACCCTGACCATCGTTGACCGTCTCCGCGGCGGCGGGGGACTCATCAACGCCGGCCGTCGCCGCAACCGCTTCACCGAACTTTCGGGTGCCTGGGCCATCAAGTGTGACGGACCCACCCAGGCCGTCGAAGAACTCTCGGGCGGCAACCAGCAAAAGGTCGTCCTCGCACGGGCCCTGGCCTCGAACCCGGACACGCTCGTTCTCGTCCACCCCACGGCTGGTGTGGACGTCACAGCCAAGGAGTCCATCTACGAATCACTCCGGGCACTGCGGGACAGCGGAAGGTCCCTACTGATCGTCTCCACCGACGACACCGACCTGGAAATCTGCGACCGGGTGATCGTCATGTACAAGGGCGAAATCCACGCCGAACTCAACGCCGGCTACGAAGAGTGGGAACTCGTAGGCGCCATCCAGGGAGCGGAGGAAGCGGCATGAAAACACCCGCCCCGTCCCTGCAGCCAACCCCCACAGAGCCAAAAAACCAAGGAGAACCTCCCATGTCCACGCATACCCCGACCGTTGCGGGTACGCCGACCAGCCGCCGGCCCCTCAATCTCATCGGTCAAGTCCGCACGTCCGGATGGGCCCGTGAGCTCGCGCTGTTGCCCGCCATTATCCTGGCGATGGTGGTCGGGGCCTTCCTTTCCCCGCAGTTCCTGACCGCGAACAACCTCCTGAACAACGTTCTCGTCACCTCTGCCGTGCTTGGGATCGTCGTGATCGCTGAAAGCATCATCCTGATCTCCGGGTACTTCGATCTCTCCCTCGAATCCGTCGTCGGCCTGGCCCCGATGCTGGCCGTCTGGCTGGTCCTGCCCGCCGCTGTCGGCGGCTCCGGTTTTGGATGGTCGCCCTGGGCCGCCATCGCCGTCATGTTTGTCCTCAGCATTGTCATCGGCTTCACCAACGGGTTCCTTGTCGGGAAACTGAAGCTCAATGCCTTCATGGTCACCCTCGCCATGCTCACCCTTCTCCGGGGCCTGACCATGGGCCTGTCCGGCGGCAAGACCCTCTCCGGCCTGCCCGCGGAGTTCCTGGCCCTCGGCAACACCAAGTGGTTCGGGATTTCCATCCAGATCTGGCTCTTCGTGATCTTCCTGGTTGCTGCTGCCATCTTCATGCGCAGCCACCCGGTCGGCCGTAAGCTCTACGCCATGGGCGGCAACAACGCGGCCGCAGCCGCAGCAGGCATCAAGACGCTGCGCCTGACCATCGGAGTGTTCGTTGCCGGTTCGGTCATCGCCGCATTCGCCGGCCTCATGCTCACCGGCCGCATCGCATCGGTGACCGCCAACCAGGGCGATGGCCTCATCTTCACCGTGTTCGCTGCGGCAGTCATCGGTGGCATCAGCCTCAACGGCGGCAAGGGATCCATGATCGGCGCGCTGAGCGGCGTGCTGCTGCTGGGCATCATCCAGAACATCCTGGTCCTGTCCCAGGTGCCCTCCTTCTGGATCAAGGCCATCTACGGCCTGATCATCCTCAGCGCACTGATCTTCAACTACTTTGCCGGTTCCCGGAGTACCCGCCGCGTCGTCTGACCATTCCCGCCCACCGCTTAAACGAGGAGCATCCAGTGAGTTCACCATCCTTTGACGGCAAAGTCGCCATCGTCACCGGCGCGGCCAGCGGCATCGGCTACGCCACCGCCACGGCGCTGGCCGCGGAGGGGGCAGTCGTCTACGGAGCCGACATAATAGTCCCCACCGGTGAGAAAGCAGACGGAGCCATCCAGTGGCGACGCCTCGACGTTGCCGAAGAAGACGGGTGGAAGGCGCTCACGGAAGACGTGCTCCAGGCGCACGGGCGGATCGACGTGCTGGTCAACAACGCAGGGCTGGTCGGGTCCTACGACTCCATCACGGACATCGACATCCAGGACTGGCACCGGATCATCTCGATCAACCAGACCGGGGTCTTCCTGGGCATGCGCTCGGTCGCACCGGCCATGCTGGCCCAGGAGTCCGGCGCCATCGTGAACGTCTCCTCGATCTGGGGGCTCGTCGGCGCTGCCGGCGTCGCTGCCTATCAGGCCTCCAAGGGGGCGGTGACCGTGATGACGAAAAACGCCTCCGCCACCTGGGCAGCGCAGGGGATCAGGGTGAACTCCGTTCACCCCGGGCTTATCACGACGCCGCTGACGGAAAACCAGGATCAGGCCATCTCCGATGACCTCATCGCCAAGACCCCCATGCACAGGGCAGGGCAGGCCAGCGAAGTCTCAGATGCCATCGTCTACCTCGCCTCCGACCGGGCCTCATACATCACCGGCGCCCAACTGGTTGTCGACGGCGGATTCACCAGCATCTGAGCCGGCATCAGCTTCACGCTCCAGTTTCCAAGGAAGGACAACACCATGAGCACCGACCTCGGCCCCGCGACACTCACTGCCGCGGTGATCGACAGCTTCCGCAACACCCCCGACGACCGGCTGCGGACCATCCTGACCAGCCTCACCACCCACCTTCACAACTTCGTCCGGGACATTGAACCGACGATCGAAGAATGGGAAGCGGCCATCGATTTCCTCACCGCCACGGGCCAGAAGTGCGACTCCGTCCGTCAGGAGTTCATCCTTCTGTCCGACGTGTTGGGCGTATCCATGATGGTGGAAACGATCAACGACGCCGAAACCCCGGACGCGACCGACTCAACTGTCCTGGGACCTTTCCACATGGTCGAATCACCGAAACGGGAGCTGGGCGAGAACGCCTCGCCGGAGAGCGAAGGGGACATCTGCCTGGTGAGGGGCCGCATCCTGTCCGTCACCGGTGAGCCCGTCCCGAATGCTTCCATCGACATTTGGCAGGCCAATACCAAGGGCTTCTACGACGTCCAGCAACCAGGTATCCAAAGCATCGGCAACGGCCGCGGCCTGTTCACGTCCAACGAAGCCGGAGAGTTCTACTTCCGCAGCGTCATCCCGAGCTACTACCCGATCCCTACGGACGGACCGGTCGGGGACCTGCTGCACGCCACGAACCGACACCCGAACAGGCCGGCACACATCCACTTCATCGTCAGCGCCCCGGGGTTCCGGGAACTGACAACCCACATTTTCGTGGGCGGGAGTGACTACATCGACTCGGACGCCGTCTTCGCCGTGAAGCAGAGCCTGATCGCCGAATTCGTCCCCAACACCTCGGAAGCGGACGCAGCCCGCTACGGGCTCACCTCCCCGTTCATGGAGGCAGTTATCGACATCGTGATCCACCCCGACCTCGTCGACCCCGACATCATCAACACCGCCGTGATGTCCCCGTCCACTGCACGAATTATCGAAGCACAGGAGAACACCAGATGAAGGATTTTCAGTACCAGGCACTGCCGATGCGCGTCCGATTCGGAGCGGGCTCCCTTGCCTCCCTCAACGATGAGGTCGTCAAACTTGGCCTCAAGCGCGTCCTGGTCCTGGCCACCCCGTTCCAGGCAGACCTCGCCGAAAAGGTTTCCGCCCAGTTGGGCGAACTCAGCGCCGGCGTGCATGCAGAAGCTGAAATGCACGTGCCCATCGAATCTGCCCACAAGGCGCGTGAAGTAGCCGCAGCCGCCCAGGCCGACGGGTACGTCGCTGTCGGCGGCGGTTCGACGACGGGATTGGGCAAAGCCATCGCTCTTGAGTTCGGCCAGCCCATTATCGCCGTTCCCACCACCTACGCCGGTTCTGAGATGACGCCTGTGTGGGGGCTGACCGCGGAGGGTGAAAAGAAGACCGGGCGTGACCCCAAAGTCCTGCCCACCAGTGTCATCTACGACCCGGAACTCACCGTCACCCTCCCGGTGGCCATGTCCGTCACCAGCGGTTTCAACGCCATCGCCCACGCTGTGGAGGCCTTGTACGCACCCGACGGGTCGCCGATCATCTCCCTGATGGCCGAGGAAGGCACGCGGGCCCTCCTTGAAGCGATGCCGAAGATCGCCGAAGACCCCGCCAGCATCGAAGCACGCTCTGACGCCCTTTACGGCGCCTGGCTCTGCGGAGCAACCCTAGGCGCGACTACCATGTCCCTGCATCACAAGCTCTGCCACACCCTCGGCGGAACCTTCAACCTTCCGCACGCCGAAACGCATACCGTTGTCCTGCCCTACGCGCTTGGTTACAACGCCCAGCACGCGCCTCAAGCCATCGCCGCCCTGCAGCGAGCGACCGGTTCGGATAACCCCGCCGCCCACTTCAAGAAGCTGAGCGTCGCTCTTGGCGCACCGTCGTCCCTGGCTGAACTGGGCCTGAAAGCGTCCGACGTCGACAAGATCGTTGAAATCGCGACCAAGAATCCCTACGCCAACCCGAGGGAAGTGACCCCCGAAGGCATCCGGGAACTCGTCACGGCGGCTCTGCACGGCAGCGACGTCTAAACCAACGAAATTACTCCTCGTTGCCTGAACCCACAGAAGGAACACATCATGTCTGAGACCGTCAATGACGTGCGGGCGGTATCCGCAGCACCCCTGCGTGACACCGTCCCCGCCGTCCTGGTCCGCAAAGACGCCGACGGCACCATCACTGTCGAGCCAGGCACGGCGCCTGTCGCCGCGCCCAAGCCCACTGAGCTGCTGATCCGTCCCGCCTACGTAGGGGTTTGCGGCACCGATATTGAAATCCTGCACGGCAGCATGCCGGAATCCTTCAAGATCAACTACCCTCACGTACTCGGCCACGAATGGTCAGGCTTCGTAGTGGAAGCAGGCGCAGAGGTTGAAGGGTTCCACCCCGGAGACCGGGTCCTCGGCCACGGGCATCTGGGCGGAAATGACTGGTTCGGAGTCACCCACGACGGTGCAGCCGCAGGACTATTTACAGTCCCGGCTGACATGTGTTTCCACATTCCCGCCGACGTGGACATGCTCACGGCCGCTGTTATCGAGCCCTTCGCCTGCGTGTTGAACGGCCTTACCAAGATTGGCGGCATCAGCGCCGCCGACACCGTCCATGTGCACGGGCTCGGAGCCATCGGCCTGAACGCAGTCCTCCAGGCAGTCACCGCAGGGGCGGAAGTCGTTGTCTTCGATCCCAGCCCGCTCCGGCGTGACACCGCGATGAAACTGGGGGCCGCGGCTGCCGTGAACCCCCTGGAGTATCGGGACACCACCGCAGCCGCAGCAGAGGCGATCGGCCGGCCCTTCGCCGACGTGGTCATTGAAGCCTCCGGCAACTCGGCGGCGCAGGCGGCCGCGCTGGAAAGCGCGGACCATAACGGACGGATCCTGCTGATGGGTGTCTCCACTCCCAAGTTCGCGCCCGCGCGGCTGGGCCTGGTCCAGGAACGGAACCTGACAATCACCAGCTCCACCGGGGCGCCGGTGGCAGTGTGGCCCGCAGCAATCCGCTACGTAGCCAACACACGGCTCAACCTGGCGAAGATCGTCTCTACCGTCGTGCCGTTCTCCCGCGGAGACGAAGCCCTGCAACGGGCACAGGATTCCAGCCACGAAACGAAAGTCATGCTCGCCCCGGACGACACTCCTCTGGACGGCGTGCCAAGCTCCCCGACCCACCAAGCCAACTAACAAAGGACGAACGTGAACGACACGAACATCATTCAAAACCGGGACCTGCTGGCCTCCTGCTGGACCTGGGCAGGAAACGCAGCACCGCTGCGCGGAGACGAAACAAGCCCGATCGACGTGCGGACCCGGGTTGAGGCCGCTGCCAAGGCCGGCTGGAAAGGCCTGGGGTTCATCCACGCCGATCTTCCCGAGATTGAACGAAGCATCGGACTCAAGGGCCTCCGCCAGCTGCTGGACGACAACGGCATCATCCACGTTGAGATGGAATTCCTCGCAGACTGGTGGAAGACCGGCCCCGAACGCGAAGAATCCGACCGCTGGCGGAAGATCCTGTTCAACGCCGCCGAGATCCTCGGCGTCAAGACCATCAAGATCGGGGCCGAACTGGCCCTCGAAGGAGAACCGGCGCCTGTCGATGTGACTGCCTTCCATCAGGAATTCGACCGGCTCGCTACGGAGGCCGGCGAAGTTGGCACCCGGGTCGCACTCGAACCGATGCCAATGAACAACCTCAAGACGATCGAAATCGGCGCAAAGTTCATCAATGAGGTCAACAACCCGCATGGCGGGCTCACCGTTGACACCTGGCACACCAGCCGCGGTGGAACCCGCTACGAAGACCTGGCCGCCATCCTGCCCATGGACAAGGTCTTCATCGTCGAAATCGATGACGCCCGCAAGGACGTTGTGGGTTCGTTGTGGGAAGACACCATCAATGAACGGCTCTACCCCGGCGAGGGCGACCTGGACACCGTCAGCTTCGTCAAGGCCATCCACGAAGCCGGGTGGCGGGGACACTGGGGCGTGGAAATCCTCGCCGAATCACACCGCCTGCTGCCGCTGGACCAAGCCCTTGCCCGCGCCCATGACACGGCGGCGGCAACACTCGAGGCAGCATCCCAGCTGATCGCCGCGGAACACTCCGAAAAGGTCTGAAGCCGCTGAGCTCCCGTTAGCCCTGTGGCCCGCGCGCTGCCGAAAGGCAGCCCGCGGGCCACAAGCGACCCTAGAGAAGCAGGACACCATGAGCGCACCAGCCCCCGAGGCACGATCGGACGCTGCCATACAGCTCGGCACGCGGCTCCGGGACGCCCGGCAAAGCGCCAGGCTGTCCCTGCGGGAACTCGCCCGGCGTGTGGACGTCTCGGCCAGCCTCGTTTCACAAATCGAGCTTGGCCGTACGTCACCATCTGTCGGAACCCTTTACGCCCTCGTATCAGAACTAGGCCTATCACTCGACACTCTGATGCAGGACGGGACACTGTTGCCTTATCCCGCTCCCGAACCCGGCGTCCGGGTTACAGACACCACAGTTGCACCCGCGGATGCGGCAGCCTGGGCCCGGCAGAACCGCAACCCGGCCACACCGGTGATGGCCGCCGCGGTCACCGACCAACTCCCCGGACTCCTTGAAGCGAAGAACCGCCCAAAACTCCGCGTCGACGGAGTCCTGTGGGAGCGACTGACCGCGGAGAACGATCCCAGCGTGGAACTGCTCCGCGTTACCTACCGAGCCGGCACCGAGTCCTGCCCGTCCGACCACCTCATGCGGCACGGTGGACACGAGTACTTCCACGTCCTCGAAGGACGGCTCCACGTCGAGGCCGGATCCGCTTCAGGAACACTAAACCCGGGGGACAGTATCAATTTCCTGTCTTCCGTCCCTCACCGCCTTAGCAATCCATTCACCGAAGACTGCATTGCCATTTGGGTTGTGGTCGGCCGGCGAAGCCAAGGGCCAGACAAGGCTGTCTCACCGGTCGCATAACCCCGGCGAATACTGTCCGTTCGCAGCTGGATCAACGCATTGGATCCGCTCGCGAACAGCCATGCATCAGCAACTGAAGAGAGCGTCCACCTGCTCTCACTGACTATGGAACGGAGTCCCAGATGAATTCGTCCACCCGATACCGTTGGCGGGGGCCTGCGGGAGAGTCACCGCCAAGCACGGCGACCAGTCCTGTCCACTGGAACGAACTAAGCCCGGGTGACCTCGTGTTGGTGCTGTCCGGGAAGACTTCGCACACCGGAACGGTCGACACTGTATCCACTGACGGCGAGTACCTGTGGCTGCTCCTGAGCGACGGCACGGGCCGCCGCCTGTTCACAAAAGACGAGGTTCACAAAACGTACGCAGATCCGATAGACGTCGCAAAGCGCACAGGACCAGACCAGTGAATTCACCCACTTCACCCCATGGAGGACGATGAAAATGCTGCTCAATCTCTTATCGGTTCTGGTAGACGGGGCCGGCTATAGAGGTGACGGCCGCCCGTCGCCCGATAACTCCGCAGCGTCCGGGTTTCCTCAAGGAAGCTTTACGTCATTCCCATGGGAAGGCTGGTGGCATGAAGACCCGGAGACCAAGCCCGGGACGTAACATCCCCCGGCAAACAACAGAGAACTCTTCCTCCGCTCACCTACGCCCAAGACGTGAGCATCGACAGGCGACAAAGAAGTCTCCGCCGCGTGCTTCGCAAAGCTCGACGTACCAGCGGTGGCCATACCCGGGACGGTTTAATGGCACTGAACATCATGAGACCGGCCAGCCTGGTTTCCGCAGGAAAAGGAGATGCCTTGACGAACCTGTTTGATCCTCTTGTGGTCGGAGACCTGACTCTGCCGAACCGCATACTCATGGCGCCTCTGACGCGCTGCAGGGCGGGTGCTGACCGGGTGCCCAATCAGCTCATGGCGGACTACTACGCCCAACGAGCCGGAGCCGGCCTGATCATCAGCGAGGCGACCGTCGTAAGCCCCCAGGGAATCGGTTATCCAAACACTCCAGGCATATGGAATGACGCCCAAGTAAAGGGATGGTCGGAAGTGACCAAAGCAGTGCATGCGGCTGGCGGACGGATCTTCCTTCAGCTTTGGCACGTAGGACGTGTTTCTGACCCCGTGTACTTCGACGGTGAGTTGCCGGTTGCGCCCAGTGCCGTCAAGCCTGCAGGCCGGGTTCGCCAAGTACGACCGCACCGCGACTATGTCACACCGCGAGCTCTGGCTAGTGACGAAATCCCAGGAATCGTTGAGGACTTCCGTCAGGGCGCCGCCAACGCGCGCAGAGCAGGCTTCGACGGCGTTGAGATCCACGCAGCCAACGGCTACCTGATTGACCAGTTCCTCCAGGATTCCACCAATCACCGTACTGACCAGTACGGCGGCAGCATTGAGAACAGGGCAAGATTCCTGCTTGAAATCACCGACGCCGCCATCCAGGAATGGGGTCCCGGCCGGGTAGGAGTCCATTTGCGTCCCCGCGGAGAGGAACACGATATGGGCGACAGCAACGCTCCAGCACTCTTCGGCTATGTCGCCAGAGAACTTGGACGCAGGGACATCGCTTTCCTGTTTATCCGCGAAATCGAAGCCGACGACAGCCAGCTGACCAGGCTCAAGGAACTCTTCTGCGGACCGGTAATCGCAAATGAGGAAATGGACCATCTGGATGCTCACCGTCTGCTCAGCGAAGGAAGCGCAGACGCCGTAGCCTTCGGAAGGTCATACATTGCAAATCCCGACCTGGCTGAACGATTGGCGCAAGGAGCCAAACTTAATGAGCCAATACCTGCCACCTTCTACGCCAAAGGATCCCTCGGGTACACCGACTATCCTGCCCTCACTACCGGATGACAGCTCATTCCCGCGGGTCGGATCCAGGCAATATCGAGACGGCTGCCGAAAGGGCTCATCCCCGCCCGTGTTGTGGCCCATCCGGCGATGGAAGTGGCCCGAGCGTAAAAGGGGCAGCGCAGCGTTGAGTCAGTGTTGCACCGGGATACCTCGGTCGAGGGTAACTACAACAGCGCGCCCGCGTGGGAGCATGTCGAAAGCTGCTACCGGTCATAGTATGCGGAGGGATTTAGTCATGAGCAATTCAGGAGCTCGATGGTATGCGGGAAAAGTTCAGGGGCTATTACAGGCCGTCGGCGGAGGAGCTGCAGAGTCTCTGGAACACAGCCACCATAGTGTTCGATGCAAATGTCCTGTTGGACTTCCACAGATATGAGGCAACAACCTCTGCCACGTACTTAGAGTTGGCTTCCGCCTATCAAGAGCGACTGTGGCTACCGTTCCAGGCAGCCCACGAATATCACGAGAACCGCTTAACGGTCCGGTCCGAAACGAACGCAACCCATAAAGAGCAGATCAACCACATTGAAAAACTGGTCAACGCGATTAGCCAGTCGCCGCGGAAGTCACACCTGACTGCCGGCGAGAAGCACCAGGCGCTCCTGGCTGCAGCTAAAGATCTTCTCGATGAGCTCCGAGAGGAAAGCACAAAGCTAGCCGATCGAAACGGGCCGTCCGCTGAAGACGAAGTTTTGGAGAAAATCACAGCACTGTATGAGGGAAAGGTTGGAGACGAGCCGTCGACGGATGATTTGGAGAAGCTGTACAAAGAGGGAGCCAGCCGTTTCGCCCAACAGATCCCGCCCGGGTACAAAGACCAACCGAAAGAGGGCAACCGTAAGTACGGTGACTTCGTTTTTTGGCGGCAGGTCTTGGATCACGCCAAGGAGCACGAGCTAGACATTATTCTCGTGACCGAGGACGCGAAAGAGGACTGGTGGGTTTCCGCTCAAGGCCGGCAAATTATGCCCCGGCCTGAACTTATCAAAGAGTTCCGAGAATATTCAGGCGGCCGGTCCATCCATATATACAACGGCCTGTCCTTCTTCAACTACGCAGCAAGTCATGTCCAGTCCGACGCAAGCCACGAAAGAATCGTATCCGCGAGGGAGGAACTGGAGGACGTCGCGCAGCAACGCGCCGAGAACCAGAACGAGCCGGATCCCAGCTATGCAGAGTGGCCATCCCGGGCGGCATACGACCTGAGGATTGATCCGCGAGTCCGTGGTCCCGTTCCTTTTGACGCCGTCACCCGGGCCTCCCAATCGTTACAAGCGCTGCATTCCGAAATCCGGGCACTGGAAGCCGAAGTGATCAGACAGCGCAACCACATGATTGCTCGGGAGGAAGCCGGAACTGAACCGGACGATCCAATGACAAGCGAATTGCGGCAGCGACTGGCAGAAACTCGGGCTCGTCTTAATGTGCTCTACGACCGGGCAGGCCTATCAGAGATTCAGCAGCATATCCGACAGTACGAGTTGCGACCGGTCTTTGACCGCTATGAGGACGACTGAGCTAAGGGCCGTTGCCTCACTCGGCTAATTCTCGCCGGTGCCAGGGACAGCACTCAGCTAGCAGAAGAAGTCTCGGATGTCTCATGAGACACGTGAACACTACAGAACCCACGGGCGTTTTTTCTTCAATGTCATGGCCAGCCTGTCGCAGATGGAGAGGGATCTCCTGGTCGAGCGAACTCAGGGGCTTGCTTGCCGCGAGGGAGCAGGGGCGGGTGGGCGGTAGAAAGAGAGTCATGACGGAGTCGAAGATCCGCTCGGCCAAGAAGCTCCTGCGTGAAGGCATAGCACCCAAGGACGTTGCCAGGGACTTGGGCGTCTCCGTGCCCACTCTCTACCGCTGGATTCCCGCGGGGTCCTGATCACGGAGACAAAGGTTCAAGCCACGGCACCGGGTCGACCCCGACGGAAAGGCCCGTGCCGTGGTCGTTCTCAGTTTGAGAAGGAATGCTTGCCAAACTGCCGCTACATCGGACAGGCGAGCATCCGTACGCTGAAGGTATCGAATCGAGGCGCGGCCCGATTCCCCCTCCCACCTAAACATTCTCGAAGGAGAGCTGTGTTCAACGTAGTCGCCCATTACGGGACGAAGCCCGGAGTGATCGACCAGGTACTAGAACTGCTGGGCGCCATGGCTGAAGCCACCCGCAAGGAGCCGGGCAACATTAGCTATGACTTTTACCGCGGCGTACAGGATACGACGCAGATCGTGATCCTGCAGTCTTACCACGACGCTGATGACTTCAACCGGCACCGGGAAAGCCAACACTTCCTGGAGTTGGGCGCCACAAAAATCATTCCGCGGCTCGCTTCCCGCCACGTCTCCACCTATACCACCGAGGTGATCCCCAATGAAGTTCCCTGAGCGGCTCCGGCGCATTTGCCTCGCCGTTGTGAGCGCCTATTGCGACGGACTCTTCCAATCCATGCCCGTGACCTTTGCTGAAGGGAAGCAATAATGAGGCAGCAATTCCGTGCCACCCAGGACTGGACACTTCTTGCAGCGAACGACCCAGTTGAGGTCGTTGAATCAAACGGGCGGCGGTATCCGGCCGTTGTGGACACCAAGACCGCCGATTCCACCGTGGTCTGGGTCATCGACGAGTCAGGCTCCCGGCGCGCTTTTGATTATCGCGAGGATGTCGGACTTAACGTCCTTGTCGAAGGCGCGCTCATCTCCTGAGCGGCACGAAACAGCGCGCAGCCTGCACAAGACCGCCCCCGCTGAAACTCGCAACTCAGCGGGGGCCCTTTGTGTCTGTCAGGCTGCTGCTTCCTCCGCCTGATCCAGGGGGTTCAGGTGTTCTTTGAGTTCGGTGATGAATGCCTTGAGGTTCGCTGACCGGCAGTCGCGGCGCCACATCAGCCAGGTTTCGGCCCTGCCCAGTTTGCCCGGGATCACGTGGGCGTTGACTTTGCTGGCCCCCGGCAAGGTCTCCAAGAGGGATTTGGGCATCATGCAGATACCTCCTCCGGCCGCGACGCAGGCGAGCATGCTGTAGTACGAGGAGATCTCCACGATGCGTCCGGGAACGATCCCTTGGAAGTCGAGCCAGTCTTCAAAGCGCTGGCGGTAGGAGCAGATGGTCCCGAACATGAACGCGGTCGGGTGGGAGGCCTTGAAGTCGTCGTCGATCTCCGTCACGGTTTGCGGTGTGAGGATCACCAGGTCCTCGGCGAACGCCCGAATGCCAGTCAGTGCCGGCACTGCCGGTTTTCCGTCCGAGAAGGCTGCTGTCAGCTGCCCGTTGAGGAGGTGGTCGAACAGCACACCCGATGATGCGGCTTCCAGTTCAACGTCGACCGCCGGATAGTGCAGATGGAAGCTGGCCAGGATCGGCGGGATCCGCACCGCCGCCGTGCTTTCCAAAGCTCCGAGCCTGAACTTTCCCCGGGGCTCGCCCTGGGCCGTGAAGGCCTTGGCGTCATTGACGAGGTCGATGATCTTTTGCGCGTGGTCGCGGAAAAGCTCACCGTCGGCAGAGAGGGAACTCTGGCGCTTGTCCCGGACCAGCAGTTTCACGCCCAGCTCACGTTCCAGCTGCTGGATGCGCGTGGAAACGTTGGACGGAGCACGAAGCAACTTGGTCGCCGCCTTGGTGATGCTTCCCGTCTCGGCGACGGCGAGGAAGATTTCCAGCTGCGAGATCTCCATTGTCCTCGTTCTCTCTCGATGAAGTAACAAACCGTGAAGCATCACGTACACAGAAGGATCGCAGGAGGGGCGGAAACTAGCAACCCCGGGCGAACTCGTTCTGGCGAAAAGATGGTCAGGAACCATCGTTCTCTCTGCGAGAAGTGAAACTTCGGAAACTTCTTATTTATCAAAGTGTCGGAGGCTCCTAAAGTCGTTGTTAGTCCCATCACACGAACTCTAAGGAACACATCAATGGGCACCATAGAAGTTGCCGTCGCTAAGTCGACGAACCCCGCCACAGGCGAAGACGTTGCGGCATATCCCTATGTGGATGAGAACGCCGTAGGGGAGATTCTCGACACCGCTGCGAAAGGATTCGCAGCCTGGAGCGAGACATCCGTGGAAGTGCGCTCCAACGTCTTCCGCAAGCTGGCAGACCTGCTCCGGCGGGACACGGTCAAGCTCGCCGGCGTCATCACCACCGAAATGGGCAAGCCTGTGACCCAGGCCCAGGCCGAGGTCACCAAGTGTGCCAACATGCTCGACTGGTATGCCGAGAACGGCCCGGCCATGCTGAAGGACACCCCGACCACGATCGGTCCCGCAGCCTACATCTCCTACCTGCCCACCGGCACCGTGCTGGCCATCATGCCGTGGAACTTCCCGGTCTGGCAGATCTTCCGCGGCGCAGCCCCGATCATCCTGGGCGGCAACGGCTACCTGCTGAAGCCGGCCTCGAACGTCGTCGGGTGCGCCCTGGCCTTGCAGGATCTGTGGGAGGAAGCCGGACTGCCCAAGGGCACCTTTGCCGTCGTCAATTGCGACCGCCACCAGGTCCCGGGCATCATCCACGACCCGCGCATCACCGGCGTGGCCGTGACCGGCGGGACCGCGGCAGGCCAGAGCGTCGCGGCAGAAGCCGGCCGCGCGTTGAAGAAAGTCATCCTTGAACTCGGTGGTTCCGATCCGTTCATCGTCCTCGCGGACGCAGATCTGGACAAGGCCGTTGACGCCGCCGCCACCGGGCGCATGGTGAACGCAGGCCAGGTGTGCATCTCGGCCAAGCGGATCATCGTCGAACGCGCGGTGTATGACGAGTTCACCGCCAAACTCGCGAGCAAGGTCGAGGGCTTCAAGGTCGGCGACCCGACAGACCCGGAGACCTTCGTCGGACCGATGGCCAAAGAGGAAGCCCTGCTGGATGTCGATGACCAGGTAAAGCGCTCCGTAGCTGAAGGCGCCGAACTCCTCACCGGAGGCCACCGCCTCCCCGGGGCAGGATCTTTCTACGCCCCCACGGTCCTGGCCGGCGTCACGGAATCCATGACCGCCTTCAAGGAAGAAATCTTTGGCCCGGTCGCCACGGTCATCGCTGCCGACGACGCGGAGGACGCCCTGGCAAAGGCCAACAACTCAGAATTCGGCCTTAGCGCCGCCATCTGGACCGGTGACAACGCCAAGGCCCGGGACATGGCCCGGAAGATCGACGCCGGAGGGGTCTTCATCAACGGACTCTCCGTCTCGGACCCCCGCATCCCGATCGGGGGAGTGAAGAAGAGCGGCTTCGGCCGTGAACTGTCCTACCTCGGAGTCCACGAATTCACCAACATCCAGGCGGTCTGGGACCAGACCCCCCTTAACGCCGCCGAGGAAGCAGCACAAGGAGTAGCACAGTGAGCACCGCAACCCTGAACCAGGAACTGTTTGACAAGGGCCTGGCCACGCGCCGGGAGGTCCTCGGCGACGCGTACGTTCAGCGCAGCCTGGACGGCGCCGACGATTTTTCGATGCCGATGCAGGAACTCGTCACGCAGTACTGCTGGGGCGATGTCTGGAACCGTCCCGGCCTGGAACGTGCCCAGCGGAGCCTGATCAACCTGGCCATGATCAGTGCCCTGAACCGGCCCCACGAGCTGAAGGTCCACGTCCGCGGAGCCATCCACAACGGTGTCACCAAGGAACAGATCAAGGAAGTCTTCCTGCAGGTCGCCATCTACTGCGGTGCCCCCGCGGCACTGGAAAGCTTCCGCCTCGCCCGCGAGGTCTTCAAGGAAATGGAGGCCGAAGCATGAGCATCATCGGCTTCATCGGTCTGGGCAACATGGGCTTCCCCATGGCCTCCCGCCTTGCCGAAGCCGGCCACACGCTCATAGTTGATGACCGGGACCAGGGCGCCGTCCAGCGCTTCCAGGACCAGAACCCGGGGTCCCGCACCGTCACCGGCGCCAAGGCCTGGCAGGATGCGGACATCATCATCACGATGCTGCCCAACTCCGACATCGTCGAAGCCGTCCTGACCGGGGGAGTCGCCGCCGCCGCCTCGCTGAACACCCTGTTCATCGACATGTCCTCCTCCGAGCCGATCCGCTCCCGTGACCTGGGGGTCCGGCTGGAACAGCAGGGCATGCGTTACCTGGACGCCCCAGTTTCCGGCGGTGTCCGGGGAGCACAGAACGGTCAGCTCGCCATCATGGTCGGCGGCCGCTGGCAGGACATGGACCAGGCCAAGGAGCTTTTCGATGTCCTGGGCAAGTCCACCATCCATGTCGGTCAGGCCGGCTCCGGGCACGCGGCCAAAGCACTGAACAATCTCGTGTCTGCGGCCTCCGTTGCCGCCACGGTCGAAGCACTGCGGGTGGGGGAGCGTTTCGGCATCGATCCGAAGGTCCTCACCGATGTGCTGAACGCTTCGTCGGGGCGCAGCAACACGTCCGAGAACAAGGTCGCACAGTTCATGCTCAGCGGCACGTACGGATCCGGCTTCCCGATCGGCCTGATGACTAAAGACATTAAGATCGCCACCGCCCTGGCCGATTCCCTCGGCATCGAGGCCCCCTTCAGCCACGACTGCGAGGCCATCTGGCAGTCCGTCCTTGACGCCGGGCACGGCGCCGAGGACCACACGAGGATGTTTGAGTACCTCGCCAACCCCATCACCACACCTGCTTTCACTGATGAAAGGCAAATCAATGCGTGACTTCGCACAAGTGCTGCAGACCGCGAACGAGGACTTCGAGTTCACCCGCGAAATGCGCTACTACACCGGCAAGCTGCACGTCGCCGTCGGCGACAAGGCTTGGCTGGCCACCTACGACGACGGCAAGTTCCTCTCCGTTGAACCGTCAGACACCGACCCGCAGGATTCAGCCATCTGGATCAAGGGCACCGACGAGCAATGGGACGACATGACGGCACCCTTCCCGCGGCCGTTCTTCCAGTCGCTGCAGAGCTCATCGGCAAAGCACGGGGTGCTGCTGAGCAACACCCACCAGCTCTACGCCTACCTGCCGGCCCTGAACCGGCTCATGCAAATTTTCCGCCAGCTCAACCGCGAAGGAGCGTAAGGTCATGGCAAAGTTCGAACCCATCAAGGGCGGATACGTCTACCTCACCGTAGAGGACGTCGAATACCGGGTCTACTACGAAGAGGCCGGCCAGGGCATCCCGCTGATCGTCGGGCACACCGCCGGCTCCGACGGCCGCCAGTACCGCCACCTGCTCAACGACGCCGAGGTCACCTCCCGCTACCGCGTCATCGCGTTCGACCTGCCGTTCCACGGCAAGTCCCTTCCCCCGCACGGGGAGAAGTGGTGGACCAAGGAATACAACATGACCAAGTCCCGCATGATGGCCTTCCCGAACGCGCTCTCCGAAGCCCTCGAACTGGACCGGCCCGTCTACATGGGAAGCTCCATGGGCGGCCACCTGGCCATCGACCTGGCCTCCAACTTCAACGACCGCTACCGGGCCACGATCTCCGTCGAAGGCGCATTGCGCTCCGCGGCCGAATACGTGGAAGTCGGCATGGACGGCATCCGCCGCGAATTCGACAACCCTAACGTCTCACGCACCTCCACCGGCGCTGCCATGATGCTGAACATCTCCCCGTACTCCCCGGAGGAAAACGTCCGCGAAATCCAGTGGGAATACCAGTGTGGCGGCCCCGGGGTCTTCGCCGGCGACCTCTATTACTACTACTACGACCACAACGTCAGCCCCGAAGAGGCCGCCGCGATCGACACCAGCAAGTGCATGCTCTACTTCCTGACCGGTGAATACGACCCCAACACCTCGCCGGCTGATACGAAGGAAGCCGCGAACCTGGTGAAGGGGTCGAAGTTCTGGGAAATGCCCAGGCTCGGCCACTTCCCGGTCACGGAGAACTACGACGAGTTCCGCAAGTTCCTCCTGCCGATCCTCGAAGAAATCGAAAGCAAGTCCGCTTAAGGACTCCCTGACGGCGGGCTGGGTCCACCGGCCCGCCCGACGCGCCGCACATCGGGCGCCCCACTGACAGGCACTGCTGCCGCCAAGTCCTTAGGCAGTCACGCCCAAAAACAGATGTAACCCCCATCACATTCCCCTTTACCCACCAATGGAGGTGGATCATGTCCCCCATCAGCAACACGGCTTGGCGGCCGGCGCACGTCACCAACGGGCAGATCAAATTCGCCACCGTCCTCGCCCTCCTGGCCTGGGCATTCGCCGTCTACGACTTCATCCTCTTCGGCACCCTGCTGCCTGAACTCGGCAAGTCCCTCGGCATGGATGAGGCCGCCCAGGCCGGCCTCGTGACCTGGATGTCCGCCGGAGCAGTCATCGTCGGCCTCGCCGCAGGCCCCGTCATGGACAAGTTCGGCCGGAAGGCAGGTATGGCCTTCGCCACCACCGGCGCCGGGGTCGCCTCTGTGCTCACCGCCCTTGCCGGTCTTCTTCCCGCCCCCTTCCTCGTCCTGATCCGCTCCCTCAGCGGACTCGGCCTCTCCGAGCAGGGCGTCAACGGCGCATACCTCAGTGAGCTCTATGGCGCCTCCGATGACCCCCGCATCAAGAAGCGCCAGGGCTTCATCTACTCCCTCGTCCAGGGCGGCTGGCCTATCGGCGCCATCCTCGCTGCAGCGCTTACCGCTGTCCTGCTGCCACACATCGGCTGGGCCGGATGCTTCGTCTTCGCCGCCATTCCGTCCTTTATCGTTGCCGCCCTGACCCGTAAGCTGCGCGAATCGCCGCAGTTCGAGGCCATCTCCAAGATTCACCAGCTCCAAAAGAGCGGCGCCCATGCAGAGGCTCAGGAGATTTCTGCAGCCCTCGGCATCGAGGAGCACCACAAGCCCAGCACCATGGCCGACATCTTCCGCGGCCGCAGCCTGCGCACCACCCTCTCCCTGGGACTCGGGCACGTCCTGAACTACTTCCCTGTCCAGGTCTTCAGCGTCCTCGGAACCACCGTGATCACCACCATCCACCACGTCTCGTTCACGAATTCGCTGGCCATCCTGCTGATGTCCAATGTCGTGGCCTACCTCGGCTACCTCACCCACGGCGCCCTGGGCGACCGGTTCGGCCGCCGAAACGTCATCGCCTTCGGCTGGATCACCGGCGGCATTGTCTTCACCGCCATGATCTTCGGCCCGAGCGACTTCTGGACCGTGGTTGCCCTCTATAGCGTTGGAACGTTCTTCCTCATCGGCCCGTACTCCTGCGTGCTGTTCTTCGTGGGGGAGAGCTACCACACCCGGATCCGTGGGCGCGGTGCGGCGTTCGTCGCAGCAGTCGGCCCCATCGGGGCGATCCTGGCCAGCGCCGCAGCCACCGGCATCCTCGGAAGCGGCGGCACCTGGGCGACGGCAGCCTTCTACTTCGGCGCGATCCCCTGCGTGCTCTCCGGAGTCGCAGTGTTGTTCGCCCGGAAGAACCAGCACGTGGCGGACCCCGTGCATACGGGAACGGACGTCGTCGTCGAGGTCGCCGAATAGGCCGAGAGCTCCATGCCGGCAGCTGCCGGGACTGTTTCCAGCCCCGGCAGCTGCTTTCCACACCTTCGTTTTGAAAGGGACTTCGAATGCATGAAACTTCCTACGGCCGTGTCGCTGTGATGACCAGCCCCAGGGTTCTCGACTACGCCGAATACGCGCTTCCCGCCCCTGAACCGGGTGCGATCCTCATGAGAGTCAGCAGGGCGAACGTCTGCGGTTCCGAACTCCACATCTGGAACGGCAAGCACCCCGTGAAAAAGAGCGGCGGCCTGGGCCATGAAATGGTAGGCACCGTCGCCGCTATCGGCAAAGACCGCGCCACAGACAATGCAGGCCAGCCGCTCTCTGTCGGAGACCGCATCGTCGCCACCTACTTCCAGACCTGCGACCGCTGCGCACGCTGCTTGGGCGGGCAGCCAAACCTCTGCGACAACGCATACGAATTCTTCGGGAAACAACCGGGCGAGGCACCGCATTTCCACGCCGCCTTCGGTACGCATTACTACATCCACCCCCGGCAGCACGTCTACAAGGTTCCCAACGAGATCCCGGATTCCGTGGCAGCCAGCGCCAACTGCGCCCTCTCACAGGTCACCTTCGGCATCGACCAGATCGGGCTCCAATACGGTGAGACGCTACTCATCCAAGGAGCAGGCGGACTGGGCCTGAACGCCGTCGCAGTGGCAAAGGAACGCGGAGCCGCCGTTATCGTCATCGACCGATCCGAACCCCGGCTTGTCCAGGCACAGCGCTTCGGCGCCGACCACACCATCAACATGGTGCAGATTCCTGAGCTTGAGGACCGAATGGCGGTGGTACAGGGCCTGACCGCCGGCCAAGGCCCTGACGTCGCCATGGAAGTCACGGGCGCGCCGGCCGCATTCATCGAGGGACTGCAACAGCTACGCCGCGGCGGCCGCTACGTTGTCATGGGCAACCTGTCACCCGGCTCCACCGTGCCGTTCGACCCCGGTTACGTCACGCGCAAGGCACTCACGATCAGGCACGTGGACCGTTACGAAGGCCGGTATCTCCACAAGTCCCTGAAGTTCCTGGCCGAGCACCAGGGCAAGTACCCCTTCGGTGCCCTCGTGGACGCGACCTTCACCCTGGACGGCGTCGAAGAGGCCCTAGAGAAGTCGCTTGCCCGAGAGGTTACCCGCGCGGCCATCGTCATCGACGAAAGCGCCTAACGCACGCACTCGCAACGGGACCCGCTCCCGCTCCTCCTGAATGGACACCAAACATGGCCTCAACACATGGCGCTCTCACGCCTGCCCAAATCCGGCGTAAGAGCCTGATCTCCGGCACCGTCGGCGCAATCATCGAATGGTACGAATACACCGTCTACGGCACCGCCGCAGCCCTTGTCTTCGGCACCCTCTTCTTCCCCTCGACAGAACCCGGCGTCTCACAGATCGCCGCCCTCGCCAGCTTCGGCGTCGGATTCCTCGCCCGCCCAGCCGGGGCCTTCGTCTCAGGCCACCTTGGAGACAGGATCGGACGCAAGTCGACCCTGATCCTGACCTTCCTCATCATGAGCGGTTCCACCGCCGCCATCGGCCTTCTCCCCACCTATGACACCGTTGGCTTCTGGGCTCCCATTCTTCTCTGCGTGCTGCGCCTGACCCAAGGCTTCGCGGTGGGCGGCGAATGGGGCGGAGCGGCAATTATCGCCGTCGAAAACGCGCCCGCCCGCCGGCGCGGGTTCTTCGGCGCCTGGCCACAGATCGGCGTCTCCTGCGGACTTCTCCTCGGCACCGCCGCCGTCGCCCTCGCCCAAACCATTTCCGGTGACCAGTTCAATGTCTGGGGATGGCGTGTGCCCTTCCTCATCAGCATCGTCCTGGCCGCCGTGGGCCTTTACATCAGGCTCAACGCCTCCGAAAGCCCAGCCTTCCTGGCTGCCAAGGCAGAAGCCGAACGCAAGCAGGAACACCAGAAGGCGCCGATCCCGGTGGTTTTCAAACACCACCGCAAACCGCTGATCATCGCCCTGTTCTCACGCTTTGCCGAGGCCGGAAACTACTACCTCTTCACCGTCTTCCTGCTCTCCTACGTCGCCACAACACTAAAGCTACCCGCGACCTACGGGCTGATCGCGGTGATGATCGGTTCGGCACTCAACATCGTCATGATTCCCGTTTTCGGCTCAGTCTCGGACCGAATCGGCAGGAAGAACACCTTCTTCTTTGGTGCAGCCGTCATCATCGTCAGCGCCTGGCCCATCTTCGCGATGATCCAGACCGGGAACCCACTAGCCATCATCGCCGGCGTCACCATCTTCCTCACACTCGGCCACGCCGCCGTCTACTCGGTCCTCCCGGCCTTCTACTGCGAACTGTTCCCCACGGAAGTCCGGTACACCGGCATCTCCGTCGGCTACCAGACCGCGGCCATCCTCCTCGCCGGGTTCACCCCCGTGATCGCCAGCAGCCTCGTCCTGTGGTCCGGTGGCACCTGGCCGCTGGTCGCCATCATTGTCCTCACCACCATCATCGCCGTGGCCGCCGTCGCCGCGGCCAAAGAATCAAAGGACTTCGACCTGGACACTATCGGCAAGGTACCCTCAACCGCACCTGAGCAGCTGAGTCGAACAACGCGCAGCAGCTGAACGCTGGCGACTGTGCGGCGGTCGGCGAAGTTCCCGAGGGAACGTGACCACACACTAGAACAGCAGGCTGGCACTCTGTTGAGTGCCAGCCTGCTGTTCTAGTACCGCCACCATCGGAATGGCTCGTCGCCACTCCATGTCCGGAACATGCATGGTCACGTTCCTGCGTGAGGCATTCCAAGCCGGAGTCGCGGCAGGACAACTCCGAACGGACGTTGACTACGAAATGGCCTCCAGACAGGTGATCGCGATGCTCGAGGGTCTGGAGAACTAATGGCTGGTGGATTCGGACAACGTGGACATCGTCAAGCTCTTTCGCGCCCACACCCGCCAGCTGCGCCAGGACATTACCGCCTAAGGCTGGCGGCGTACCGATAGACATGCCCGATTACGAAAGGGGCACTACGACAGCTCAGCCAACTTCGCCGCGATACGCGCCTTCGCACCGGTAACTGCAGCTGCACGCTCTTCGTTCATTTTCCTTTCAACGTCGAGCCGGCCGCGAACCTCTACATCAACATCCTTGAAAACGACGGCCAGCTGCTCAGCAGTAAGGACTGGCATAATTCCCAAATCAGTGGGCCCGGTCGTGCCGTAGCATTGGTCGACCAGTTCATGATTTCGGATGACGTCGTTAATGCTTGCGCGGTTGTCGAAGAAACTGCCCTTAGCGCGTTCCCCGAACCTCAACTTCCACATATCTTTGGCGAGTGTAACCACTAGCTGCTCTGTCTTCCCACCACCGAAGCCCTCGTCAGACCACTGAATGTCCTCCACCCAAGCTGGAAGATCGTCGCGGACTGTTTTCAGGGATTCGGCATATTCATCGCGCTTCTGCCGGGCAAGCAGATCTTCCTTCGCTGTCACCAGACGCCTTTCATGCATGATGACGTCGGCCTGTTTTAGGGCAGAAGTCAGGACTTCCACTTCGTCCGCAGCATCTGAGGGCGCCGCGATGGCACTGCGTACCTCGATGGTTCCATCATCGAATACCGTCCAGTACTGGACGGGGTCGGCACTAGGCAGCAGTTTACGGACAGTCCGCGTCCATGCCGGGTAGTCGGCTTCGGCGGGGACATCAGCGATTCTGAAAATGGCACGGACCTCACCATGGCTGTGGTCGACGGAAAGGCACTTGTCGATTCGAGCCGGACCATCCCCGGAGCGCACCCTCCGCCGGGCCACGGCGGCGCGGTGTCGCCGGTTCGGAGTCCACGAAGCGGCTGCCCGTTCGTATTCGACGATCCACTCGAAGACGAAGCTCAGCACCCGTTCAGCATCGTCTGCATCCAGCACATCGCTTTGCTCAGCGATAGCTACTGTGAACCACTCGGCTTCCGCCAGGTCTTGGGAAAAAGCGGCTGCGCCCAGTACCGACTGCACGTTGTCGATCCGCCCCCCGAGGTAGTCGTAGCTCTTCTTATCCAGCAGCTCACTGCTCGTTGGGGCAAAGGCTGGTCGCCGGTTGCGGTGGAGACTCGTCCACCTCATCGAGGCCTCACGGTAGGCCGCTTTGACTCTATCGACACAGGTACTGGGTTCCCCCGACGCCCGCGCTATCTCGGCCTCCCGAATGAATTGACGGAGATCTGGATCCCGGATGGCATCTGACAAAACGACACTCAGAATGTCGACGTTGAACTGGGCCTCGATGAGAGTGGAAACGTAGACATTGGCTGCACTGGCCCAAAGAGGTACTTGTTCGCGGTCCGGTTCGAGCCCCTCATGCTGAGAGGCGTTACGAGCGCGCCGCAGATGCCGAATGTCCGGAAGCACCGCTGGCTTCCAGCTGGAGCCGAAACTCTCCCTAAGGCTACTAATCAGGTCTTCCAGTTTGCCGCTTTTGGGAATCGGGAGGCTGCGTGTGACCGCTACTATCGAGCTGGCACGCTCGACTGTTGCGTCCAAGGCCACGATGGCGGTCCCTCGGCGATATTTGGTCGCGCCCTTGGCGCGAGACAGTGAATCTTCCAGGGAAAGGCGCAGAGCGACGAGCTGCTCGACTTCATGCACCGTCAGAGTAGTCATTGCTTCTTCATATCCGGTACCCAAACTGTCCGTGCAGGCGACACGCCAGGCGGGGGACGTCATTGAAGCTTTCACCGATAGGCACCTTGGCATTCCATCCCCGACAGGGAAAGCCGACTGCTATGTCTCATGAGACACGTGAAAACTACAGAACCCACGTTCTCCTCCAGCTCGCGCTGTTCGCGAGCCTGGCGGAGTACGAAAAAGAACTGATCAACGAGCGGGTACGCGCCGGCGTGATCGCCGCCAAATCCCGGGGGGTGAAGTTCGGCCGGCAGCCACCGAAACCTGAAACAGTCGATACGAAGGTCCGGCTCGTTCGGCAGCTGATGGGGGAGGGGAAGACGGCGGAGGAGGCCGCCGAAGCAGTGAACTGGTCCCGGGCCACCCTGTATCGCTACCTGAAGGAGTTCGGGGCCGAGAAGGGCTCCATCCCGGAGGTGACTACCCGGGCTGCCCGCGGCCGCTCCAGCTACGCAGCCAGCAAGACGACGGCCGCCAGGGAGTGAAAATCAACACGACCGCCGTCCCACACCAGCGACCGAGCCGAGCACATGATGCAAACAGCGGAAGTACCGCAGGAAAGGAAGGCATCACCATGGCTCGTACGATCTTTGATCTAGTCATTGGACCCTCACCGGACGGAGGATCAGTGCACCCTCACTACGACGAGGGCAAGCACAAGGACCTCGAGACGGCGAAAGAGCACGCCGAGGCGGTTACGGGGCGGAGCCTGAACTGGCGCTGGGTTTCCGGGAGCCAGCGGTGGCGCGCTTCGTTGCCGATGGGTCAGGCTGCCGAGATCTCGGAGGAACCGGATTACGGTCCTCCCAGGATCGACGTCGTTGCGTCCGTCATGAGGTAACCGGGCAGCGGGGCGGGGAGAGGCTTATCTGACTCCGCACACATGAGGTTCAGCAAGGGCAACCGCCCCCCACCTCATAGGAGACCAGAATGAGCAACTTCCCGTCCTCGCCGCCCGAGAATCCTTTAAGTCCGACCACTGCAGTTGACTCGCTGGAGGTTCCACACGTTTTCTGCGGCCACTGGCATCAGAGAGTAATCCATGAGCTTACTCATCCGGACGGGCAGTCAAGGCGCGTGGATGTGCTCGACATTGAGAATTCACGGCTTGGAAATGGCGTTCTCGTGTGGCCGGGGGAATCGCCGCTGCGCATAGAGCCTCTTCCGATCCGCGGCAGCTAGAGAACTCTTCGGGAAAACGGCCGTCCCTTTGTAGGCCCCGCAGATAGTCGGCTGGCTTGCTTACTTCAGGAGCCTCCATTCATTTTTCGGATTCCGGTGCGTGGCTCTGTCCTGTCGAGCTGCTTCCGGGGGTTCAGTTTTCAATGGGCCGCGAGGGCTGCAGTGTCCGGTGCGTGGCTCTGTCCTGTCGAGCTGCTTCCGGGGGTTCAGTTTTCAATGGGCCGCGAGGGCTGCAGTGTCCGGTGCGTGGCTCTGTCCTGTCG
>NZ_JBHUSE010000009.1:130547-169823 GCF_042674585.1 Arthrobacter sp. NPDC057013
GTCGAGCTGCTTCCGGGGGTTCAGTTTTCAATGGGCCGCGAGGGCTGCAGTGTCCCGTACGTAGCTCTGTCCTGTCGAGGTCCGTCCGGGGGTAACGCTCTGAGCGGCACCTTACATGTAATCGCTGTGTGTGCAAATTCCGGGAGTTTGTAAGCCCCAACGAGCGGTCCGGGGGCCCTATGTTACGTCAAATGACGCCGACTTCCAGCTGGGGGAGGGGAGGCCGAACTCTGCCTCGATGCCTTCCCACACGGCGGCCTGGACGGGGCCGCCCATTGCCGGGTAGCCAGCGGCTTGCGCCGGATCAGCCTTCACATTCGACGCAGTAGGCGTGGCCGTCCTTTTCCCTGGCGACCTGGGACCGGTGCCGGACCAGGAAGCAGGACCAGCAGGTGAACTCGTCGTCAGCCTGGGGGATGACCTGGACGGTCAGCTCCTCGGCGATGAATTCGCCACCCGGGGTGAGCCCGTCAAGGACGTCGGCTTCGTCCAGTTCCAGAACGACGCTCTTCGCGTCCGGTGCCTTCGCGGTCTGCAGCGCTTCCAGGGAGCTGTCCTGGGATTCTTTGACGTCGCTGCGCAGTTCATCGTAATCAGTTGCCACTGAGGTGCTTCTCTTTTCTGTTGCGTTGGATGACCGGAGATGCAACATACACCATTGCGCCAATATTCCAATGTCAAAAGAGCCCATCAAGATTGCCACAGGATTCGCGCAGGTCCGTGCTGACCGGTGGACAGGCCTTTGAGGGGACACATAGGTTCGGCCGGGAGTACCGGATCAAATTCATACGGGGGGCGTTGTGGGTGCTGGCTGGCTGGGCCGTGTTTTAGGCGTGTTTGTAGCTCTTGCGGTTTTGATGGGGCTGGTTGGCTTGCCCTCGGCTTCGGCGGCCGGGGTGCTCACCGCGCCCGTACCAACCATTTCCGGCGCAGCGAAAGTGGGCGCCCGACTCACGGCTGTACCGGGGAGATGGGGACCTGCCCCCGTGACTCTGCGGTACCAATGGCTCCGCTCAGGCATCGCCGTCCCGGGGGCAACGGGTGCAAGCTATGTCGAAGGGCCGCTGGACCGGGGCAAGGTCCTGGCTGTCCGGGTCACCGGGTCCAAGACCGGATATGGAACGGTCGTCCGCACGAGCCGGGCGACAGCGGTCGTCGCCTATGGGACGCTCACCGGCCCGGTCCCAACAATCACCGGCACGGCCAGGCTGGGTATGCGTCTGACGGCCAACCCCGGAACCTGGGGTCCGGCGCCGGTGACCCTTCGCTACCAATGGTTGCGTGCCGGCACTGCCATCAGTGGCGCGACAAGCCAGGCGCACCTCGTGGCCGCCGCGGATGCCGGGAAGACCATCAGCGTTCGCGTCACCGGCACCAAAACCGGCTATTCCACCCTCGCGCGCACTAGCGGTACGGTAGCGGCCCCGACCGACCGGCTGGCTCCTGGCGCCGTCCTCCGTGCCAACGCGTCCCTGCTCTCGACGGACGGACGGTTCCGGTTGATCATGCAAGGGGACGGCAACCTCGTCGTCTACGGGCCCAACGGGGCTCTATGGGACACCAAGACCACAGGCGCCGGCAACTGGGCGGTCATGCAGGGCGACGGCAACCTTGTCGTCTACACCGCCGCCGGTAAGTCCCTGTGGGGGTCGGGGACCGATGGATTTGGGGCATCGACGCTGGTCATGCAGAACGACGGCAACCTCGTCGTCTACAGCGCCGGCTATCCGACGTGGGCCAGCTATGGGGGAGCCCAATTCTTCAAGGTGCAGCCTAATGCGACCCTGACAGCCAACGAGTGGCGCCTTTCTGTGGACCGCCGTTACCGGCTCATCATGCAGGGCGACGGAAACCTCGTGCTGTACGGGCCGTCCGGTGCCGTGTGGGCGACCGCCACCAGTGGGGCAGGCAACTGGGCCGTCATGCAGAGTGACGGCAACCTGGTCGTCTACACGGCAACGAATCGACCCATCTGGGACAGCCGGACGGCCGGACTCCCCGGCGGGGAGCTGCACGTCCAGACCGACAGCAATCTGGTGATCTACCAGGGCGGCAGGGTCGTGTGGACCCGTGCGAACGGTGCAGGCGCCGGAACCGCTCCAGCGCCGTCCGGTGGTGTGGCCACGGCCATCTCCGTCGCCCGCAGCAAAATCACCACCGGCCACTACGTCTGGGGCGGTGCGGGCCCGACAGGCTTTGACTGCTCCGGTCTTGTCCAGTTCTCCTTCGCCGCCGGCGGCATCTCCACGCCACGTGTCGCGACCCAGCAGTACGCGTCGGCTCCTAACAAGGTGCCAATCGCTCAGGCCCAGCCGGGTGACCTGGTGTTTTTCGGCAGCCCGGGGAACTTCTGGCACGTCGGCATCTACACGGGCAACGGGCGGATGGTGAACGCGCTAAACCCCGCCGTCGGAATTCTGGAGATGCCAATCAACCAGTTACTGGATACCAGCGGGCGGCCTGTCAGCGCCTACCCATACGTGGCCAGATACTGAGCGCGATGACCATTCTGCCCCGCTCCGGTGGGGCAGAATGGTCGCATGTGCGGACGCTACGTGATGAGCAGGGCCACCGGGGATCTCCTGACCCACTTCGACGCGAAAGAGGCCGAGGGGCAGGCCAGGCCGAGCTACAACATCGCGCCCACGCAGGACGTCCCGATCATCACCGAGAAACTGGACGAGGGCAGCCTGGAGCGCCGGCTGCTGATCGCCCGCTGGGGTCTGGTGCCGTCTTGGTCAAAAGACATGAAGATCGGTGCCCGATTAATCAATGCCAGGAGTGAGACAATCCTGGAGAAGCCGTCCTTCCGGCAGGCTGCGGTCAAAAGACGCGGGCTGCTTCCGGCGATGGGGTACTACGAGTGGCAGAAGACCCCGGACGGGAAGAAGATCCCCCACTACCTGTATTCCGAGACCGAAGACCTGCTCGCTTTCGCCGGGCTGTACGAATTCTGGCCGGACCCGTCCTTGCCGGAGGACGACCCGGAGCGGTGGCTGCTCAGCTGCACGGTGCTCACCACGACCGCCCAGGATTCTTTGGGGCACGTGCATGAGCGGGCCCCGGTCGTCATCCCCCGGGACATGTTCGGGGACTGGCTGGACCCCGGAACCACCGACAAGGCCGACATCCAGATGCTGCTGGACTCCGTTCCCGAGCCGGTTCTGACACCACAGGTGGTCAGCAGCAGGGTGAACAGCGTCCGCAACAATGGCCCGGAACTGATCGAACCGGCACCGCCTGAGGAAGCCGAATGACCGGGGGAGCGCGGGACGCTTCCGCCCGCCTGGCCGCGGCCGCGAAAGACCTCGCCAGGGCCACCCGGCGGCTGGATCAGCCCTCGGACAGTTATGCCGTGTTTGGGGATCTCCTGGACGCGCAGCGGTCACTGGAGCAGGTGCTGCGGCAACTGGCCGAATGGCACCGCTCCACCGTCAAAGGCGTCCATTACGCCGACCACCACGAGGAAAGCACTCTCGGGGTCATGACCGCGTCCGAGGAGCTGGACCTGGCCGCCCAGCAGGCCGAAGGGCTGAACGAAACCCTGTCCCGCGCGTATGGCGGCACCAGCGTCGTTCGCTGGTTCGACGGCGACGAAGAGGGCGACCGGGAGCGGCCAGCCGCCCCGGGGAAGGCGGAGGCCATCGCAGCAGCTTCCGCCGTGCCCAGCGACCTCGATAACACCGGCCTGTACGACATGACCGAGATTTTCTACCAGCACGGGTTCAATGAGCTGAGCATTGTGCTGCGGGACCTGCTGAATGCCGTGGAGGATGGGGACGTCTGAAGTCAGCCCCCGGTGACTGTCCGTCCTTCGTGGCCGGCCCATAGCGTTGGCCACTGATTCTTGTTGTCCTTTCATGCGCGTTCCCATGCGTAGACGCGCTTGGAATGGTTCCCATTTCGTCCGAGGGGTGGGTGGCAGGTAGGGAGTGAGCCTGTGACATAGCTTTCGACTCCGATGGATCATGCTCTTTTTGGGGGCGTCAAGAAGTCACCCCCGGTGTGGCTCCGACGGGTTTTCCTCGGCCTGGCGGAGCTTCTCGCTCCCCCTCAGGCGCGCAACCCCCTCCAGGAGGCGAGTGCGCAGCTTCGGAGTGAAGGCTCCCATATTGGTTTCTATGCGCCGGAACGGCCGAGGGGCGTCGTCGTGTTTGCGCTACCGCTGTCGCAGCAGCAGTGGGTCGGTCCTGCGCTGCCTGAACGAGTTTGGGGCCCGGCCAGCCGTCCGCCCGGCTCCGCCCAGCCCCGCCCACCCTCCGCCCAGCCCCCTGCCGGGCGGGAAAATCCTTGCAAATAAAGGGAAGGAGGCCCCTTATGAATGAATGACCAGTCTTAAGAGAGAAAACTATATATATAAGGGGAGGCCGGTGTTATTAGTTGTTGCTGCTCTCCAAACTAATAACACTTCCTCTCTCTGTATGTCCTCAGTTTTTCGGCCGGTCAGACCGGCGGGCCGGGCGGGCCCGGCAAAAACCGCGGAATCACGCGGATTTTGAGGGCATTCCCGGGGTCGGCCAGGCTGGGCGGGGGTTGGGCGGGAACCCGGAAAAGGGTGGGCGGGACGCCACAAAGCACCATTTTCGCCCCCCGGGGCAACTTGAATCGCAGAGTTCTGCACCACGGGGCGAGGTCAGAAGGTTGGTTCGCTCGCCCGCGCCAGCTTCAGCGGATCGACGTCCTCGGGCTTCGGGAACCGCTTCTTGATCTCCTCCAGACTCGGCAGGGCCTGGCCGCCGGGCCGGGGCTCGCCGCGGAGCCACTCCGCGCCGCACTTGGTGCACTTGAGCTTCTTCTGCGTGCCCGTAAGCAGTTCGACGAGCTCAATGTGCTCGTCAGTCTGGCAGTTAGCGAACCCGAGGAGAGCAAATTGCCACGGGCATACCTTCCAGACAAGCTGAGCAGACGGGGCAATCAAAAACGTCAGCAGTCCCGCCTCGCACCCTCGGGATCGGCAATGGTAGTGGCGGCACCTGTTCGCTTGCCCCGCAACGAAGTCGACTGTTCTCAGGGAAGTGTGTCATCCGTTAGCAGGAGTGACCGCAGATTCCGGCCGGGCTAATTTTGCTCAATGCTGTCATTCGGGGCAGTGCGTTCTTGATCGAGTTTCGACTTTCCAGCATTCAAAATGCGGTCGACATGCGATTGAGTCGCCTGATTGCAATGTTCCCTTTCGGATAGCGCAGCCTGCAACCATCCCGGGCCTTTGCGTACATCAACCTCGGGCGCGAGGCGCTCCAGCTCTCCCTCCTTAACCAAGACGACGCCTGCCTCGTCCAGCAGGGTGAGCAGAGCGCCCGCTGCCTTACGGGCGGTGCCTTTGAAAGCCGACATGCCATGCTCCTTGACGGAAGCCCAGGGTGACCCTTGTGTGCGAAGTTGGGCGAGGACGAGTTCTCTGTCACGATTCGAGAACTGAGTCTCTCGCTTGTCTTCGAGAGCGGAGACAATGGCGTCCAGCACATGACCGACCTTGGCCGGTTCCCGCCGTGCATTCAGGTCGACGGTGGCCGATTTCCACAGTTGTCCCATGTCGTCCGACCAAACACCGCCCACGGAATTGACCAGTACCTGAAGTTTCTTTTGATCGGAGAGCATGTCGAGGTCCGGGGCAGCGACGACCGGTACGTCCAGGGCGCTGAGTGCCGCTGACACCTTAGCCATGCCGTCCTTTCCGCCCGTTGGAACAAACAGGATCTCATTCCTAGGAAGGGGCCCGTCCTGACGCTCGTCGCAATCCATCGCCGCTGCGAGGTAAGCACAGTCGCCTTCCGCCTCCGCAACGACTACAAGGCGATGGAATAGCCCGTCCAAAACATTGGTGTACTTCAGTACGGGGTCGGTCCAAAGCTCCTTAAGCTGATCAGGGTCGAGCCGGCTTGCCTTGGTCGGACCGTCGCTCCTGGTCAGTCGGACAACCGAAACGTCTACGCCTGAGTCGAGGAGCCCAGTCAGAAAGCTCCGGTCGTGTGTAGCCACCAGGATCTGGAGGCTCGTCTTCACTGCCAACCGACCAAGTTCCACGCCTAGAGCGTGGGCTTGAGGCGGATGCAAAAATGCCTCGGGTTCGTCGATAATGACGACCTTGTAGGCTGCAGTCACGATTGGGAGTAGCTGACCCATCAAGCTCCGCATTCCGTCGCCTTGTTCATCTAGCGGCCGCAGATCAGCCATTCGCTGGCGGTACTCGACGGGAATGTCATCAATTCGAGGCGGCTCCAAACCCACTTCCCCGACGCGGAGGCGAAGGGTGCGACCAAGAGTATCGAGGGTTAGCGGCGGACCAAACACGTCACGAGAAACGGCGCTCACTTTGTCGAGGAGCAGCCTTGAGTCCTGTAGATAGTGAACGGGATGTTGTGGTGGATCTCCAACCGATTCACGCATTTCAGCGGCGCCCCCAATCCCAAATCGCCCTTGGGCGTTGCCATAAAACACAAGCCAACTCGTAAGAGCGCCAAGTGCGTGGAGCGGATTCTGCCAAGTCTGAGTAAGGATACCCGGGTGGTGGAGGCCTGTCTGTGCTCTCTGAAAGCCAGCGCTCGTGCCTTGAATCACAAAGCTCGCATTCTGACCCAGCCATGAAACGACGTCCGCTGGAGAACCAGGGCCATACAGTTCGAGTGACTCCACTGCGAGACGAGACTGTTCGGGCTGTCCGGGCTGCTCGGAGAGTTTCTCCCAGACCTCGCGGAGCACTGTCGACTTGCCAGCGTTGTTGGCACCGACAACGGCGGTTACACCCGCACGCTGCAACGGAATCGAATGACCACCGATCAGATCTATGCGGTCAATTGCGAAGTCGAAGTTGTTTGCATCACCACCCGTGAGGTGCGAATACCCGGGAAAAGCGGCTTCAAACCGTTCGGTCCAATCTTGCGTCAAAACGTCCCCTCGGTGCCGTCTTTGTCGGAAACCTCGTTGGCGCCCGCCTGTGCGCAGCGATTGTGCCTCCAACCGGCAGAAGCTCCCGGGTGCCTTCCAGGCTGCAGAAGACTGGTCGGAGTCTAGACTCGGGCCATGATCTCTTGCGCAACTACAGTCAAAGTGTGCCATAAGTGTGCCCTAGCGCCTTGGACGTCTTCGGGCTTAACCAGCGAAAAACCCCGGAAACCCCTAAATGTAGGGGCTGTCCGGGGTTTATCCCGAGCTTCCTATCAGAATCGAACTGATGACCTTTTCATTACGAGTGAAACGCTCTACCGACTGAGCTAAGGAAGCACCGCACCAATCAGCCGGGAAACCGGCCGGTTCATGCAAGAGACAACTGTAATAGAGTCCCCGCGTCCGGGTCAAAATGAGCGTCCAGCAGGTTGCGATTGACGTTGGCGGGACGTTCATTCCGCCGTCGGGTCCGGTTCAGGCCCGCAACAGCAACAGCCGCGATGCTGGAATGAAAAGCGTGGCGCAGCATGCCTGCGCACCAGCGGCAAAGGAGCTCAACCATGACACCAAACAGCGCAATCTCCACCGGCAGCGCGGTCCGTACCGCCATCTCCGCCGGTGCGGAGGCGGCAGAGCATGAACTGCCAGTCCGGCTCGCGGTGCTGGCCATGGTGGGTACAACCGTGTACGACGGCGGCCTCATGGACCGCGCGATGTCCCGCACGCTGGCGGAACAGGGGGTCGCGGCCGGCTCGGCGCGCTTCGAGGGCATGCTGCGCTACACGCGGGAGCGTTCCGGCATCTCCCGCATGACCGTTTTCGCTGAACTGTTCGACGATGCCCAGGCGGCGGCCAGCGCCAACAAGAAGTTCGAGCTGAACTGCGACGAACTCATCGCCGACGGCGGAGTCCGGGCCGTCCCCGGGGCGGAGGACACCATCGGCTGGCTCCGGGACGCCGGCATCAAGGTCTGCCTGGCCACCGGCTTCGGGCGCCACACGCAGAACATGGTGCTCGAGTCCCTGGGCTGGATGGGCCTGGCCGACCTTAGCCTGTGCCCCGCGGACGCCGGCCGGGGCAGGCCGTTCCCGGACATGGTTTTGACGGCGGTCCTGGCCTTGGACATTGACGACGTCCGGAAAGTGGCTGTGGTGGGGGACTCCGCCGCGGACATCCATTCCGGTCTCCGCGCCGGGGCATCGGTGGCTGCCGGGGTGCTGACCGGGTCTAACTCCGAGGCATCGCTTCGCGACGCCGGCGCCACCGACGTCCTGCCTTCCATCAAGGACCTTCCGGCACTCCTGGAGCGCCGCGCCTCCCGGCACTGAGGCGCCGGCAGAAGGAGTCACCAGCGAACTTAAACGCCCGGCGGCGGCCGGCGCGGCAATTGCTGCACCGGCCGCCGTCGGGCTTTACCCAGTCGGCACAGGGGTCAGCAGACGGTGTTGTCTGCCGGCTCTTTGCCGTCCACCAGGTACCTGTCCACCGCGTTCCTGATGCAGTTGTTGGACCGGCCGTACGCGGTGTGGCCCTCACCCTTGTAGGTCAGCAGGGACGCGTTGCCCAACTGCTTCCGCAGTTCGCTGGCCCAGTCCACCGGCGTTGCCGGGTCACCGGTGGTGCCGACGACGACGATTGGGGCGGAGCCGCTGTACTTCACCGGGGCCGGGGTCCGGATGTTCTTGTAAGGCCAGTCCGCGCAGTTCGCCCCGCCGTAGGCGAAGAAGTAGCCCAGCGTCGGGGCGGCCTCGCGGAGCCGCTGCTCTTCGGCGCGCATGGCCGAGGGGTCGCTGCTCGTGGGGTAGTCCAGGCAGTTGATGGCGCCGAAGGCGAACGTGGTGTTGGAGGTGTACTTGCCGTTGGGGGTACGGTCCGCACCCAGGTCAGCCAGCCGGAGCATGAGACTGACGTCGCCCTTCATGGCTGCGTCCAGTGCCTGCGTCAGTGCCGGCCAGCTCTCGTTGCCGTACAGCGGAACGACGAGGCCGCTCACGAAGGCGTTTCCTCCCACCAACCGGCCGTCCTTGGCGGTGCGCGGGGTCTGGACCACAGAGTTGATGAGGTCACGGATCTGCTCCACGCCGTCGTCGACCGTGCCGCTGAGCGGACAGCCTTCTTCCCCGAGGCAATGCTCAACGTAGGCGCGCAGCGCCTTCTCGAAGGCACGGGCCTGGCCCATGGTCAGGTCCTCGGCGCTGAGCGAGGGATCTATGGCACCATCGAGGACCATGCGCCCCACGTTGTCGGGGAACAGCGAAGCGTACGTGGAACCGAGGAAGGTCCCGTACGAGAAGCCCATGTAGTTCAGCTTGGAGTCGTTGAGCACGGCACGCAGGACGTCCAGGTCCTTGGCGGCGCTGACGGTGTCGATGTGTCCGAGCACCGGCCCGGTCTGGTCGGCGCACTTGGCCGCGATGGCCTTGTTGTCGGCGCGGAGCGTTGCCAGCCCGGCATCGGTTTCCGGGGCGTAGATCTTGGCGCGGGCTTCGTCCCGCTCCTTGTCGGTGAGGCAGGTGACGGGCGCCGACCGTTTGACGCCGCGCGGATCAAAGCCCACGAGGTCATAGTTGGCGCGTACGGTGTCGGAGAAATGACTGTTGCCCGCGTCCCTGACGAAGTCGTAGCCCGAGGCGCCCGGGCCGCCGGGGTTGATCAGCAGGCTGCCCTTCTTGTCCCCGGTGCTTGCGATCTTCACCGCAGCCAGTTCAATGGTGTCGCCGTCGGGTTTCGCGTAGTCGACAGGCACCTTGACCTTGGTGCACTGCATCTTGTCCTCGCAGGGCTCCCAGATGATCTTCTGGGAGTAGTAGGACTTCAGCCCCGCAGGTGCGGCCGCCGCTATGGAGGGGTCGGCCTGTCCGGTGGAGCCGTTCTGCGAGGACCCGTCGTGGGAAGAGCCGAGGGCACTGCACGATGCCAGCAGGACGGCCAGCGCCATGGCGCCGGCCGCCCGCATCCCGGCCGCGAGGGTCCGGGGTCGCGAGGACAGAGGCGGGGCAGACATCATGCGGTTTCTCCTTGTGGGCGGTGTCAGCTCGGTCAGGCAAAGGGCGGGCGGCGGCGTGGCTACTGGATCAGGCTTGCGGCCATTGACTCTACGGCCAGCAGCGGTGCGACGTTGGTGGTGGTGATCCGCTTGCGGGCGTTGTTGATGGCGTCCATCCGGGCGAGGGTCACGTCGGGCCCGGACCTTTGGGCAAACTCTTCCAGTTCGCTCCTCAGCTCAACGTTCACCAGTTCCACGGCGTTCCCCAGCTGGATGATCAGGACATCCCGGTAGAACGAGAGGAGGTCCGTCAGCGTGCGGTCCAGGGAATCCGTGACGGAGCGCTTGGCGCGCCGCTTTTGATCGTCCTCCAGCTGCCTGACCTGGCTGCGCATGGCCGGCGGCAGGGTCCCGGTTTCAGGGGCGCCGAGGGTGGCCAGCAGCGCGGCCTTTTCGGCGGCATCTCGTTCCTCATTGGAGCTCGTGGCTTCTTCGGTGGCGATCTTCACGAGCTTGTCCGCCATCATTACGGCGGCCGTGATGCCCCGCAGCCCCAGCGGGAACCGGACTGTCTCCAGGCGCCGCTCCCGGGCCTCGGCGTCGCGGGCCAAACGCCGGGCGATGCCCACGTGGCTCTGGGCCGCCCGGGCGGCGCGCTCGGCAAGGGCCGGATCCACGCCGTCGCGCTTCACCAGCAGGGCCGCGACGTCGGCGGCGGGCGGCAGCCGCAGCGCCACTGCCCGGCACCTCGAGCGGATGGTCACCAGGACGTCCGCGGGGGAGGGGGCACACAGCATCCAGATGGTGCGTGGGGTGGGCTCCTCGATGGCCTTGAGCAGCACGTTGGTGGTGCGTTCCGCCATCCGGTCGGCGTCCTCCACCACGATGATCCGCCAGCGTGCCGAGGACGGCCTGTTGCCGGCGGTGGCCACGAGTTCGCGGGCCTCTTCAATGGTGATGGTCACCTTTTCGGTGCGGACAAAGGAGACGTCGGCGTGGGTTTCACCCAGGATGGTCAGGCACGCCGGGCAGGTGCCGCAGCCGCGCCTGGTGACGTCGTCCTGGTCGCAGTTCAGGGCGGCGGCGAATGCCTTGGCTGCATTGGAACGGCCCGAGCCGGGGGGCCCGGTGAACAGCCAGGCGTGCGTGAGCCCTTCACCCTTGGATGCCTGCCGCAGCTGGGCGACCACGGCTGGCTGTCCCTGCAGGTCATCCCAGACGGTCATGGCTGCATGTCCCTTGCTGCAAGGAGCTTTTCGACCCGCTCCAGGATCAGACCCGCAATTTCCTCGACGGGCTGTCCTGCCTCGAGGACGAGGTAGCTCTCCGGGCGGGCCCCGGCGAGGTCCAGGAATGCCTGCCGGATCCGGGCGTGAAACTCGTCGGCTTCCGATTCCATCCGGTCCTCGGCGGCATCCCCGGCGGTGCGCCGGGTCCGCCCCTCGGCCGGGTGGACGTCCAGGAGCACCGTCAGGTCCGGCCGCAGCCCGGACGTGGCCCACTCATTGACACTGCGGACGGCGTCCGTGCCGAGGCCGCGGCCGGCGCCCTGGTACGCCACCGAGGAATCGATGTAGCGGTCGGTGAGCACCACCTCGCCGCGGGCGAGGGCCGGCCTGATGACCTGGGCGGCGTGCGCGGCCCGGGAGGCGGCGAAGATCAGGGCCTCGGTATGGGCGTCGATGTGGCCATGGCCGTGGTCCAGCACCAGCGAACGGAGCTTCTCGCCGATGGGCGTCCCGCCGGGTTCGCGGGTGCGCAGCACGGTGAGGCCGCGCGATTCCAGCGTGCCGGCCAGCCGGGCCGCCTGCGTTGACTTGCCGGCACCGTCACCGCCCTCGAAGGCGATGAAAAGTCCGGAACTCTGCATATTCACTTATCCAGCCTACCGATTTCCGCCGACGAAAATGCCCGGTGCCCGCCCCGGTACCTCCCCGGAAGCCGCCGCTTTCCGCGCGGGCAGGCAGCCAACGTACCCTGTGACCATGAGTCTTTCCGATCAGCACGCCGCCTCCCTGTCTGCCGAAACGGTGGTTGTGGCCGCCGGCCGTCCGCCCCGCGAACGCGATGCGCCCGTGAACCCGCCCATCGTGCTCTCCTCGACGTACTTCGGCACGGGCGCGCTGGACGATGGCGACCGGGGCTACGGCCGCTACTCGAACCCGACGTGGGACCCGTTCGAAGAGGCCCTCGGCCAGCTCGAAGGCGCGTCGCTGCCCGGCCTTCTTTACTCCTCCGGCCTGGCCGCCGTCAGCTCCGCACTCTCCCTGATTCCCAACGGGGGCGTCCTGGTGATGCCGTCCCACAGCTACTCGGGCTCGCTGGTCATGGCCGCCGAGCTGGCTGAGAAGGGCTTCCTGGAACTCCGCACCGTGGACATCGCCGATACTGACGCGGTCCGGGCCCGGATAGCGCCGCAGGACGGCAAAGCGGCGGACATGCTGTGGCTGGAAAGCCCCACCAACCCGATGCTCGGCATCGCGGACATCCGAGCCCTCACCCAGGCCGCGCACGACGCCGGCGCCGTCGTCGTCACGGACAATACTTTCTCCACGCCCCTGGTGCAGCAGCCGCTCAGCCTGGGATCCGACGTCGTTCTTCACTCGGTGACCAAGTACCTGGCCGGCCACTCCGACGTGGTGCTGGGCGCCCTGGTGACCTCTGACGCGAAACTGCGCCAAACCCTCCTTCACCACCGCATCATCCACGGCGGCATCGCCGGGCCCTTCGAAGCGTGGCTCGCGCTGCGCGGGCTGCGGACCCTGGCCCTGCGGATCGAGCGCTCGCAGGCGTCGGCAGCGGTGCTCGCCGAGCGCCTGAGCGCGCACCCGGCCCTGGAGAGCGTGCGCTACCCGGGCCTCGTGTCGGACCCCGGCCACGATCTGGCCAAGTCGCAAATGACGGGCTTCGGTTCCATCCTTTGCGTCCAGGTTGCCGCTGCCGGCGGGCTCAGCGCTTGCGAAACCGCGGACAAGCTGGTCCGCGCCCTGAACCTGTGGCTGCCTGCCACGTCACTCGGCGGGGTCGAGTCGCTCATCGAGCGGCGCCGCCGGCACGCCGCGGAACCGGCCAGCGTCCCCGAGAACCTGGTGCGGCTGAGCGTCGGGATCGAAAACGTCGAGGACCTGTGGGCCGATTTGAAGCAGGCGCTGGACGCGCTGGACCGATAGGCTGGGCTGGTGGACGGACGACTACTGATTTTCTACGTTGAGAGCACGGTCTACTACATCCTGGGGCTGATTGCTTTGGCCCTGGAGGTGTGGGCCTTCTTTGACTGCGTCCGCCACCGGCCCAACGCCTTTGAGGCTGTAGGCAAGCGGACCAAGACGTTCTGGCTGGCACTGACCGGCGGAAGCCTGGCCGTCGGAGCGCTGTCCGTGCTCGGCGGCGGGTCAGGCGGCCTCCTCGGCCCGCTGGGTCTCTTCGGTCTCGGAGCCGTGGTGGCGGCCTCCGTTTACCTGGCCGATGTCCGGCCGGCCGTGAAGGACGCGGGCCGCGGCGGCAGCCGTAACATGGGCCCGTACGGCCCCTGGTGACTAGCTGGGCGCCACAGCTTCCCAGCCGACCGTAAGTTCCCCGAGCCGCCAACGCGAGGGGCCATCATGTACCGGCCACCCGGCGTCGAGCAGTGCCCTGCACATGGCCGTCCACCGCTGCCGGTTTCCGAACGGCGCCAGCGGCGCCGCCTCCAGCCAGGCGCGGTCCATGGCCTGCAGCAGCAAATGGCTTCGTTCGCCGGGAACATTGCGGTGGATGAGGGCCTTGGGCAGGCGTTCCGCGACCTCCGACGGCAGCACGAAACTCCCGAACCGCACCGACATGGTGAGGCTTAGGGCACGCCCGGCATCGAGGGCAACCCAGGCAGAGCGGCGGCCGATCTCGTCGCACGTCCCGTCGATGAACAGGCCATCCGGAGCCAGCCGGCCCTGCACCAGTTCCCAGATGCCGCGGACGTCCGCTTCCTCGTACTGCCGCAGCACGTTGAACGCGCGCACAAACACCGGGTTCCCGGGCACCGGGAGTTCGAACCCGCCGTTGTGGAAACTCAGGCCGGGGCGCTCCAGGGGCTTCGCCGCGCGCACCCGTTCCGGTTCGATTTCGATTCCGCAGACGCGCACATCCGGCCGCACCGCCCGGAGCCGTTCAAAGAGTTCGACGGCGGTGGCCGGCGAGGCGCCGTAACCCAGGTCCACGACGAGCGGATCAGCAGCCCTCCGGAGCCGCCAGGCTTGCGGCCCGGCCAGCCAGCGGTCCAGCCGGCGCATGCGGTTCGGGTTGGTGGTGCCGCGGGTCACATTCCCCACCGGCTTGCCCCGGCTGCTCCGGTTGGTCACCACCCGTTCTGCTTTCTGCACCACGGCCCCAGCCTATCGGGCGGCGCCGGGATGCGGCCCGGTTCGGCGGCGCCGCCGCGTGATGTAACTCTCGGCGCCCGCAGGCCGCGCTCGGCTAGGATGAAAATCATGACTTACAAGTTGATTCTGCTGCGCCACGGCCACAGCGAATGGAACGCCAAGAACCTGTTCACCGGATGGGTGGACGTTGACCTGAACGACCAGGGCCGCGAGGAAGCAGCACGCGGTGGGGAACTGCTGGTTGAGAACAACATTCTCCCGGACATCCTCTACACGTCGCTCCTGAAGCGGGCCATCAACACAGCCAACATCTCCCTGGACAAGGCTGACCGCGGCTGGATCCCCGTCAAGCGCGACTGGCGCCTGAACGAGCGCCACTACGGTGCACTGCAGGGCAAGGACAAGGCACAGACCCTGGCCGAATTCGGCGAAGACCAGTTCATGCTGTGGCGCCGTTCCTACGACACCCCGCCGCCGCCCCTGGACGACAGCAGCGAGTTCTCCCAGTCCCGCGACCCGCGCTACAAGGACCTCGGCGACGACCTGCCCCGCACCGAGTGCCTCAAGGACGTCCTCATCCGCCTGCTCCCTTACTGGGAATCGGACATCAAGGAAGACCTGAAGGCCGGCAAGACCGTCCTGGTCACCGCCCACGGCAACTCCCTGCGCGCCCTGGTCAAGCACCTTGACGGGATCAGCGACGACGACATTGCCAGCCTGAACATCCCCACCGGCATCCCGCTGGTCTACGACCTGGACGAGAACTTCCAGCCGATCACCCGTGGCGGCACCTACCTCGATCCCGAGGCCGCCGAACAGGCCATCCTGGCCGTCGCCAACCAGGGCAAGAAGTAGCTTCTGCCAGCCCCTGGCTGAGCCTGTCGAAACCAAAAAACGGACGACGCCGGCCGGTCACCTGAGGTGACCAGCCGGCGTCGTCCGTTCGTTTCACTGGAGTTTTTGTCCACGTATTGGCCTCAAGACGCCCGGAGGGGCCAATGCGTGGACAAAAACCCGAAGGTGTTGCCTGGCCCGGCTTGGTTTCTAGCCGTGCTCGATGCTGTTCGGGTGCCACGCACCGGTCACGAGGTAGGTGACCTTCTGGGCCACGGACACGCCGTGGTCGGCGAACCGCTCGAAGTAGCGGCTGGCCAGGGCCACGTCCACGGTGGTGGCCGGGGTTTCCTGCCAGTCGGGGCGTGCGATCGCCTTGAAGACGCTGAGGTGGAGGTCGTTTACCGCGGAGTTGGCCTTGAGGATGTCGCGGGCAACCTCGAGGTTGCGGGTCTCCAGCAGTTCGGTGAGCTTGTTGGCGATCTCGATGTCATGCTCGGCGAAGCTCTTAAACGTCCCGGTCAGCGACTCGGGAATCACCATGGAGGGGAACCGCAGCCGGGCGAGCTGGGCAATGTGGCGGGCGAGGTCGCCCATCCGCTCCAGGGAGGCGCTCATCCGCAGCGAGCCGACGATCATGCGCAGGTCACTGGCCACGGGGCCCTGCAGCGCGAGGATGTCGATGGCGCGCTCGTCGAGGCTGTTCTGCAGGAAGTCGATCCTGGCGTCCGCGGCGATGACGTCCTGGGCCAGGTCGACGTCGGCACTCTCGAACGAGGTGGTAGCCTTGCCGATCGCTTCGCTGACCAGCTTTGAAATCTCGATGAGGTCCTCGCCCACGTGGGCCAGCTCCTCCTGAAAAACCTTGCGCACGTAGGCGTCCTTTCCTTGGAAACTCCGCCCCGCCGCGGCGGTCAGAATTTCGTGTCACCGTTCCGGCAGTCCAACCGCACACTCTTCCAGTGTTCGGTGAACTGTTGCACATCTCAAGATGAACGTTAGCTGAATCCGCCCCGCGTGGGCCGTTTGTCGGATATTGGGGCTTTCCGGAAGCATAAGCTGGAGGCGTGGATCCAATGCTCTTAGGTGTCATCGCCGGCCTGCTGGGCCTGTCGTTCGGCGTCTTTGGCGTGCTCGCTTTCCGTGCCAGCGAGAAGCAGCGCGAGCTCGTGGACATCGAGTACGACGAACCGGCGCTGCCCCAGGGCTCCGCCGAAGTCCTCGCCGTCGTCGGCCAGGCGTTCGTGGTGGTGGACGCGATCGACGGCGTCGTCCGGGCAAGCCCGGCGGCCTACGCCTACGGCCTGGTGCGCGGACACACCGTGGTGCACCGCGAGCTGCTGGACATGACGGCGAACGTCCGGCGCGACGGCGTCATCCTGGAGAGGCAGCTTGAGCTGCCCCGGGGGCCGCTCGGCCAGGGCACCCTCATCGTGCAGGTCAGGGCAGCAATGCTTGGTGAGGAATATATCGTCCTGCTGGCCGATGACCGCACCGAGATCACCCGGACAGAGGAGATCCGCAACGATTTCGTGGCCAACGTGTCCCACGAACTGAAGACCCCGGTGGGAGCCATCTCGCTGCTGGCTGAAGCGCTGGAATCATCGGCGGACGACGAGGACGCCGTCCGCCGCTTCGCGAAACGCATGCACAAGGAGTCGGCCCGCCTCGCCGCGCTGGTGCAGGACATCATTGAACTGTCGCGGCTGCAGGGCGCCAACGTCGCGCGGCAGGGGCACCCTGTCGATATCAACGACGTCATCTCCGAAGCCGTGGACCGGTCGCAGCTGCCCGCCGAGAGCAAGAACATCCAGATCGTCATCGGCGGCCGCGCGGAGGCCAAGGTCTACGGCGACCGGGACCTGCTGGTCACGGCGCTGCGCAACCTCATCGACAACGCCATCCGGTACTCGCCGGAAAACACCCGCGTGGGCATCGGCGTGCGGTCCAAAGAGGGCCTGGTTTCCGTCTCCGTGACGGACCAGGGCGAAGGCCTGTCACCCGAGGACCAGGAGCGGGTGTTCGAGCGCTTCTACCGGGTGGATGCGGCCCGTTCCCGCCACACCGGTGGAACGGGCCTGGGCCTGAGCATCGTCAAGCACGTTGTTTCTAACCACGGCGGCGAAGTCACGCTCTGGTCCCAGCCCGGCCAAGGGTCCACCTTCACCCTCCGGCTGCCGGAGATGGAAGGCCAGGAAGACGAGCCAGCACCTGAACCGCGCCCCCTACCCGCCAGGGAAGCCACAGCGCCGGCACCCGCCTCACCGGAGGCCCAGCCCGAACGGCCGCAGGCCAAGGAACCGCACGACGCCGCCGGCGTCCATGAACGAGGAGCTAACGCTTGAGCAGGATTCTTATTGTCGAGGACGAGGAGTCGTTCAGCGATCCCCTGTCCTATCTACTGGGCAAGGAAGGGTTCGAAGTGGAGGTCGTGGACAACGGCCTCGACGCCATCACGGAATTCGACCGCAACGGGGCAGATCTCGTGCTGCTCGACCTGCAGTTGCCCGGACAGTCCGGCACGGAGGTCTGCCGGCAGCTGCGGCAGCGCTCCACCGTCCCCGTCATCATGCTGACCGCCAAGGACACCGAGATCGACAAGGTGGTCGGGCTGGAGCTGGGCGCTGATGACTACGTCACCAAGCCCTACTCCTCCCGTGAGCTGGTTGCCCGTGTCCGCGCGGTGCTGCGCCGGCAGGGCGAGCCGGAGGAACTCATTTCATCCACCGTCCACGCCGGTCCGGTGCGGATGGACATTGAACGGCACGTGGTGAGTGTCGACGGCGAGCAGGTGTCACTGCCGCTGAAGGAGTTTGAACTGCTGGAGATGCTGCTGCGAAACTCCGGCCGCGTGCTGACCCGGGGCCAGCTGATTGACCGGGTCTGGGGCTCCGACTACGTGGGCGACACGAAAACGCTGGATGTCCACGTGAAGCGGCTGCGCAGCAAGATCGAACCGGACCCCTCCCTGCCGCGCTACCTGGTCACCGTGCGCGGACTGGGCTACAAGTTCGAACCCTAGAGGCTGGCCGCTGCCGGGGGAGTGGTCCAGGGTGGGGCACGACAAGGCAGCGACAAGACGAAGAAGGAGGGGTTCCCGGCCGGGAACCCCTCCTTCTTCTCTGACCGGCCTTGCCGGCCGGCGCTGCTAGTGGCTTTCGGTGGGCGTGGCCGACGCGGATTCGCCCGGCGTCGCGGTTTCACCCGGCGTTGCAGACTGGCTCGGAGTGGCGGACTCGCTGGGCGTGCCGCCCGGCAGGTAGGCGGCGTATTCCTTCAGCGTGCCGTCCACCACAGGAATCTTCACAGTCTTGTTGACGTTGGTTGCATCCTCGGTCACCTGGACGTCCACGAGGGTTCCGGGCTTGCCGCCGGACGTGCTCAGGGTGGCGGCGTCTGTGGACTGGTTCAGCAGGGTGTAGGAGTTCTGCTTGACCGGAACTTCGGTCTGCGCGCCTTCGGCTCCCTTGAAGGTGACCTTGACGTCCTTCGAGGAGGAGTTGTAGACGGCGCCGATGACGCGGCCCGGCTGGTTCTCGCCGGCGGAGACGATCAGCATGTTGCGCAGCTGAACCGGTCCGACGTCGGTACGGATTCCGTCGGAGGCGACGTACTGGTGAGAGGTTTGCTGGGCGTTGATGTAGCCGCAGCCCGTCAGGGCCAGCAGGCCGGCGCTCAGGGCGGCTGCCGCCATTGCCATCTTGCCGCTCTGGCCCCGGTTCATCGCAGTGAAACGCACGTCACGCACTCCTCGAAAAGTCTTTGAAACAGTTTTCAGGCATAGCCTATCGGCAAAGAGCGTCAAACAAGGATTCGGCCCCTCCACATGACCGCCCCCTCTAACGCCGGCCTGGGGCTCCGCACGCCGTCCCCGAAGGCCCGCAACTACCCGCGCGTAACGCTTGTGGGGGCGTGTGCAATGCACTATTGTTCGCATTCGTCAAGGGGTCTGGGCCGCTGATTTGGGCCATTTTCCGCGGAATTACGGGGTTCCCGGGCCGTATCCATGCCAGTCATATGCCTTAATCGTGATAAACTGGTCTGCGGGAAAGGGGAAAGTCCACATGGTTTTTGAGGTCGGCGAGACAGTAGTTTACCCTCACCACGGTGCAGCAAAAATTGAAGAGATCAAGATGCGCACTGTCAAGGGCGAAGAGAAGATGTATCTCAAGCTCAAGGTGGCTCAGGGTGATCTGACCATTGAAGTTCCAGCAGAGAACGTTGACCTCGTTGGGGTACGCGACGTAGTGGGCAAAGACGGTTTGGAGCACGTGTTTGATGTGCTCCGTGCCGAGTTCACTGAGGAGCCCACCAACTGGTCGCGTCGTTACAAGGCAAATCTGGAGAAGCTTGCTTCCGGTGACGTCATCAAGGTTGCAGAGGTCGTCCGCGACCTGTGGCGCCGGGATCACGACCGGGGCCTTTCCGCAGGCGAGAAGCGTATGCTGGCCAAGGCCCGGCAGATTCTGATCTCAGAATTGGCTCTGGCTGAAAAGACCGACGAAGAGAAGGCTGCCAGCGTTCTCGACGAGGTCCTGGCTTCCTAAGTAGTAGGAGCTTCCTAACAAGAATTGAACCCCGGTGGCAAGGTGCCGCCGGGGTTTCTTCTTGCCCAAAATTACCCAGCCCGGAAGTCCGCATGTAGGTCGCAGTTGAGGGCGTTCCCAGCGCCGGGACCGGCCTCAACCGCGACCGGGTTGGGAGATGGAGGGGGAGTGCGGCCGGGACGTAGGCTAGAGCGCATGAACACTGTACCCAAGCGCCCCGTGACCGCCGTGATCCTCGTCGCCGCCGGTTCCGGGCAGAGGCTGGGGTACGGCATGCCGAAGGCCGCAGTGCCGCTGGGCGGTGAACCGATCCTTATGCATGCGCTCCGCGGAATCGTCGCGGCCGGCATTGCCAGCCAGGTGTGCATCGCGCTCCCGGCCGGTGATGAGGAGCTTCGCCGGCTCTGCGAGGACTTCCGGGTGGAACTGGTCGACGGCGGCCCGCTCCTGACCATGGTCGACGGCGGGGCCTCCCGGGCGGATTCGGTCCGTTCCGCCCTGGCCGCCGTGGAGGACGGTACGGAGGCGGTCCTGGTCCACGACGCCGCACGTGCCCTGACGCCCGAGCAGGTCTTCCACCGTGTGGCCCAGGCCCTGGCTGCCGGCGCGGATGCTGTGATCCCGGTGATCCCCGTGGTGGACACCGTCAAGACGGTCGCCGCCACCGAGGGGCCGGCCACGGACATCGCACCTGAACTCGTCACCGGAACGGCTCCCCGCGGGGAGCTCCGGGCAGTCCAGACCCCGCAGGGCTTCAGGCTCTCCGTCCTGCGGCAGGCGCACCAGGCAGCCTCCGGCTTCGATGAGCGCCAGGCCTCCGCGGTCACCGATGACGCGATGCTGGTGGAGCTTCTCGGCGTGCCGGTGCATGCCGTCCGCGGGGCCAGCCAGTCCCTGAAAATCACCACGCCGCTGGACCTCATCATCGCCGAGGGCCTGCTCGAAGGCCCCCTGGGCGCCCGCTGGGTGGAGGGCTGACAAACCACATGACGGAAGGCGCCATGACAGAGAACACTTCGCGGGCCCCGGTGCCCCTGCCCCGGACCGGCATTGGCATCGACGTGCACGCTTTTGCGCCGGACAACAATCCGAAGCCGCTCTGGCTGGGCGGGCTCTTCTGGGAGGGGGAGCGGGGCCTCGCCGGCCATTCCGACGGCGACCCCGTGGCCCACGCCGCGGCCGACGCCCTGTTCTCCGCCTGCGGGATCGGCGATCTGGGCACCCACTTCGGCACCGACCGGCCCGAGTTCGCCGGCGCCTCCGGAGTCACGCTGCTGGCCGAAGCCGCCCGGATCGTTCGCGCGGCCGGCTTCGAGATCGGCAATGTCGCCGTGCAGTTCGTGGGCAACCGGCCCAAGTTCGGCCCGCGCCGGGAAGAGTCCCAGCGCGTGCTCAGCGAGGCCGCGGGGGCTCCGGTCAGCGTTACTGCCACCACCAGCGACGGGCTCGGCTTCACCGGACGCGGCGAAGGGATTTCCGCGGTGGCCACGGCCCTGGTCTACCCGGCCGGGTAAGCTCGTCGGCCCGGCATCCGGCGGCCGCAGAGTCGGGCCCCGCAGCCAAAGCGCCTAGGCTGGAATAAGCACCAGTACCGCAATCCCAGGAGACCCGCCGTGAAAAAGTTGCTTCCCGCCGTCGTGATCGCAGGGATGCTTCTGGCCGGCTGTGCCGGCAGCCCCCGCATGAGCGTGGAGGAGAGCTGCAAGTTCCTGCAGGGCGATACATTCAAGCCCACGGGCAACCAGCAGCAACAGGCCGACCAGATCGCCAAGCACTACCAGGAGGTCGCTGACAAGGTGGCCCAGGACGTCGCCGACCCCATCCAGAAGATGGCCGACATCATGAAGAAAGTGGCCAGCACGTCCCTGGGAACCAAGAGTTCGGAGCAGACGGCTGAACTCGCCAAACAGAACAACCGGATCGGCGAGGTCTGCAAGTAAGCGGGAACATTGGCATCGGCTAATCTGGAGCGGTGACCCTGCGCTTTTACGACACTGCATCCGCCGAAGTCCGCGACTTCGTTCCCCTGGTACCGGGCAAGGTAAGCCTGTATTACTGCGGTGCCACGGTGCAGGGCATGCCGCATGTGGGGCACATCCGCTCCGCCATCGCCTTTGACCAGCTGACCCGCTGGCTCGAATACCGCGGCTTCCGCGTCACGGTGGTCCGCAACGTCACCGACATTGACGACAAGATCCTCGCCAAGTCCGAGGCCTCCTTCCACCCGGAATTCGAGCAGGAGCCCGGGTCCGTGCCGGAGGAGGAATGGTGGGCGCTGGCGTACCGGTATGAGCAGGAGTTCCTCAAGGCCTACGACACCCTCGGCGTTTCGCGGCCCACCTACGAGCCGCGCGCCACCGGCCACATCCCGGAGATGCACGCGCTTATCCAGCTCCTGATCGACCGCGGGCACGCCTATCCGGCCCTCGACGGTTCCGGTGACGTCTACTTCGACGTGCGCTCCTGGAACAAATACGGCGCCCTGACGCGGCAGAAGATCGACGACATGCAGGGTGCTGCCGACGCCGACCCGCGCGGCAAAAAGGACCCCCGCGACTTCGCCCTCTGGAAGGGCTATAAAGAAGGGGAGCCGGCGACGGCGAGCTGGGTTTCGCCGTGGGGCACCGGCCGTCCCGGCTGGCACCTAGAGTGCTCGGCGATGGTCACCAAATACCTTGGCACCGAGTTCGACATCCACGGCGGCGGCCTCGACCTGCGCTTCCCGCATCACGAAAACGAGATGGCGCAGTCCCAGGCGGCCGGCCACGGTTTCGCGAACTTCTGGATGCACAACGGCATGGTCACGTACCAGGGCGAAAAAATGTCGAAGTCCGTCGGCAACACGATCAGCCCGGCAGAGATGCTGGAGCTCGCACCCCCTCGCGTGGTCCGCTACTACCTGGGCCAGGCACAGTACCGCTCGGTGCTGGACTACCAGCCCACGTCGCTGCAGGAGGCGGCCGCCGCCGTCGAACGCATTGACGGCTTCGTGGCCCGCGCCGTCCGCGCATTGTCCTCCGACGGCGCCCTGCTGTTTGGCAGCCACGGCACCGTTCCGGAGTCGTTCGCCGCTGCGATGGACGACGACCTCAACGTGCCGCAGGCCCTCGCGGTGCTGCACGACACGGTCCGGGCCGGAAACTCGGCGCTCACCGACGGCGACGTGGAGGCAACGCGGCAGGCTTTGGCCGGCGTGACCGACATGCTGCGGGTCCTGGGCATCAGCGCTGCCGCGCAGCCCGCCGTCGACGACCAGGCCACCAGCGCCCTTGGCACGCTGATAGAGGCCCAGCTCGCTGCCCGCGCCGAAGCCCGCGCCAGGAAGGACTGGGCCGCATCGGACGCCATCCGGGACACCCTCGCGGCAGCCGGGGTTCTGGTGGAGGACAATGCCGACGGCGCCACGTGGAGCCTGCAGCGCAGCTAGCCTTCGCGGCTCCCGGCCCGCCCGGTCAACGATTTGAGGCCAGTCAGTAGACTGGAGTCCAGACTTACTCAATACAACCAAGGGTGGAATTCATGGCCAACAAAGGTCGCCCGGGCGCAGTCCGCAAGCTCAAGAAGGGCCCCACCACCGGAACCGGTGGCCACGGCCGCAAGGCTCTCGAAGGCAAGGGGCCAACCCCCAAGGCCGAGGACCGCCCGTACCACAAGGCGCACAAGAACAAACAGCTCGCGGAGCGCTCCGCAGCCAAGCGGCCCGCTGGTGCCGCCGGCGCCCGCAGTGCCGGAGCCCGGTCCGGTCCGAAGGGGCGTGCCACCGAAGAGGTCGTCACCGGACGCAACTCCGTCGTCGAGGCCCTCCGGGCCGGCATTCCGGCCAAGGCGCTGCACGTCGCCATCCGCATCGAGATGGACGACCGCGTCAAGGAGTCCCTGAAGATCGCCGCCGAACGCGGCATCCCGCTGCTGGAAACCGGCAAGCCCGAGCTGGACCGGATGACCGACGACGCCGTGCACCAGGGGCTAGTCCTGCAGATCCCGCCGTACGAGTACCAGGACGCCTACGACCTTGCCGAAGAGACTGTCGAAGGCTGGAAGAAGGGGCACATCGCGAACGCCCCACTCTTCGTTGCACTGGACGGCATCACCGACCCCCGCAACCTCGGCGCGATCATCCGCTCGGTCTCGGCATTCAGCGGCCACGGCGTGATCGTCCCTGAGCGCCGCTCCGTGGGCGTCACGGCCGCCGCATGGAAGACCAGCGCCGGCGCGGCGGTCCGCGTTCCGGTGGCCCGCGCCTCCAACCTGAACAACGCCATCAAGCAGTTCAAGGACATGGGCGTCTTCGTGCTCGGGCTCGATGGCGACGGCGACGTCTCCCTGCCCGACCTCACCGTTGCCACCGAACCGGTGTGCATCGTGGTCGGCTCCGAAGGCAAGGGCCTCAGCCGCCTCGTCCGGGAGAACTGCGACCAGATCGTCTCCATCCCGATCGACTCCGCGATGGAATCCCTGAACGCCTCCATGGCCGTCGGAATCTCCCTTTACGAAGTCTCCCGCCAGCGCTCCGCGAAGTAACCCCGCCTTAGGACGCTGGGGGTTTACCGCTCCTGGCGCTTCGCCAATGCTGCGGCAGCAGCTACGAAACGCTCTATCAATTCTTGCAGGTATCTGACGAACGCTCCCTCAGCTTTCGCAGCAAAACGGCAAACGCTTCCGCACCTGGTGCGGAAGCGTTTCGTCTTAAGCGGCAGGATCTGAGGAAGCGTCGGTGGATTTCCTGCAGGATCTGATCGAGCGTTTTGTGTACGCCTAGAACTCCCGGCGGTTGGCCAGCACCGGGAGTTTGGTGCGGGCTTCCTTGACCAAGGCGGGGTCGAGGTCGGCGAACAGGAGGCCGGGGGCGCCGTCGAGCTCCTGGAGCACCTCGCCGAAAGGCGAGACGACGGCGCTGTGCCCGACGCCGGTGGGCGCTGCGCCGCGGGGCTCGATGCCCTGGGTGGCGGGGTCGCCCTGGCCGCAGGCGAGGACGTAGGTAGTGGTATCCACGGCGCGGGCCCTGGCCAGCAGCTGCCACTGGTCCACCTTGCCGGGACCGGAACCCCAGGAAGCGCAGACGATGTTGGCGACGGCCCCGCGGTCGGCGTTGGCCGTGAAGAGCGCCGGGAAGCGGATGTCGTAGCAGGTGGCCAGGCCGAAGGTGAGGCCGCCGGCGTCGAACGTCACGGGTCCGGTCCCGGCTTCGACGGTGTCGGACTCCAGGAATCCGAAGGCGTCGAACAGGTGAACCTTGTCGTAGCTGGCGTCCACGCCCGGCCCGGTCACCAGCAGAGTGTTGCGCACTTTTGTCTGCCCGTCGGAGGCCGATAAACCCGGGGTGAACATTCCGGCAACAATCACAATCCCCAACTCGTCGGCAATCGCGCGGACACGACTGGCCCAGGGGCCGTCCAAGGGCTCGGCGATATCCAGCAGGGAATTGCCGAACGCGCGCATGGTGGCCTCGGGGAAAACCACGATCCCGGCGCCGCCGTCCTTTGCGCGGCGGGCGTATTCTTCGACCACGGTGAGATTCCCGTCCACGTCCCGGCCTGTAATGATCTGGGCCAATGCAATCTTCACGAAAACCTCCAGTCGGTGCGTCCTTACAGCGTTCAGCGGTGCCGCCACAGGGCCGCACGCGTAACATGCGGAAGAAGACTAGCTATTTGGACGTGACGGCTAAGCTTTAATTGATGGTAATGCCCCTCTTAGACACAGCCCTGACGGTGGACGACTCCCAGGCCTTTCCCCTCGGGGTCAGCGAAGCGCGCCAAGGCCCGGGGGATACATCAGGCAACCGGGCAAACGTCGCCGTTTATGCTCCCGGCATCGCGACGCTCGAGGTGGCTTATCAGGCGCCTGGACAGAACTGGCGGCTTCAGACCCTGTCCAGCCTCACGAACGGTGTCCACCACGGGGTGGTCGACGGGTTACCCGTGGGATCCCGGTACGGCTTCCTCGCAGCCCCCAGCGGCGAAGCGGCGCCCAAGGGCGATGAGGTGCTGCCGCTGGCGGTTCCCACCGTTGATTTTGACGACGACGGCGGCAGCCGGCAACCGCTGTTGCTGGACCCTTACGGCCGGGCCGTCGATGAACGCGACGGATTCCTGACCAGCGTCAGGATGTCGTCCGACTTTGACTGGGCCGGGGACCGGAAGCCGAATACCCCGTGGCGCAACACCATCGTCTACGAGGCACACGTCCGCGGGCAGAGCATGCTCCACCCGGATATCCCGGAGGCGCTGCGCGGCACGTACGCCGGCATGGCCCATCCTGCGATGATCGAGCACCTCACAGGTGTGGGCGTTACCGCCCTGCAGCTGCTGCCGGTGCATTTCCATCTGGACGAGCCGCACCTCCAGAACCTCGGCCTCACCAACTACTGGGGTTACAACACGGCGGCCTTCTTCGCCCCGCACCAGGCATACGCCACCAAGTCAGCCCAGGAAGCCGGGCCGCAGGCCGTCCAGGACGAATTCAAGGGAATGGTCAAGCTGCTGCACGCGGCCGGCATCGAGGTCATCCTCGACGTCGTCTACAACCACACGGCCGAAGGCGGCCCGGACGGGAGCACCCTGAGCTTCCGCGGGCTGGGCGAGCAGAAGTACTACCGCACCGACGGCCACGGAAAATACATCGACACCACGGGCTGCGGCAACACGCTCAATTTCGCCGAACCCCGGGTTGTCCAGATGGTGCTGGACTCACTGCGGTACTGGGTGGACGAGTTCCACATCGACGGCTTCCGGTTCGACCTGGCCGTCACGCTCTGCCGGAACGCAGCCAACGAGTTCGATCCCCACCATCCCTTCCTCGTGGCGGTGGCCGCCGACCCCTCGCTCTCCCGCGTCAAGCTGATCGCCGAACCGTGGGACGTTGGCTACGGCGGCTGGCAGACCGGCCGTTTCCCCGGCGGCTGGGTGGACTGGAACGACCACTACCGCGACGCCGTGCGCTCCTTCTGGCTGGCCGACAGGGCCGCTCTCGACAACGGCGGCCAGGGCGGGTCCGTGGCCCGGCTCGCCGATGCCCTGTCCGGCTCGGCGAGCCTCTTCGAACCGTCGGGCCGCTCAAGGCTGGCGTCGCTGAACTTCATCACCGCCCACGACGGCTTCACCATGACCGACCTCGTCTCCTACGACCGCAAGCACAACGAGGCGAACGGCGAACAGAACCGGGACGGGCACGGCGACAACCGCAGCTACAACCACGGCTTCGAGGGACGCACCGAGGACGAGGGCATCCTGGCCCGCCGTGCCCAGAGCAAGCGGAACCTCATGGCCTCGCTCATGATTTCCCTTGGCGTGCCCATGATTACTGCAGGGGACGAGCTCGGCCGCACCCAGCAGGGCAACAACAACGCGTACTGCCAGGACAACCCGCTCACGTGGATCGACTGGACCAGCACGCCGGAATCCCATGCCATGCTGCGGACCACCAAGCGTGTCATCCGGCTCCGGCGGGAGTTTCTGACGTCCCAGCCGCACGACTACCCCGTCCGCGACGCGCGCTCATACCTGTACTGGTACGACCGGAGCGGCCAGCCCATGTCCATGGAGCGCTGGAACGACAACGGGAACCGCGTGGTCCAGCTGCTGCTCGGCTCCGACGACGGGCACGTGGCCGGGCTTATCGTGGTTAACGGCGGGCCTGAGGACATCGAGGTCACCCTGCCGCAGGTCACCAACGACGACGGCACCGGAAAGCGGCTGTTCGACCTCCGCCTCACCACCTCAGAGCTCCACGACCGGCGGCAGGGCGCCCTGGTCGAGTCCGGCGGGCCTGACGAGGTGCAGGCCTACACCATCAACATTTACCGCACATAAACTCCGGGGAATCAGGCATGCGCAGGCGTTGGACTGTCGGAACGCTGCTGCTGGGGCTCGCCGTCGCTGCCCTCGCGGTCTTCAACCTTTTCATTGCGCCGGGCGGCGCGCCGCCCGTTTCGGGACCGCAGGGAACGACGACGGCGGCACCCGGCTTTCCGACGTCGGCACCCGCAGCAGCCGCGACGTCGGCACCCGCCGCCGTGCCGTCGTCGTCGTCCGGCACGACCACCGGCCTACCGAACGCGTCCGGCCTCCCCACGATCCGGGAGTCACAGTTGCCGGCCGAGGGCCGGCGGACCCTGGTCCTGATCCGGCGGGGCGGGCCCTACCCGTACACCCGCGACGGCGTGACATTCGGCAACTTCGAACGCATCCTGCCGCGCAAGGCCAGCGGTTACTACAGGGAGTACACGGTGCCCACGCCCGGCGAGTCCGACAGGGGAGCCCGCAGGATCGTGGCAGGACAGGCCGGGGACAAGTACTACACGGCGGACCACTATGCATCGTTCAAGTTCATAGCAGAAGGCAAATAGCACCATGAAGATCTACTCCGGCGACACGTGGACCCTCGAGGAACTGAAGGACCAGGTTGCGGACGCCGGCCGCCGCAGCCTGCTGGTTCCTGCCGCCGATTCCAGGAAGTCCGTCCTCGCCGCGTTCGGCGAGGCCCTGGATTTTCCAGAGCACTTCGGCGTCAACCTGGATGCGCTCAACGACTCCCTGCACGACTTCGCCGACGCTATTTCCGACGACGGAGCCAAGCCCCTGACCGTGATCTGGCAGGTCCCCGCAGCCTTCCGCGGCGACCGCTCCTTCGGCATCATCTGCGAGATCCTGCAGGACGCCGAAAGCTACGCCGGCAAGGACCTCGCAGTCATAGCGGTGATGCTCTAGCGCGTCTGTGCCCCGCCGTCAGGCAGGGAGCCGGTGGGGACTACGCGTTGACGATCAGTCCCAGCTCGGCCTTTGACGCGAGGGCCTCGTGCGTGGGGAGCACCCGTACGGTGTAGCCAAAGGACCCTGAGCGGTCAATCACGATGGACCCGGCGAAGAGGTAGCGGCCGTTGCCGAGTTCCTCCTTGGCTTCCAGTTCCACCATCGTCACGTTGGCCAGTTCGTCGCTCTCGGCGGCCTGCCCGTACGCCACCTCCACTGACACGTCCTGCGGAGACAGGTTGTGCAGTCCCACGTAGGCGTGGACCTGGAGGGTGTCGCCGATCTGCGGGTCCTCCGAGACGCCCAGCGAGTCCACGTGCTCCACGTGCAGCTGCGGCCACGCGGCGCGGACCTTGGCCACCCATGCCGCGAGTGCCTTGGCCTGCGCGTAGGAGCCTGCCACGGCCTCGCGTCCCGAAACCGCGGCGGGCCGGTAGAGGACGTTGACGTAGTCCTGCAGCATCCGCTCGGCAGAGACCGCCGGGCCGAGGTGCGCCAGCGTGTGCTTGATCATGGAGACCCAGTGCGTCGGGATCTTCTCGTGGCCGGACTCGGACGGGCCGGCGGCGCCGGCCGCTTCGGAGACGGTGTTGCCGTAGAACCGCGGCGCCACCTGGGTCTCGAGCAGCTCGTACAGTGCTGCGGCCTCGATGTCGTCCCGTTCGTCGGCAGAAGCACCGTTGTTGGCGGTGGGGATCGCCCAGCCGTTTTCGCCGTCGTACATCTCATCCCACCAGCCGTCCAGGACAGACAGGTTCAGGGACCCGTTAATCGCGGCCTTCATGCCGGAGGTGCCGCAGGCTTCGAGCGGCCGCAGCGGGTTGTTCAGCCAGACGTCGCAGCCGGGGAACAGCGTGCGGGCCATGGCGATGTCGTAGTTCGGCAGGAAGACGATGCGGTGCCGCACGGCGGGATCGTCGGTGAAGCGGACCAGGTCCTGGATCATCTTCTTGCCGGCGTCGTCCGCGGGGTGGGACTTGCCGGCGATGACCAGCTGGATGGGGTGCTCCTTGTGCAGCAGCAGGGCCTTCAGGCGCTCCGGATCCCGCAGCATGAGGGTCAGCCGCTTGTAGGTGGGCACGCGCCGGGCGAACCCGATGGTCAGGACGTCCGGGTCCAGCACGGAGTCGGTCCATGCCAGCTCGGCATCGGCGGCGCCGCGCTTCTTCCACGCCGCCCGCAGCCGGCGCCGCACATCCTCCACCAGTGAAACGCGCATCTCGCGCCGGAGAGCCCAGACCTCGGCGTCGGACACGTTGTAGGCGAGGTCCCAGCGGCCCATGACCTCGGCTTCGGGCCCGAACCGCTCCCGGGCGAGCTTCGCGATCCGGGGATCCACCCAGGTGGGCACGTGCACGCCGTTCGTCACGGAGGTGATGGGCACCTCCGAGTGGTCGAATCCCGGCCACAGCGCCGAGAACATGCCGCGTGAGACCTCGCCGTGCAGCTTGGCAACGCCGTTGGCCCGCTGTGCGAGGCGCAAGCCCATCACGGCCATGTTGAACACGAAGGGGTTGCCTTCGCTGAAGTTCTCGCGGCCCAGGTCGAGGATCCGGGAGGTGGGAACGTCCGGAGCCAGCCCGGCTTCGAAGAAGTGCTGGATCTGCGCTGCTTCGAAGCGGTCGATGCCGGCGGGAACCGGCGTGTGGGTGGTGAACACGGTGGACGAGCGTCCGGCGGCAAGGGCCTCGTCGAAGGTGAGCGCCTGCTCGCCGGCCATCAGTTCCTGGATACGTTCGATGCCGAGGAAGCCTGCGTGGCCCTCGTTTGTGTGGAACACCTCGGGCGCCGGCGTGCCGGTGAGCTTCTGGTAGGCGCGCAGCGCCTTGACCCCGCCCATGCCCAGCAGCAGTTCCTGCTGCAGCCGGTGGTCGCCGCCACCGCCGTACAGCCGGTCGGTGATGCTGCGGGCGGCGTCGTCGTTTCCGGGGACGTTGGAGTCCAGCAGCAGGAGGGGGACGCGTCCGACGTCGGCACGCCAGATGTGTGCCGCAAGGTGCCGCCCGTTGGGCAGCGGGAGCGAGATTTCCACCGGCTTGCCGTTGCCGTCCGCGGCAGGCTCGCGGAGCAGGGTCAGCGGCAGGCCGTCGGGGTCGATGACCGGGTAGGTCTCCTGCTGCCAGGCGTCCCGGGACAGCGACTGCTTGAAGTAGCCCGCCTGGTAGAGCAGGCCGACGCCGATCAGCGGCACGCCCAGGTCAGAGGCCGCCTTCAGGTGGTCGCCGGCAAGGATGCCGAGGCCGCCGGAGTACTGCGGCAGGACTTCGGTGATGCCGAATTCGGGGGAGAAGTACGCAATGGAGACGGGGGCGTCGCTGCCCAGGCCCTGGTACCAGCGGGGCTCGGTGAGGTACCGGTCCAGGTCCGCGGCTGCCGCCTGGACCCTAGCCACCACATCCTGGTCAGTGGCGAGCCGGTGCATCTCCTCGCGGCCCACCAGGCCAAGGAAGCTGACCGGGTCATTGCCGCATTGGGCCCAGACGCGCGGGTTCAGGCTCTCGAACAGTTCCCGGGTGGGCCGGTGCCAGGACCAGCGGAGGTTGGTCGACAACCGGGCCAGCGGCCGGATCGGCTCGGGGAGAACGGTACGGACTGTAAATCTGCGGATTGCCTTCACCTGCGCCACACTAACCGACTAGGTGAACAGCAGGAACCGCTTTTGATTACTTTCCGGTAAATGACGAATCGCTTCATTAATTAAGTTCGCAGGCTTAGCAATCCGCCTCATTTCTCGCTAACGTCGAGCCTGTGACGACTAACACGCGAACCAGTGCCCCAGCAAAGCAAACGCCGAAAGTTTCGATCACGGAAGGCCTTCGGTTTGGCCGTTTCCCTATCACGGACGTTCAGCCTGTTGTCGAAGGGGGGAAGTTCCCGGCCAAGGCGCTGCCCGGCGAAGGAATCGTGGTCAGCGCCAGGTCCTTCCGCGAGGGCCACGACCAGCTGGGCGTCAGCGCGGTCCTGCTCGACCCGCAGGGCAACGAGCGCCAGCGGACCCGCCTTCAGCCGCCGTCCGGTGACCGCGGCAAGGGAACCGACCTGTGGGAAGGCCTGCTCACCCCTGATTCCACCGGAAACTGGTCCTTCGTCATCGAGGCCTGGCACGACCGCTACGGCACCTGGCACCACAACGCCGAAGTCAAGGTGGACGCCGGCATCGACGTCGAACTTATGCTCGCGGAAGGCGCCGCACTGCTCTCGCAGGCTGCCGAGGAACCCGCCCGGAACGAGGCGGACCGCCAGACGCTGCGCTCCGCGGCCACCGTCCTCTCGGACGGCACCCTGTCTCCCGAGGACCGCCTGGCCGCCGGCTTCAGCCGCGACGTCGCCGCCGTCGTCGACCGTGAGCCGATCCGTGAGCTCGTCACCGTTTCCGAACCGTTCCCCCTCCTGGTTGAGCGGGACCGCGCCGGACGCGGCTCCTGGTACGAGTTCTTCCCGCGCTCCGAAGGCGCAGTGCGCGACCCCGGCACCGGAGCCTGGACCTCCGGCAACTTCCGGACCGCTGCCAAAAGGCTGGACGCCGTGGCCGGCATGGGCTTCGACGTCATCTACATGCCGCCGATCCACCCGATCGGCGTCCAGCACCGCAAGGGTCCCAACAACACGCTGATCGCCGGCCCGAACGATCCCGGCTCACCGTGGGCCATCGGCGCCAAGGAAGGCGGGCACGACGCCATCCACCCGGACCTCGGGACCTTCGAGGACTTCGATGCCTTCGTGGCACGGGCGAATGAGCTGAACCTCGAAGTGGCGCTCGACCTGGCGCTCCAGGCCGCCCCGGACCACCCTTGGGTCACCGAGCACCCGGAATGGTTCACTACCCGCGTCGACGGCAGCATCGCGTACGCCGAGAACCCGCCGAAGAAGTACCAGGACATCTACCCGCTCAACTTCGACAACGACCCCGAGGGCCTGTCCAAGGAAATCCTGCGGATCGTCCGGCTGTGGGTCAGCCACGGCGTGAAGATCTTCCGGGTGGACAACCCGCACACCAAACCGGTGTGGTTCTGGGAGTGGCTTATCGCCGAGGTGAACAAGAAGGACCCTGACGTCGTGTTCCTGGCCGAGGCCTTCACCCGCCCGGCCATGATGCACGCGCTGGGCAGGGCCGGCTTCCAGCAGTCCTACACCTACTTCACGTGGCGCAACACCAAGAAGGAGCTGGAGGAGTATTTCCACCACGTCAGCCACGAGTCGGCTGCCTTCTTCCGGCCCAACTTCTTCGTCAACACCCCGGACATTCTCACCGAGTACCTGCAGTACGGCGGACCGGCCGCGTTCAAGATCCGCGCCGCCCTGGCGGCAACAGCCAGCCCGCTGTGGGGCGTGTACGCAGGCTACGAGCTGTACGAGCACGTGGCCCGGCCCGGCGCCGAGGAGTACATCGACAACGAGAAGTTCGAGTACAAGGCCCGCGACTGGGAGGCCGCCAACGCCTCCGGCCGGACCCTCGCCCCGTACCTGACCAGGCTGAACGAAATCCGCAGGGCCCACCCGGCGCTGGGGGACCTGCAGAACCTCACCCTGCACCAGTGCACGGATGACGCCACCGTCGTGTACTCCAAGCACAAGACGCTGCCGGACGGCACGAGGGACACCATCATCGTGGTGGCCAACGTTGACCCGCACAGCGCGAGGGAAGGCATGGTGTCCCTGGACCTGGCTGCGCTGGGCCTGGACCCGGCCGACCTCACCCCCAACGGCGGGTTCTGGGTGGATGACCTCATCTCCGGCGAGTCGTGGGAATGGGGGGAGTACAACTACGTGAGGCTGGATGCACATGTTGAACCTGCACATATCCTGAGCATCCGGAGGTAGCCGCCAGTGACCTTCAGTCCGCAGAGCCCCACCCAGCACTTCACCCCCAAGAGCACGTTCGAGCTCAATGCGCCGGGTTTGCAGCACGATCCGCTGTGGTACCGGAAAGCGGTGTTCTATGAGGTGCTGGTCCGGGGCTTTGCGGACGCCAACGGCGATGGTTCAGGCGACTTCCACGGGCTGATCGAGAAACTCGACTACCTGCAGTGGCTGGGCGTGGACTGCCTGTGGCTTCCGCCGTTCTTCCAGTCACCCCTGCGGGACGGCGGGTATGACATCTCGGACTACAACTCCGTCCTGGACGAGTTCGGCACCATCAGCGACTTCAAGCGGCTGGTGGCCGAGGCGCATGCCCGCGGTGTCCGGGTCATCATCGACCTCCCGCTGAACCACACCTCGGACCAGCATCCCTGGTTCCAGGAATCCAGGAAGGACCCCGAGGGTCCCTTCGGCGACTTCTATGTGTGGAGCGACACGGACGAGAAGTACCAGGACGCGCGCATCATCTTCGTGGACACGGAGGAGTCCAACTGGACCTTCGACCCCATCCGCCGGCAGTTCTTCTGGCACCGGTTCTTCAGCCACCAGCCTGACCTGAACTTCGAGAACCCGAAGGTCATCGACGCGGTGTTCGACGTTGTGCGGTTCTGGCTGGACCAGGGGATCGACGGGTTCCGGGCGGACGCCATCCCGTACCTCTTCGAGGAGGAGGGGACCAACTGCGAAAATCTCCCGGCGACGCACCAGTTCCTGCGCCAGCTGCGGAAGATGGTGGACGAGAGCTACCCCGGCCGGGTGATCATCGCCGAGGCCAACCAGCCGCCCAACGAGGTGGTGGAGTACTTCGGCACCGTGGAGGAACCGGAATGCCACATGGCCTTCCACTTCCCGATCATGCCGAGGCTGTACTACGCGCTGCGAGACCAGAAGGCCGCGCCGATCATCGAGACCATGCACGATACCCCGGACATTCCGGAAGGTGCACAGTGGGGCACGTTCCTGCGCAACCACGACGAGCTGACGCTGGAGATGGTCACCGCCGATGAGCGTGCCGCCATGCTCGGCTGGTACGCACCGGACCCGCGCATGCGGGCCAACATCGGCATCCGGCGCAGGCTGGCGCCGCTGCTGGACAACTCCCGGGCGGAAATCGAGCTCATCAACGCCCTGCTGCTGTCCCTGCCGGGCAGCCCGTTCCTGTACTACGGTGACGAGATCGGCATGGGCGACAACATCTGGCTCGAGGACCGCGACGCCGTCCGCACGCCCATGCAGTGGAACCCGGACCGCAACGCCGGCTTCTCCAACGCCGACCCCGGCAAGCTGTACCTCCCCGTGATCCAGTCACTGGTCTACAACTACGCCATGGCCAACGTGGAGGCCGAGGCCGCACACTCCGGATCGCTGCTGCGCTGGACCCGGCAGATCCTCAGCGTGCGGAAGAACCACCCGGCGTTCGGGCTCGGGGCGTTCAAGCATGTGGAGGCCGACCACGAAGTGGTGCTGGCGTATCTCCGCGAACTGCCGGAGGGCAACGCAGCGGGCGAACCGGCCGAATCCATCCTCTGCGTTTTCAACCTTTCCCAACACCCTGTGTCCTCCACCCTGAGGCTCCCGGACTTCTCCGGCCGGGGACTGCGGGACGTCTTCGGCGGACAGCCGTTTCCCGGCATCGGCGAGGACGGACAGCTGACGCTTACGCTCGGCAGCCACGACTTCTTCTGGCTGCGACTGCGGTCCGCCACCTCCAACCCCGCAGCACCCTTTACCCAAGCGATGCCGATACTGTCGATTGAGGGATGAGATGACCCAAACTACACTGACACCCACACTTGAGCACCTGCTCCGCGACTGGCTGCCGGCCCAGCGGTGGTTCCCGGTGAAGACCCCGGACTTCACGCTGGCGCCGGTGGGCGGCCTGGTCCTGGAAGACGCCACCGGCCAGGCCGGCCTCGAGGTGTTCCTCGCCTCCGTCGAGTCCAAAACAGCCGACGGCGTCTCCCGCACCGACGTCGTGCAGATCCCGCTCAGCTACCGCAGCCAGCCGCTGGCCGGCGCGGAACGGGCCCTGATTGGCGAAAGCGACGACGCCGAACTGGGGCACCGCTGGGTCTACGACGCGGTCCACGACCCCGCCTTCATCGGGGCCTGGATGGACCTGATCCGGACACAGCAAACGGCCGGTACCGCCAGCGGCCACCTCTCCGGTGCGGCCCAGCCGCTGCCGCAGGCCACCGGAACAGTCCGGGTCCTGTCCGGCGAACAGTCCAACACCTCAGTGATAGTGGACGATGGCGACTCCGCGGCGATCGTGAAATTTTTCCGTGTGCTGTCGGCCGGGCGAAACCCGGAGGTGGAGGTCGGCGCCGCGCTGTCCGCCGCCCGCACCGAGGAGGTCCCGGCCACGCTGGGCTGGGTCACGGGCGAGTGGTACCCCCCGGGCCAACTTCCCCCTATCCAGGGCACAGGCGGACCGGGCGGACCTGTCCAGGGCGAACTGGCGGTGGCCCACGAATTCCTGGCCGGCGGCAGGGACGCGTGGCGGCTCGCCGTCGACGCGGCCGCCGGCGGAGTGGACTTCACGGCCGAGGCGCATGCCCTTGGCCATGCGACCGCGACTGTCCACCGCAGGCTCGCCGAGACGCTGGGTGTCTCGGCCGAAGCGGTTCCGGGCGCGGAAATTGCCCCCGGAGTAGCCCAGCGGGTGCGCCAGATGTGGGCGGAGGCGGGACCCGCCGTCGGACCTTACGAAGAGGGGCTGGAAAGCCTGCTCAGCCGCCTGGAAGGCACCCCCGCCGGAGCGCTTCAGCGCATCCATGGCGACCTTCACCTCGGCCAGATCCTCCAGGTTCCCGGTGCCGAAGGCGGCCATGACCGGTGGGCCATCCTCGACTTCGAGGGGGAGCCGCTCCGGCCGATCTCCGAGCGCAACTTCCCTGACGCCCCGCTCCGGGACGTGACGGGCATGCTTCGCTCCTTTGACTACGCGGCGGGCGCCGCCGAACGGGAACAGCCGGGTGTCCGCGTCCCCGAGTCCTGGGTGGACGACTGCACCGCGGCCTTCCTGGCAGGCTACGCGGAAGTAACTCCCGGGATGGTGGACCGCAATTCGCCGCTCTTTGTGGCATTGTGGCTGGACAAGGCGCTTTACGAAGTCGTGTACGAGTTGCGCAACCGGCCGGGCTGGTTGGCCATCCCGGTGAATGCGGCCAGGCGACTCCTCAGCACTACAAGCTCCGGCGAACCGGCCGGAGCAGCAGCGGAAGGTAAAAAGATGACAGGCTCTGCCCACACCGACAGCCCCCACGCACCGTTGCACGTGGACGCGCACACGCTTTCACGCGTCGCGGCCGGTGAACACCACGCCCCGCACTCGGTGCTTGGTGCGCATTTGGACGACTACGGCCACGTGACCATCCGCACCGTCAAGCACCTTGCGGAGGCGGTCAACGTGGTGACCCAGGCCGGAGCCGTTCCCATGACCCACGAGGCCGAAGGTGTCTGGGTGGCGGTACTGGAGCCGCTGCAGCACGGCCACGTGCCGGACTACCGGCTTGAGGTGACCTACGAGGGCGCCGAACCCATTACCGTGGACGATCCGTACCGCTACCTTCCCACCGTGGGTGAAGTGGACCTGCACCTGATCGGCGAAGGACGCCACGAGAAGCTCTGGACGGTGCTGGGCGCCCACGTGCAGCACTACAAGTCCTCACTGGGAGACATTGACGGCGTGTCCTTTGCCGTGTGGGCCCCCAATGCGGAAGCGGTCCGGGTCAAGGGCGACTTCAACGCCTGGGACGGCCGTGAAAACTCGCTTCGGTCCCTCGGCTCTTCGGGCGTGTGGGAGCTGTTCGTCCCGGGTGTCCCGGCCGGTGCCTGCTACAAGTATGAAATCAAGACCAAGGGCGGCTACTGGGTGGAGAAGGCCGACCCGCTGGCCTTCGGCACCGAGGTGCCCCCGCTCACCGCCTCAAGGGTTGTCGAGTCCCACTACCGGTTCCAGGACGCGGACTGGATGAAGGAACGCGCCGCCAGGGATCCGCACAACTCGCCGATGAGCGTCTACGAGGTCCACCTGGGATCGTGGCGGCTGGGGCTCAGCTACCGCGAGCTTGCCAAGGAACTCGTGGAGTACGTGAAGTGGCTCGGGTTCAGCCACGTCGAGTTCATGCCGGTGGCCGAGCACCCCTTCGGCGGATCCTGGGGCTACCAGGTCACCTCCTACTACGCGCCGACGTCCCGCTTCGGGCATCCCGATGAGTTCCGTTTCCTCGTGGACTCGCTGCACCAAGCGGGCATCGGCGTAATCCTGGACTGGGTGCCGGCACATTTCCCGAAGGACAACTGGGCCCTGGCGCAGTTTGACGGACAGGCGCTCTACGAACACGCCGACCCGAACCTGGGCGAGCACCCGGACTGGGGCACCCTCATCTTCGACTTCGGGCGCACCGAGGTCCGGAACTTCCTTGTGGCCAACGCACTGTACTGGCTCGAGGAGTTCCACATCGACGGCCTGCGCGTCGACGCGGTCGCGTCCATGCTGTACCTCGACTACTCGCGGGAACACGGCCAGTGGCAGCCCAACCGGTTCGGCGGCCGCGAGAACCTGGAGGCCATCTCGTTCCTCCAGGAGGCCAACGCCACCGTGTACAAGACCCACCCCGGCGCCGTGATGATCGCCGAGGAATCAACCGCGTTTCCGGGCGTCACCGCGCCCACCAGCCATGGTGGCCTTGGCTTCGGCCTCAAGTGGAACATGGGCTGGATGCACGACTCGCTCAAGTACGCCTCCGAGGACCCGGTCAACCGCAAGTGGCACCACGGCACAATCACGTTCTCCATGGTCTACGCCTTCACCGAGAACTTCCTGCTGCCCATCAGCCACGATGAGGTTGTCCACGGCAAGGGCTCCATGCTCCGCAAGATGCCCGGCGACCGCTGGCAGCAGTTGGCCAACCTCCGCGCCTTCCTCGGCTACCAGTGGGCGCACCCGGGCAAGCAGCTCATCTTCATGGGCACCGAATTCGGCCAGGAAGCCGAATGGTCCGAACAGCACGGCCTCGACTGGTGGCTGGCTGACATCCCGGCGCACCGCGGTGTCCAGCTGCTGCTCAAGGACCTGAACGAGCTCTACAGGTCGACGCCGGCCCTCTACTCCCGGGACAACGAACCGGGCGGGTTCCAGTGGATCAACGGAGCCGACGCCGACCGCAACGTCCTCACCTTTGTCCGCTGGGACACCGAGGGCAACCCGCTGGTCTGTGCCGTCAACTTCTCCGGCGCCCCGCACAAGGATTACGCACTGGGCGTGCCGTCCGCGGGGACGTGGACCGAGGTGCTGAACACCGACTCCGAGGCCTACGGCGGATCGGGCGTCCTCAACGGCGGCACGCTGGCCGCGGAGGACGAGGGCATCGACGGCCAGCCGGCCACCCTCACTGTGACGCTGCCCCCGCTGGGCGCCGCGTACTTCCGCCCGTCTGATGCCAGCGTGATCACCACGCCCGCCGCAGCCAAGGCCAAAGCCACCGATGCCGGATCCGTCTTCGCGGGGCCGACGGCCGCTGAGAGCCGGGCTGCCGGGACGCGGGCCGCCGAACCGAAGAGCGCTGAACCGACTCGGGCAGAGCCGGCGGGTGCTGAGCCGAACAGTGCCGCCCCGGCTGGTGCTGCGCCGAACGGTGCTGCGCCGAACGGTGCTGCGCCGGCTGGTGCTGCGCCGGCGGCCGAGACGGGGAAGTCGGCCCTGCCCGGCGGGCCGCTCGTCTAAGTTCCCGCAGGGGCCGCCACCCGGACGGTTGCTGTTTGGAAGGAAGGCCCGGGATCCCTTGGGATTCCGGGCCTTCCTCGGCGCTGCGTTGGCCCAGTTGGCATTCCGCCTGGGTGGTGGTATAGTTTATTTCCGCGCCGCTCCCCGGAGCGAGTCGGCAAGGTGATCCGGAAGCCACAGGCTGGGCCGGACGGAAAGCGCCGATTTGACTCTGGTGAAGCGAGCGGGTAAACTTGAAAAGTTGCTCCGGAGCGATCCTGAACGTTGGTTTGGGTGGTGCCGGGTGTGTCTGTTGTTTGAGAACTCAATAGTGTGCCAAGTTTGTTGA
>NZ_JBHUSE010000010.1:0-142428 GCF_042674585.1 Arthrobacter sp. NPDC057013
CGGACTCCTTCATTCAGGCGTGGCCGGCGCAGCTGCTGCTCCTCCATCGGCAGGACGGCGGCGCCGATCCGGTGTGCATCCAACGGATCGGATTTACCAACCCCGTGACGGGCCCGGGCGTCCATCCGTGCGGCTTCGGCGACCTCGTAACCGGCAGCGCCGACGGCGCCGGCTAGCAGCGCTCCGTAGGAGGCGGCGCCCTCGATCACCCACAGGGTCGCCAGGTCAGCGCCGGTAAGGCGCGCGACCCATGCGATGGCCCGGTTGATCCCGGCGCTGGTGGTGGGAAAATCTCGGGTCTGAAGCAGTGCCCCGGAGGCGGTGGCGATGATCGCGTACACATGATTTTTGGCGTGAGTGTCGACGCCGACGACAAATGGGCGGGAATGAGCAACGATAGACATAGTGGTTCTGGCACCTTCCTCTATTCGCGGATTTGGTCAGGGGCCGCGCACGGCCGGTACCAGTCCGGGTAGAGGTCACTTCGGAACAACACTGTGACGAGCCACGCCCCAGTCACTGAGGGGCGGGCAACCTTCTGATCAAGTTACCGAGGTGGGCCGGGCCAGGTACCGGCCGCCCACTCCATGGACGGACAAGTCACCACAAGGGCACCCCAGGGGCCACGTGTTTGATGAGTCACGACCACAGGGCGGAACGGCCTGCACCTACTCTGCCAGCCAGTCCCAGACCAGCCACCCCAATCCTCACAGTGTTTGAGTCTGTGGTGTTTCGGGCAGGGTTGGCCGAGGTTGGCGACGCCGGTGCCGCCGCCGTCGGCCCAGGCGAGGATGTGGTCGGCGTCGTTGTCCAGGGAGTGGTTGCTGCAGCTCGGGAACGTGCACTTGGCGTCACGGAGCCGCAACCACTGCCGCATCGGTTTGGTCAGCCGGTAGCTGGTGCGGCCGATCTCCAACGGCGCCCCGTCGCGCGGGTCAACAAGCACCCGGTGGAAAGAGGCGGCGCCCTCGGCGACGAGCCGGCGGGCCATCGACGGCGGGATCGGCCCGTACCCATCCAGTGTGGCCGGCTCCTCGGACAGGCCAAGCAGGGAGAAAACCGGCACCGTGACCAGGACCTGCGCCCCCGGTAACGGCACATCACCGGCCCAACCAGGAGCGCCCGGAACAGCGTCTGCGGCACCGGCCCGCGCAGAACCTGCGGCACCGGCCCGCCCGCATCCTGCGGGCGGGATATCGCTAGGCGGGGGAACTCTGGGAAGCGGCTTACCGTGCAGCGCAGCGTCCGGGGGCCGATCATCCACGGGCAGGGGCCCTGCCGGCAGGGAACCTGTCGACAGGAGATCTGCGGGAACGAATTCTGTGGGCGGGTCATCGTTCGCGCCGCCCACTGCCGGTGCCGGGCCGAGCAACCAGCCGGCGAACGCATCCACGCGGAGCTGGGTCAAGGTCCGGAACTCGGCCGGGCCCTGCAAGGCGCGGGCGGCGGCGGTGGCGCGGTTCCAGATCCCGGCCGCCTGATCCGCCGGCAGATAGGCCGACAGCCACGCCATGCCGTCCCGGTCCGGGGCAAACTCCAGCCGCCGATCCTCCACACACCTGCCATGCCGTTTTTCAATGCTGACCGGGTGATGCCGTTCCCGCCAATACCGGGCCTTCGCCCGGAACCTCGCCGGCGTCAACTCCCCCGACGCGCAGCCACGGGCCGGGTTCGGTGCGCCCGGGTCCAGGAAATGCGCCTCAAACGCCGCCGCAGCAGCCGGCCCCAGCCCCTCGGTCTCGTCACACATGATCCGCCCGTGCTCCCAGGACAACGTTCCCGACCCGAGCGCGGCAAGAGTCAGCGGCAGATCCCTGGTGAGTTTGGCGGATTCAACCAACAACCGCTCCGCCGACCCTTCACTGACAGTCAGTGCGCCAGCAACCTCAGCCCTCACCGACATCCGCCGGACGGTACGGTCCTGCGCGGACGCATTCAGCGGAGTCATGGCCTCCTCCGCCGCCGCGAAGCCGGCGGCGAGGCGCACCTTCACCGCCGCCAGCCGGGCCTCCAGCGCTGCCACACCCGCCAGACCATCCAGGCACGCACCCACCAGATCCCCCAAAGGATCCGCCCCACCGGACAGCGAAGCCGAACCCGGACCCGGCGTAGCCGCTCCCGGACCCGGATGAGCCGGACCCGGCGTAGCCGCTCCCGGACCCGGATGAGCCGGTCCCGGATCAGCCGCTCGACGGAACCCAGCAGCCAACGACAAAGCGGAAGCACCGATGGCCTCCAACACCTCCGCAGCTGCCGCGTTATCCATACCCACAGCATGACAGGGGGCTGTGACGATTTAGGTGGAAAGTGCACCGCATGCGGACCGGACGGAAACGTTTTTTGGAGCGCTTGAGAACGAAAACTAGCTAGCAGATCAGGGCGTTTCCTAGCTTGAAAACGCCATGAGCTGCGACCCAGTTGTGCGCCTTTGAGGCCGGTTCCATCGGCCCGGACCGCCGATCCCAGGTTCCAGGCGTTCAAGGTCCTAGTTGTTCAAGGTGCCCTAGTCGTTTAAAGTCCCAGAGCCAAATGTACTAGGTGCCGGCGTCAGTACCGCCGGGGCCGCCGGCCTTGGAATGGGCGGCGAGGCAACCGGCGACGGACGAGCTGCTCTCCCCCACGATCACCGCAAGGACGCCGAGTCCGGCGTGGGCCGCCAAGACGGCGGGCAGCGAGCTGATCTGTGCCGGTGGAAGGGCCGGGAGCTTCGCCGCCAGCCGGGCCGCGAGCAGCTCGGCCTCGGGCTGGTTGCCGAAGTGGTGGATGGCCAGCCGGGCTTCCCCCAGCGGCCGGCCCTCGGCCTCCGCCACCACGATCTCCTCCAGCCGGGCAATGGCCTTCGCCGCAGAGCGGACCTTTTCCAGCGGAACGATCTTGCCGCCATCGACCGCGAGAATCGGCTTGATGGCCAACATCGCCCCGACCAGTGAAGCCGCGGAGCCGATACGCCCGCCGCGCCGCAGCTGCTCCAGGCTCGGCACGTAGAAAAACACCTTGGACCGTGCCGCCCTCTCCTCGGCGAGCCGGCGCACTTCACTGGAATCGCGGCCGTCCGCCGCTGCCACCACGGCGCTCTGGACCGCGAGCCCCTGCGCCATGCCCACGGTGCGGGTGTCCAGCACCTCCACCGGGATCTTCACCCGGCCGGCAGCGAGGCGCGCGGCATCGGCGGTGCCGGACAGCCCACCGGATATGTGTATGGACACAACGGACTCAAAGCCCTGCCGTTCGGCGGCCAGATACGCCTGCTCAAACTGGCCAGGCGACGGCCGCGAAGTCTTGACAGGTGTCGCAGCGGCCAGCGCCACCGCAATGGTCCCGGCGATGTCGTCCTCGCCCTCGCCGTAGATCTCCTCGCCCACCATGACGGGCATGGGGATGACGGTCAGCCGGCCGTTGATGGAGAAGGCCCGTACCCAGCCGGCGGGCAGGGCGGCCGCGGAGTCCGTCACCACGGCGGTACGTACGACGACGGCGGGCTCGCCCGTGGGCGGGACCTGGCCAGGCCTGGTGGCCTGGCGGAGACGGACCAGGTGCTCCTTTAACCACAGCCAGGCTGCCGGCTCTCGGTCAATCACGGCGCAACCCCCTGCAGTTATTTCCGGCCGCCGGCGGTGCCGGCGGCCGGATCCGGCCAGTCAGTCGCCCCCGGCGACTGACGTAACGCTGCTAGGCCGGGACGATGTTCACCAGTTTAGGTGCCCGCACAATGACGGTCCGGATGCCACGGCCGTCGAGGGCGCGCTGGACATTCTCGGAAGCCAGCGCCAGCTCACGCAGCTCGTCCTCGGAGATGGCCGGTGATACCTCGAGCCGGTCCCTGACCTTGCCTTGGACCTGGACCACCGCGGTAACGGTCTCCTGCACCAGAAGGGCATCGTCGTGCGCGGGCCAGCCGGCGTTGGCCACCGACGCGGGGTGCCCCAGGACGTTCCACAGGTCCTCCGCCGTGTACGGCGCAAAGAGGCTCAGGATGACGGCAACTGCTTCGGCCGCTTCACGCACGGCCGGATCGGCACCGCCGGCACCTGAATCAATGGTCTTGCGCGTCGCGTTGACCAGCTCCATGAGCTTGGCCACCACCACGTTGAACTTGTTATTGTCCAGCAGCTCCGCGGCGTCCGCGATGGTCCGGTGCGTGACCGAGCGCAGCGCGCGGTCACCGGTGCTGAAGTCAACACCGGGGGCACTGGAGACGTCCTGGCCGAGGCGCCAGGCGCGGGCCAGGAACTTCGCAGAGCCCGACGGCGAAACGTCGGCCCAGTCGACGTCGTCCTCCGGTGGGGAGGCGAAGACCATGGTGAGCCGGACGGCGTCGACGCCGAACTTGTCCAGCTGCTCGCCCAGGTCGACACCGTTGCCCAGCGACTTGCTCATGGCCTTGCCGCCATTGAGCACCTGGCCCTGGTTGAGCAGGGCGCTGAAGGGCTCGTCCGCCGCCAGCAGGCCCATGTCATGAATGACCTTGGTGAAGAACCGTGCGTAGAGCAGGTGCAGGATGGCGTGCTCCACGCCGCCCACATACTGCCCGACCGGCATCCAGTCGTTGATCTTCTCGGGATCGAACGGGCCATCGGTGTAGTGCGGGGAGACGAAGCGCAGGAAGTACCAGGACGAGTCCACGAAGGTGTCCATGGTGTCCGTGTCCCGCTGGGCCGCGCGGCCGCAGTTCGGGCATTCGACGTTGACCCATTCTGCGGCTGCAGCCAGGGGCGACGTGCCCCTTGGTGACAGCGCTTCGCCACGCAGGTTCTCGGGGAGCGTAACCGGCAGTTGGTCGTCGGGGACCGGCACTTCCCCGCACTCGGCGCAGTGGATGATGGGGATCGGGGTGCCCCAGAACCGCTGGCGGCTCAGCAGCCAGTCACGCAGCCGGAAGTTGACGAACTTCTCGCCGGTGCCCTGCTGCTCAAGAATCCGAATGGCTTCCGGGATGGCATCGCTCTTGGGCAGCCCGTCCAGGACGCCGGAGTTGATCAGCGTGCCCTCCCCCGCGGTCGCCTTGCCGGAGACTGCGGGATCCTCCTCGCCGGTGTCCAGCACCGCGCGGACAGGCAGGCCGAACTCCTTGGCGAAGTCGAGGTCGCGCTGGTCGTGGGCGGGGACAGCCATGATGGCGCCCGTGCCGTAGTCGGCCAGGACGTAGTCCGCAGCCCAAACAGGCAGCTTTTCACCGTTCAGCGGGTTGATGGCGTAGCGGCCGGTGAACACACCCGTCTTTTCACGCTCGGTGGACTGGCGTTCGATGTCCGACAGGGCCTTTACTTTTTCACGGTAGGCCATGAGTGCGTCGTGGTGTTCGGGGGTAACCAGGTCCAGGGCCAGATGCGCATCAGCGGCCACGACGAAGAACGTGGCGCCGTACAGGGTGTCCGGACGCGTGGTGAAGACCGTGACTTCACGCTCGGCACGTCCGTCAGATGCCTCGATCACGAACCGGACGTGGGCGCCTTCCGAGCGGCCGATCCAGTTTCGCTGCATCGCCAGCACGCGCTCGGGCCAGTGCCCCTGCAGCTCGGACATGTCATCCAGCAGCCGGTCCGCATAGTCGGTGATCTTGAAATACCACTGGTTCAGCGACTTCTTGGTCACTGCCGTGCCGCAGCGTTCGCAGGCGCCGTTGACAACCTGTTCGTTGGCCAGGACGGTGAGGTCCTTGGGGCACCAGTTGACCGGCGAGTCCTTGCGGTAGGCGAGGCCGCGCTCGTAGAAGCGCTTGAACAGCCACTGCGTCCAGCGGTAGTACTCCGGATCGGAGGTGTGCAGCCGGCGTGACCAGTCAGCGGAGATGGCGTAGCGCTTGAAGGAAGCAGCCTGGGTGTCGATGTTGGCGTACGTCCACTCGCTGGGGTGGGCGTTGCGCTTGATCGCCGCGTTTTCAGCGGGCAGCCCGAACGAGTCCCAGCCGATCGGATGCAGCACGTCGTACCCCTGCTGGCGCAGGTACCGGGCCACCACGTCGCCCATGGCGAACGCCTCGGCGTGGCCCATGTGCAGGTCGCCGGACGGGTAGGGGAACATGTCCAGGACGTAGCGGCGCTCCCGGGATCCGTCGTCGGCGGGGGTGAAGACCTTCAGGTCTTCCCATACCTGCGGCCACCGGGCCTCCATCGCCGCGAAGCTGTACGCGCCCTCTTCGGGCGTCTCCGCTCCACCTGCTGCTGTTCCGGTTTCGGTCTCCGGCTGAACGCTCACTGCTGCCCTCTTCTGTTCTGTCATGACCTCTGTCCTGTCACAACGGTCTGATCCCCGCCGCCGGGAAGGTCTCCCCGGACACACAAAAGCCCCTCGACATGGAGGGGCGGCCGCTCGATAATCCGTATTTGTTCGGGATACCAAGCGGCTAGCTAAGCAGAAGGATCGCACGCATACCCCTACTTTAGCGCAACCACACCCTTTCCCCCTCCCGGCACCCGAAGCCCAGTCGCCACGAGCGGCAGGGGCCGCCTTCCTCGCCAAGGTGAGGCGGCCCCCACTAATGATGAGAACTACTTAACGTCCGCGTCGACCCAGTCCATGGACTTGGTGACGGCCTTCTTCCAGAGGCGCAGCTGGCGTTCCCGCTCCTCCGTATCCAGGTTCGGCTCCCAGCGCTTGTCCTCGGACCAGTTCGCGGACAGCTCGCCGAGGTCCTTCCAGAAGCCGACGGCGAGGCCCGCTGCGTAGGCCGCGCCCAGCGCCGTCGTTTCCACCACCTTCGGGCGGATGACGGGAACGCCGAGGATGTCCGCCTGGAACTGCATGAGGGCATCGTTCGCGACCATCCCGCCGTCGACCTTCAGTTCGGTGAGCGGGACGCCCGAGTCCGCGTTGACCGCATCCAGCACCTCACGGGTCTGGAAGGCCGTGGCCTCGAGCGCGGCCCTGGCGATGTGGCTCTTGTTCACGAACCTGGTCAGGCCCACGATGGCGCCGCGCGCGTCCGAGCGCCAGTAGGGCGCAAAGAGGCCGGAGAACGCGGGCACGATGTACACGCCACCATTGTCTTTGACCGACGCGGCGAGGGTCTCCACTTCGGGGGCGCTGCTGATCATGTTGAGGTTGTCGCGCAGCCACTGGATAAGCGAACCGGTGACTGCGATCGACCCTTCGAGCGCGTAGTGTGGTGCCGCGTCGCCGAGCTTGTAGCCGACGGTGGTCAGGAGCCCGTTCTTGGAGTGGACGATCTCCTCGCCGGTGTTGAAGATCAGGAAGCACCCGGTGCCGTAGGTGTTCTTGGCTTCGCCGGTCTCGAACGCGGCCTGGCCGAAGGTGGCTGCCTGCTGGTCGCCGAGGATGCCGGCCACAGGGACCTCCCGCAGCAGCTGCGAGGTATGGACCGTGCCGTAGACCTCGGAGGAGGACTTGATGGCGGGCATCATGGACGCCGGAACACCGAAGATGCCCAGGATTTCCTGGTCCCACTGCAGCGTGTCGAGGTCCATGAACATGGTCCTGGAGGCGTTGGTGACGTCCGTGACGTGCACTCCGCCATCCACCCCGCCGGTGAGGTTCCACAGCACCCAGCAGTCGGTGTTGCCGAAGACCAGGTCCCCGGCCTCCGCCTTCTCCCGCGCGCCATCGACATTGTCCAGAATCCATTTGATCTTGGTACCGGAGAAGTACGTGGCCAGCGGCAGCCCGACCTTTTGCTTGAACCGGTCCGCTCCCCCGTCCTTCGCCAGTTCGTCGACGATGGGCTGGGTCCGGGTGTCCTGCCAGACGATCGCGTTGTAGATGGGCTTGCCCGTGGTCTTGTCCCAGACCACCGCCGTCTCGCGCTGGTTGGTGATTCCGACGGCGGCGATGTCGTGCCGGGTCAGGTTCGCCTTGGACAGCGCGGAGCCGATGACCTCGCGGGTGTTGTCCCAGATCTCCGTGGGATCGTGCTCCACCCAGCCGGCCTGCGGGAAGATCTGCTCGTGTTCCATCTGGCCGGAGGACACGATGTTGCCGCTCTGGTCGAAAACGATGGCGCGGGTGCTGGTGGTGCCCTGGTCGACGGCGATTACGTATTGGCTCATGATGACGTCCTTGTCGTTGTGCTTTGAGTTTGAACAGATGTGGTTATGGATATGGTTTTCGGATAAAGGTGCCGCTTATGAGGGCGCCGTTCGGGTCAGGCGCCGTGGGTCAGGTGGCCGCCTTGAACACGATGGGCAGCAGCCCCACGAGCCCGGCCAGGATGCCGCCGATGAGCGGTCCTGCCACCGGGATCCAGGAGTAGCTCCAGTCGCTGGACCCCTTGCCCTTGATGGGCAGGATGGCGTGGGCGATGCGGGGTCCGAGGTCACGGGCGGGGTTGATGGCGTAGCCTGTGGGTCCGCCCAGCGAGACGCCGATGCCGACGACGAGCAGGGCCACGGCCAGCGGGCCAAGACCGGACGGCGTTCCGCCGAAGGTGAGGATCACGAAGACCAGCACAAACGTGCCGATGATTTCCGTGATGAGGTTCCAGGGGGTGGAACGGATGGCGGGGCCGGTGGAGAAGACACCGAGCTTGTTGGCGGGCTCGGGTTCAGCATCGAAGTGCTGCTTGTGCGCCAGCCACGTCAACACGGCGCCCAGGAAAGCGCCGAGGAGCTCACCGCCGTAGTAGGTCAGCGTGGACGCGAGGTCGACCGGTACGCCAGGGGCGTATTCGGCCTTGCCGTTGACCAGCAGGCCTGTGGTGACGGCCGGGTTGAGGTGGGCGCCGGACCGGGCCGCGACGTACACGCCGGCAAAGACCGCGATGCCCCACCCCCACGTGACCATCAGGAATCCTCCGTTGTTGCCCTTCGTGCCTTTGAGCGCAACGTTGGCCACCACACCACAACCCAGCAGGGTCAGCATGGCGGTTCCGAAAACTTCGGAAAGAAAAACCAATCCAAGAGACATCTTTGACTCCTCTATTTTCTGTTGTCAGTCCTTCGCGTGTTTGAAGGACGGTTTCCCGCTAGGCGACGAGGCTGTGGACCTCGACGCCGTGGTATCGCTTCAGCACCTCCTGGGCGTGGTCGATCTCCGCGGCAACTCCTGCCGCATCCCAGCCGAGCGGCTCGGCCAAGGTCTCAGCAACTTCGTTTAGCAGCTCTCCGGTGACCAGGCCGCGGAAGGCGAGCGAGGTGCGCCGGATCAGCACGTCCACCAGGTGCCCTACCTGTTCGTGGGCCGCCATGAACTGCAGTTCCCTGACGCTCAGCTCCCGGGTGGAGCGCAGCAGCCGGTCGTCGCCGGCGTCGAGATAGCTGATGACTTCCTCGGCGCGGGTGCCGTACCTGGTGAGCAGGCCGGCTGTCCGGTCGGCATCGCGCGTGGCGGTCATGTGCGCCTTGATCCACTTCTGGATTCCGGCGTCGCTGTCCGGGAACCCGGCGCCGCCGCCGATGGCGAGCTTCGCCGTCGAAATTTTCCGCTCCAGTCCCAGTTCGGCCAGGACATCGCCGGCCAGGTGTTCGGCCAGGGCGCGGAAGGTGGTCCATTTGCCGCCCACGAGGCTGAACACGACGGCGCCGCCCTCCCGGGTGCTTGGTTCCGGGGTGCCGCGTTCCGGGGCGTCCGTTCTCGGGGCAAGGCGTTCGATGCGGTAGTCCCGCGACACGAATCCCGGCTGGGTGGCATCGTGCCTAGGCAGCGGACGCACGCCGGAGAACGTATACACGATCTGGCCGCGGTTCACGGCGATGTCCGGGAAAACATGGCCAATGAGGTCGAAGAAGTAGTCGATTTCCTCATCGGTGCAGACGGCGTCCTGGGACATGTCGGCGTCGACGTCGGTGGTTCCCACCAGCACGCGGTCACCCATGGGGTAGATCAGCACGATCCGGCCGTCGGTGTGTTCGAAGAAGATCTCGCGTCCCTTGCAGGCAGCCAGCAGGCCGGGGTGGTCCAGGACGATGTGCGAGCCCTTGGTCCCGCCCATGAAGGTGGTGGCTGTACCCATGGCCTGATTGGTGAGGTCCACCCAGGCGCCCGTGGTGTTGACGATAACGTCTGCGGTGAAATCGAACTCAGCACCGGTCAGGTGGTCGCGGAGAATCGCGGTACTGGAACCGTTTGCGTTGGACCCGACGGATATCAGGGACAGGTAGTTGCTGGCGCGTGCTGTGTTGTGGGCCCTGCCCGCCTTCTCGCCGTCCTGCAGGACGTCCAGGGTGAGGCGCTCCGGGTTGTGCACGGACGCGTCGAAGTAGGTGGCCGTGTATTTGACGCCGGGGTGCAGCATCGGGAGCTCGGCCAGCGCCTTGTGCCGCGTGCGGAACTGGTGGCGGGGGACGCTGCCGCCGTCGCGGGAGAAGGAGTCATAGAGGCTGAGTCCCAGCTTGATCAGGAACGCCCCCCGTTCCTTGGGCTTGCCCTGCTGCTTGTGGGTCAGGAACCGCAGCGGCGCGGCCAGGACACCGGAGAAGGTGCTGAAGATGGGAATGGTGGTCTGCAGCGGCTTCACGTAGTGGGGCGCGACCCGCAGGAGCCTGTTGCGCTCAACCACGGATTCCCGGACTAGCCGGAATTCGCCGTTTTCCAGGTAGCGGATGCCGCCATGGATCATGTGCGACGAGGCGCCGCTGGCGCCCTGGCAGTAGTCACCGCGTTCCACCAGCGCCACATCAACGCCCTGGAGGGCAAGATCGCGGAATGTTCCGACGCCGTTGATCCCGCCTCCGATGATCAGGACCCGGGCGCTGGGCCGCTGGCGCAGCCGGGAGACGGACTCGCGCTCCGCACCGGGGACGGCAGCGCTGTTGGTACGGCCGGATGAATCCTTGAGTCCCAAATCTGCTCCTTTGGGTTTGGTTCGGAAAAGCTTGTTGCAGGCAGCGCACCGGATGGTGCGGGGCCGTTCACCACTATTGTTTGAATTATTGGAAAATAACGTCAAGCACTATGCACAAACGTGCAGAACGGAACCATGCATGCCCCGTCCCCGACACTCCGACGCGCTGCGCGCGGCCCAGCTTTACTACATGCAGGACCTGACCATGGACGCCATCGCCCGGGAGTTGCGGACCTCCCGTTCCACAGTTTCCCGGCTGCTTTCAACCGCCCGGGACACAGGACTGGTGCAGATCCAGATCCGCAGTCCGCTCGACACCGGACCTGAATTGGAGCGGCTGATCCGGGCGCAGTACAAGGTGGATGTGCACGTGGTGCCCGTATTGGACACCCTGAATGAGGCGGAGACGCTGGACCGCGTGGCCATGCAGGCAGCACGCACCATCGGCCCGCTTGTGGACTCCAACGCCATCATCGGGGTGGCGTGGGGCGCCACCCTCAGCGCGGTGAGCCGGCACCTGACGCGCAAGATCACCCACGACAGCGTGGTGGTCCAGTTGAACGGCGCGGGCAATATGCAGACCACCGGCATCACCTACGCCAGCGACATCATGCGCCGCTTTGGCAGCGCATACGGGGCCCGGGTTGAACAGTTTCCCGTGCCGGCCTTCTTCGACCACGCGGCGACGAAGACCGCGATGTGGAACGAGCGGAGCGTGCAGCGCATCCTGGACCTGCAGTCCCGCATGAGCATTGCGATCTTCGGCGTGGGTTCCGTGGACGCGGACTACCCCAGCCACGTCTACGCGGGCGGGTACCTCGACGAGGACGACCTGGTCACCCTGGCGGAGTCCGACGTCGTCGGGGACGTGGCCACGGTGTTCTTCCGCGGTGACGGGTCCTCCGACGGCATCACACTGAACGAACGTTCCACCGGACCGTCGCTCGACCAGCTCCGCAAGGTGCGCCGGCGGATCTGCGTGGTGTCCGGGGCGTCAAAGATCAACGGGCTCCGCGGTGCACTGGTCGCAGGGCTGGCGACCGACCTGATCCTCGATGAGGCCTCGGCCCGGCGGCTGGTCAGCTTCGAGGGCGCGGGCTGAGCGGCCGGGACCCGTAGTGCTCGGCCAGCCGCGCCAATCCCTCGTCCAGCGAGACGGCAGGCGTCCAGTCGAGGAGTTCGCGGGTCTCACGCTGATCGAACCAGTGGGCGGTGGAAAGCTGCTCAGCAAGGAACCTGGTCATCGGCGGCTCCTCGTTCCGGCAGGCACGGGTCCAGACCTTCTCCACCACCGCTCCAACCGCCCGTGCCATCCCGCCCGGCACAGTCCACGACGGCGCGGCGACGCCCCCTGCAGCGCAGATGCCCGCCAGCAGCTCGCCCACCGGGCGTGGCTCGCCATTGCTCACCACCAGGGCCCGGCCGTGAATGTGTTCGATGCGGTGCAGCGCGGCGACGATCGCCGAGGCGGCGTTGTCCACGTAGGTGGTGTCAATCAGGGCCGCACCGGCGTCGAGCAGCGGCAGCCGGCCGCGGCCGGCGCGTGCGAGGACCCGTTCCACCAACTGGGTGTCGCCGGGGCCCCAGACAATGTGGGGGCGCACCGCTGCGACCCGGAACCCGGGGGCATCGGCTGCCAGTGCCAGCAGCTCCGCTTTGGCCTTGGTGCGGGAGTAGTCGCCATGCGCGTGCTCCGGGTCGGCCGGTTCCGCGCCCAGCCCAGCGATGGCGGCGCCGGAGTTGGCCACGGAGGGGGAGGAAACGAACACCAGATCCCGCACCCCGGCCGCCCGTGCGGCATTCAGCAGACGGCGGGTCCCTTCGACGTTCACTTCATCGAACTCCGCGGCACGGCCGGTGAAGGAGACCTTCGCAGCCAGGTGGATGATTCCTTCGGCTCCGGCGATGGCGCGGCCGAGCGCCTGATCGTCCGTGACGGACCCGCGGAAATCCTCAGCGCCGTCGACACCGGACGGCCGGCGCTGGAACGTGGACACGGCATGGCCCTGGCGGACCAGCAGCCGGGCCACCTCCCGGCCGAGCAGCCCGCTTGCACCGGTGACCAGGACCCTCATGGCTTTCCCGGCCGGCCGCCGGCCAGCACCCGCGACGCCCAGCGGGACAGTCTGGTCCTGTCGATCTTGGCGTTGTGCCGGATGTCGGTGGGCTGCGCCGGGACTTCGAGCACGGCAGAGATATTGACGCCCGCCTCAAGAGCCGCCGCGCGGACACGCCCGGCACGGTGCGGCGATGCCGGGCCGGCTTTGCGGGCGGAGGGCACCGTCTCGACGACGGCGATGACTGCCTGCGTTCCCGACGGACCGACCCCGACGACCGCAGCCAGGCCGACGTCGTCCAGGCGTTCGATGGCCTGCTCGGCGCCCACCGGCGTCACCACGGTACGGGGCGCCGTCACGATGTGGGCGAGGCGCCCCTCCACCCAGAGCCGGCCGGCGGCGTCGAAGTGCCCCACGTCGCCGGTGCGGTGCCAGCCGGGCGTGCGGATACTCTCGCGCTGGGTCAGCCAGAGCCGGTCGTAGGCTTGCTTGACATGCGGGGCGCCGACGAGGATCTCGCCGGTCACTCCCGCCTCCGTGACCGGCTGGTTCCCGGGTGCGGTGCCGTCCGCCGCCAACGGCACGACGGCGACGCGGGCTCCGTGCACCGGCCGGCCCACGCACACGCCGTTACCGGCCCCGGGCACGGTTCCGGCGGCGGCGTCCGCCTCCGCCTCGCGGATTCCTTCGAGGCTGATGTCGGTCACGGGCAGTGCCTCGGTCATCCCGTACGGCGTGTGCAGCGAAGCCTGGGGCAGCAGCCGCTGCACGTCCGCCAGGAGCGGTTCCGGGACAGGCGCCCCCGCGGAGAGCAGCAGCTCCACACGCCCCAGGGCCCCGAGTCCGGCCCGGCCCAGACCGCCCCGGGTCGCGACGACATTGCGCAGCGCCGCGGGCGAGGCGAAGACCACTGTTGCCTCGATGGCCGCGGCGGCGTCCGCCAGCGCGCGGGCCGTCAAGGTTCGGGGCGCCGTGACGTCCATGGCCGGCGTCACCGAGACCGCTCCGAGGGCGGGCCCCAGCAACGCGAACGGCGCGAAAGCCGCAACGAGGCGGGCACCGGAACTGATCCCGAAAGTTTCCGCCACCGTGTCCCGCATCGCGGCCAGCTGACGGTGGGTGTACAGCACGCCCTTCGCGGGCCCGGTGGAACCGGAGGTGAAGAGCACGGCGGCGTCGGCATCCGGGTCGGGCGCTGGCGACGACGCATGGCACATAAGCTCCGGGCTGAGCCCGGCTCCGCGCCGGGCGAGGGCGGCGAGCGAGGTTTCGACCCCGAGCAGGCGCCTGCTGGCCGGCGGGAGATCCAACATGCTGATCCGCCGTCCCGGCCAGCCGAGCGCCGCGGCAGCCGCCAGCGCCCTGTCAATGCCGATGAGGAAATCCGGGGTAGCGCCCTTCACGGCGCGGCTCAGGCCCCGGGTTCCCAGCCCTGCGTCGGCCACGACCACCACCGCACCAAGCCGCAGGCAGGCGTAGAGCGCCACGGTCAGATCCGCTCCGGGCGGAACCATCAGGCTCACCCGGCTGCCGCGCCCCACTCCGGCCGCGCGCAGCCCCGCCGCGAGGGCTGCGATGCTCCATTCCAGCGCCTGCCAGCTGAGCCGGCGGGCGACGTTGCCGGCCGCGTCCATTTCGGCGACGGCGGTGTCCCCGCCGGCGGCTCCTGCCGCCAGTTCGGTGAGTGGCCCCCACAGGGGCGGAACGCCGTCGGCCCCGGCTGTCGTCTCCTCCGGGACAAGACCGCCGTCCCGGCCGAGCCCGGAAAGCCACTCGAAGGCCGGTGCGGCGATGTCCCGGTCTTCCGCGAGCAGGTGTCCGGCTCCCTCGAAGCGGTGCACCCTGGCGTGCGGCAGCCGGGTGATGAGGTCCTTGAGGTACCGGTCGGAAAAGATCGGGTCGCGCGGGCCCCAGAGCATCAAGGCCGGAACCTTCAGCCCGTGCAGCCCTTCGGCCACGCCGCTGAGCGCCGGGAAACTGGGATGGGAAGCATCCACAGGGATGTCCGCAACGAAGTTCCCCACGCCGGCGCGGCGCCCGGCGCCACGGTACGGGGCCATGTAGGCCTTCCGGACGTCGGCGGGCAGCGGCGGGTTCGCCAGCGAGTGCGTCACGCGAAGAAAGGCGTCCGACGTCGTGGTGCCCCACCCGTGCACGGCGGGGTGCAGGGCAAGCCGCAGTGCCGGCGGGATCCCCGACTCGGAGGGCTGGTGGACGGCGGTGTTGGTCAGCACGACCCCGGCGAGCTGCTGCGGATGCGCCAGGGCCCAGCCCAGGCTGATCACGCCGCCCCAGTCGTGACCCACCGTAACCACCGGCCCGTCCAGGCCCAGTGCGTCCGTTAAGTCAGCCAGGTCGTTGATCCGGTCCGCTAGGCGCCGGAAGGTGCCGGTGCGTTCGGAGAACCCCATGTCCAGCTGGTCCACCGCCACCACGCGCCACGGATGCGCGGGGTCCGATCCGGCTGCCAGGAGGCTCCGCCACAGGTAGGACCAGGTCGGGTTCCCATGGACGCACAGCAGGGTGCCGGCGGGAGTCAGACCGCGGGCGGAGAGCTGGGCAGCGTTGTCGAGCAGGTGCCAGCGGCGAACGGTTCCGGGCTCATCCGCGGCAGACGTGGAGGCAACCGCGATTTCGCGCGACCATTCGGGGACGACGCCGGGCCAGCCCGCGGCTACCAAACGATTTCCATCATGGCAGTGTTCAGGCCTGACCCGACGCCCATGCACAGCACGCGGTTGCCGGTTTCGAGGGTCTGGGCCTCCGCGGCCAGCGTCATCGGAAGCGAAGCCGGGCCAACATTGCCCCAGTGCGGGAACGTGATGGGAACCTTGTCCGGGTCCAGGTCTATCGCGTCAATGATGGCCTTCGTGTAGGCATTGCTCACCTGGTGCGTGACGTACCGGTCCATCGAGCCCCAATCCCATTCCGGCTGCGCCTCGTGCCAGGCGTCGACCACGAGCTGCAGGCCGCCGTCGAGCAGGCCCTTCGTGTCGGTTGCCATGCCGTCGATGCCGCCCACGCACAGCTCATGGTGCTCGGTGCCGGCCCGCATCACGCCGCCCACGATCCGGTGCGCGCCGGGATTCTGGTCCGCCGGGCCCAGGACGGCTGCGGCAGCCCCGGATCCAAGCGTGAGCGTGGCGAACTCCCGGTTGAAGTCCTCCCGCGTGGTCTCGGGCCGCTGCAGCCGGGCCAGGGTGGCCTCCTGCGTTGCCTCGGCGTCCTCACCGTTGACGATCATCGCGTACTTGATCTGGCCGGAGTCGATCATGCTGGCCGCCAGGGTCAGCCCGTTCACGAATCCGAGGCAGGCGTTGGCCAGATCGAAGTTCATGGCCGATGACGGCAACCCGAGTCCGTGGTGGATCTTCACCGCGACGGACGGTTCCAGGTTGCGCCGCGTGACCGAGGTGTTGATCAGCAGGCCAATGTCGGACGCTTCGATTCCGGCCTCGGCCAAGGCCTTCGCGCCGGCTTCCACCGCGGCATCATCGAACGACGTCCCGGCGGCCCACCAGCGGCGGTGCGTAATGCCGGCTACGCGCTCCAGCAGCCGCGGCGGAAACTTCAGCCGCTGCAGGGTCGAAGCCAACCGGCGATCGAAATCCATGGAACTCACGATCCGCGGAGCCTCGACACTGCTCACCGACAGCAGCGCGGTGTTGCTGTGCCGGAAGGTTGCATTTCCTGCCAAGTCAAGCCCCTGTTCGTTTCCGTCTTGCATTCATGCGGTGACCGTACCCATAAACCCATAAGCGCAAGCCCAAGAGCTTAACTATGCCGGTGCGGGCCCGGATCATCCTATTTTGCGCCCGCGGCGCCACCGCGGATCCACGCGCTTCTGCCCGCGCTTGACCCGAACCGGTGGGAAACTCTCGGAAAAGCATCGCGGCTATGCAAGGATGACCGCATGAAAATCACCAGACAGATCGTTGTGTTCGACGCCGCCGACCTTCCTGCGGAAAGCGCCTTCTGGGCCGGCCTGCTGGGCGGCACCGTGGAAGCCGAGGATGACTGGCACACCGTCAGAGTCGACGGGAGCCCTCGCCTGGGCTTTCAGCTCGCGCCGAACCACGTGCCGCCGGAATGGCCCGACGGGAACCCGCAGCAGATCCACCTGGACCTCTATGTCGAGGATGTCGCGTCCGCCCATGACGAGGCCATCGCCCTCGGTGCACGCCTGCTGAAGCCGGCGGAGGACACCACCTCCGCCGAGGGCTTCCAGGTCTATGCGGACCCCGCCGGCCACCCCTTCTGCCTCTGCTGGGGCTGAACGCCCTCTGGGGCTCAACCGGGGCCGGGCTCCCGGGTCCGGGACTGAAACTCCACCTGCCAGTCCCACGCGCGGCGGCGCGGTATCGGTAGAGTCGTATCCATGACTACCTCACCCCGGCTCAGCCTGAACAACGGCGTGCTGATCGACCAGTTGGGCTTCGGGCTGTACAAGGTTCCGCCGAAAGACACCGCCAACCTTGTGGCCACCGCCCTGGAAGCCGGGTACCGCCATTTCGATACGGCCGCCATGTACGGGAACGAATCCGGGGTGGCGCGCGGACTGGTCGAGGTATTCGCCGCTGAAGCCTCCACCGGCGGTTCGGGCGAGGCCGCCCCGGGCACCTCGCGCGAGGACCTGTTCATCACCACCAAGGTGTGGAACGACGACCACGGCTACGACGCGACGCTGCGGGCGTTCGATACGTCCATGATCAACCTCGGCCTGGAATACGTGGACATGTACCTGATCCATTGGCCGTGTGCGAAGCGCGGGCTGTTCCAGGAGACCTACCGCGCCCTGGAGACGCTGTACCGCGAGGGCAAGGTGCGGGCCATCGGCGTCTCCAACTTCCTGCCGCAGCACCTGGACCAGCTGCTGGAAACAGCCGAGGTGGTGCCGGCCGTCAACCAGATCGAGCTCCATCCCTGGCTGCAGCAGGCCGAGCTGCGGGAGAAGCACCGCGGCCTGGGAATCCGCACGGAGGCGTGGAGCCCCCTGGGCCGCGGACAGGTCCTGGAGGACCCCGTCATCGGCGCCCTTGCGGCTGAACACAAGGTGAGCCCGGCCCAGGTGGTCCTGCGCTGGCAGATCCAGCTGGGCAACATCACCATCCCCAAGGCCAGCTCCGCGGCCCGGATCCGGGAAAACCTCGACGTATTCGGCTTCGAGCTCTCAGACCTGGACATGGCGGACATCGAAGCCCTGGAGCGCGGACACCGCACCGGCTCCCACCCCGACAACGTCAACTAGGACTCCCCAGCAGATGAGAACAGCCGACTCCGAGCCCGCCACCGCACCATCCTTCGTCAGCAGCGGACTCGCCGCCCGCACGCGTGCCTCCACCGTGCAGCTGGCGGGCAGCAACGTTGCCTACTGGGTGTACGAACCGGAAAAGACCGCGCCTGAGACGCGTACCATCCTGGTCATCCACGGTTTCCGCGGCGACCACCACGGCCTGCTGCGCGTGGCCGACCAGCTGCCTGAGATGCGGCTGATCATGCCGGACCTCCCCGGGTTTGGCAGCTCCGGAGCGTTTACCGACTCGAGCCACAGTGTGGAACGCTACGGCCGGTTCATCAGCGACTTCATGGCGGCTCTGGGACTGGGCCCGGACACCGTCCTGCTAGGCCACTCGTTCGGCTCCATCGTCGCTGCCCACTTCGTCGCGGCCCATCCGGAGGCGGTCCGGCCCCTCATCCTGGTCAACCCCATCGCCGCGCCCGCGCTGGAAGGCCCCAAGGGCCTCATGACCCGGCTGGCCGTGCTGTACTACCGCCTCTCGGCGCGGCTCCCCCGCCCCCTCGGCCTCGCGCTCCTGCGCAGCCCGCTCATCGTGCGGGTCATGAGCGTGGCCATGGCCAAGACGAAGGACAAGGACCTGCTGCGCTTCATTCACGGCCAGCACCACGCGTACTTCAGCGCGTTTGCCGACCGGGACAGCCTGTTGGAATCCTTCACCGCGTCCGTCAGCAGCAACGTGGCCGAAGTGGCACCCGGGCTCGCCCTTCCGACGCTGCTCATCGCCGGCGAAAAGGACGAGATCGCCCTGCTGCGGGACCAGCACCGGCTTGCCGCGCAGCTCCCCGACGCAACGCTCGATGTCATCCCGGGCGTCGGACACCTGATCCACTACGAAACGCCCGAACCTGCCGCAGGATTCATCCGCCGCTTCCTTAAGGACCACCCCGCGTGAAGATAGTGATTGATGCCCGGTTCACCCGGACGGACCACCACGACGGCATCAGCCGCTACGGCTCCAGCCTCATCGCGGCCGTCTCCAAGATCGCCGACGTGTCCATGCTCATCAGCGACCCCCGGCAACTGGCGCTGCTCCCCGATGTTCCCTACACACTCATCGGCAGTCCGCTCTCCCCTGCCGAGCTCTTCGTGGCCCGGAAGGTCAACCAGCTCGGGGCCGACGTGGTGGTGTGCCCCATGCAGACCATGGGCACGTGGGGACGCAGGTACGGCCTGGTGCTCACCCTGCACGACCTCATCTACTACGAACACCCGGCGCCCCCTGGCTTCCTGCCGGCCCCGGTCCGAATCCTGTGGCGCCTCTACCACAAGGCGTTCTGGCCCCAGCGGGTGCTGCTGAACCGCGCCGACGTCGTCGCCACCATCAGCAGGACCACCGAGGCCCTGATGGCCAAGTACCGCCTGACCAGCCGTCCGGTCCGCATCGTCAGCAACGCCCCACAGCCGGCCCAGCGGCCCCGCGACCCGGAAGCGGCGCCGGAGAAGACACTGCTCTACATGGGCTCGTTCATGCCCTACAAGAACGTTGAAACCATGCTCGCCGGGATGGCCGGCCTCCCTGACTACGCCCTGCACCTACTGAGCCGGATCACGCCGCACCGCCGGGCCGAGCTCGAGGCGCATATTCCCGCCGGCGCGAACGTCGTCTTCCATAACGGAGTGAGCGACGACGAATACGCGGCACTGCTGAACCGCACCACCGCGCTGGTCACCCTGTCCAAGGCCGAGGGCTACGGCCTGCCCCTGGTGGAGGCCATGGCTCTGGGCACCCCTGTGATCGCCAGCGACATTCCAATCTTCCGCGAGGTGGGAGCCGACGCCGCCACCTACGTTGCTACCGAATCAGCGCCGGAGTTCACCGCCGCCGTCCGCAGCCTCGCGGACCGGCAGCACTGGCAGGACATCTCACGGCGGTCGGTGAGGCGCGCAGAGCAGTTCAGCTGGGACGAATCCGCCCGCCAGCTGGTGGACGTTGCGGCGGAGGTCATGGCGCTCCGCCGCAAGTAGAGCAGCGCCGAACCCGAAGCGTCAGAGCACGTCCACGCCGTCGAGCCGCAGCTGGACCGGGTCCTCGCTGCGTTTCGCCGCGCCTGCTGCCTTGGCAGCGCGGAGAACCCTTGTCACAGCGGCCGCCTGCGCGTACGGGATGAACAGCAGTGTGCGCACGTCCACGCTCTCCGTGGCCGCTGCCGGGGTGACCGCCGCATGGGTGCTTGCGGTCTGCAGCAGCGGCGCAGGGCCCGCAACGCGCAGCTCCACTCCCTCGTCGGCAAGAAGCTTGGTTGCCGAGGCGGTGAAATGGCCGACGGCGGTGCTGCCGCCGGTGACGGCGGCAACCCGCACCGCCGGCGGCAACTGCAGCTCGGTGCGCAGGCCCAGTTCCCGCTGGGCATAGCCGGCCGGGTCCCACCGCAGCAGCGCGCCCACGGCGGCGGTGTCGTCGGCGGTGATGACAACGATCCCGCCCTCGGTGGCAGGCTTGACCAGTGAAGCGGCGTTGAACCACCTCCGGACAGCGTCCTCGCCCGCGCGCAGGTTCTCGCGGCGAAGCAGTGAATCGCCGTCAAGCAGCAGCGCCGCGGCGTACCCGCCCGGCGCCACGGGCTCGGCACCCACCGTGGCCACCACCAGCGCGCACGCGTCCGTCACGGTGGCCTTGACGTTCTGGCCGGATGAGGTGACCACGGCCTTTCCGGGAAATGCCCGGCCCAGTTCCTCGGCTGTGCGGAGAACGCCGGCGGCGCCACGGCGGAGACGGGTCCCGTGGCAATGCACGCAGCGCCAGGCCGGTGCCGGCGTCGAACACCAGCGGCACTGCGGAACGGCGGCGCTGCCGGCCATGGCGAGCGGACCCTGGCAGGAGGGGCAACGCGCCGGTTCCCGGCAGGTTTCGCATGCCAGTGACGGCGCATATCCGGCGCGGGCCACCTGGACCAGGACAGGGCCGCGTTCGAGCGCGTCCTTGGCGGTGCGCCACGCGGCGCCCGGCAGCCTGGCCAGCCGGGCGAGCGGGTCGCGCTCCTGTTCGAAGCTGTCGGCTGTGTTCAGGACCCGGGGAACCGTGCGGCGGACCACGGTGCGTTCCGCGTCCACGGGCATCGCCCAGCCGGCGTCCACCAGCCGCTGTACCTCAGTGCTGCGCGCGTGCCCCGCCAGCAGGCAGGCCGCACCGTCCTGTTCGGCACGGAGCAGCAGCACCTCACGGGTGTGGGCGTACGGGGAACGCTGTTCGACGTGAAGGTCGTCGCCGTCGTCCCAGCAGACAACAAGCCCCAGGTTCTGTACGGGGGCGTAGGCCGCCGAGCGTGTGCCCACGGCGACGCCCGCGGAGCCGTTGAGGACCCGGAGGTAGCTGCGGTACCTGGGCGTCTGGCCGTCGTCGGCCGTCAGCCGTGCCACGTCATCGGCGGGCAGGATCTCCTCGAGGGCAGCCTGGACACGGTCCAGGTCGCGGTAGTCGGGAACGACGACGACGGCGCCGCGTCCGGACTGCCGGACCGCCGCCACCGCCTCCGCGATAAGCCGCGGCCAGCCGTCCGGGCCGAATCCCTGCAGCGCGCCGAGGGCAGCCCGGGGCGAGCCTCCGGACGCGAGATGGCGGAGGAAGGCGGCACCGTTCCGGTACCGGTTCCAACCAGGCGATGCGGTCCAGCCGGAGCCGGACAGGTCCGGGCCGGCGGCGGACGGCGTGGCCGGTTCGGCGCCGGCAAACTCCTTCTCCACCTTGACCACCCGCGGCGGGATGGCCACCCGGAGCACATCGCTGACCGTGCCTGCATAGCGTGCGGCCACGCGGCCGGCGAGCTCCTGCAGCGCGGGAGTCAGCACAGCAACCGGCGAGACGACCTTGTGCAGCGGGACGAGGGGCTGGCCGGCGTCGGACTCGGCAAGCCGTTCCAGGAGGTAGCCGCCGAGTTCCTGGCCGCTGAATTTCACCCGGACGCGCACGCCCGGCTGGGCGTCGTCATCCAGCTCGGCAGGCACACTGTAGTCGAACGGCCTGTCCAGATGCGGCAGCGGGGATTCGATGAGGACGCGTGCCACCGGACGGACGGCGGCCAGGACGGGACCGCCGGAGGGCCTGGCCGTGGCAGGGAACCCCTGCAGCAGGGACAGCTGCAGGGGTTCTGATGCTGGATGCATAGACATGCCGTTTGCCGTCATGCGCCTTACCTCCGTCCGATATTACTGATCAGCCAATCACACGGGTCTGACATTCCCGGTGCCGGCGGACGCGGACGGGAGGGCTCAGGCGTTGAAGTATGCCTTCAGGTCGTCCACGCGGTCCAGGCGCTCCCAGGTGAAGTCCGGATCGTCGCGGCCGAAGTGGCCGTGGGCCGCCGTCTTGGCGTAGATGGGACGCTTGAGGTCCAGGGCGTCGATGATGGCGCGGGGGCGCAGATCGAAGATCTCCGCAATCGCGGCACTGATCTTTGCCGGGTCCACGGTCTCGGTCCCGAACGTCTCGACATAGGTCCCCACCGGGCGGGCCTGGCCGATCGCGTAGGCGATCTGGATCTCGGCGCGCTTCGCCAGCCCTGCGGCCACCACGTTCTTGGCAACCCACCGCATGGCGTATGCCGCGGAGCGGTCCACCTTGGACGGGTCCTTGCCCGAGAAGGCGCCGCCGCCGTGGCGGGCCATGCCGCCGTAGGTGTCCACGATAATCTTGCGGCCGGTGAGTCCGGCGTCGCCCACCGGGCCGCCGATCACGAACGCACCGGCCGGGTTCAGGATGTTGGTGGTGCGCGAAATGTCCAGGTCAGCGAGAGCGAGGACGGGGTCGATGACGTGCGTCGCGAGGTCGGCGCGCAGCTGGTCGAGGCTGAAGCCGTCGGCGTGCTGGCTGGAGATCACGATGGTCTCAACCGAAACGGGCCGGTCGCCGTCGTACCCGATGGTGGCCTGGGTCTTGCCGTCCGGGCGGAGGTAGGAGAGTTCGCCGCTCTTGCGGACCTCGGTGAGCCGCTCCGACAGGCGGTGCGCGATCCAGATCGGCGTGGGCATATAGGAGGGGGTCTCGTCGCTGGCGTAGCCGAACATGAGTCCCTGGTCGCCGGCGCCCTGGAGGTCGTAGTCGTCCTCCTGGCGGCCTTCGCGCGCTTCGAGGGAGTTGAAGACGCCGCCGGCGATGTCGTTGGACTGCTGCCCGATGGACACGGAAACGCCGCAGCGTGCGCCGTCGAAGCCGTTGGCGGACGAGTCATAGCCGATGCCCAGGATCGTTTCGCGGACGATCTGCGGGATTTCGACGTAGGCGTCGGTGGTCACTTCGCCGGCCACGTGGACCAGGCCGGTGGTGGCCATGGTCTCGACGGCGACGCGGGACTCGGGGTCCTTGTCCAGCAGGGCGTCCAGGATCGCATCACTGATCTGGTCACAGATCTTGTCCGGGTGCCCTTCAGTCACCGACTCCGAGGTGAAGAGCCGAAGCGCGGCGGGTGCTGACCCGTGGGATTCTGGAATGTGCAGCGGTAAAGTCACTCAACTACCTTACTGGTTGGCAAACGGCGGGGCGGCAGCGTGTGTCCCCATGCTAAGGAGACGTTGCTAACGCCCGTCAGGTTCGCGGAAAGACCCGGCTCAGTTCGGATCCGATCCGGTCAATGACAATGGCGGCGACGTCCTGCTTGGAGCCGGAGGCCGACTGGGGTTCGGTGCCGGCCCGCGAGAGGATGACCACGGAGTTGTGGTCCTGGCCGAATACCTTGTCCGCGCCCACGTGGTTCACCACCAGCAGGTCGCAGCCCTTGCGCTTGAGCTTCGCCTCGGCGTAGGAGAGCACATCGCCCTGCTCGTCGCCGGTCTCGGCGGCGAAGCCCACCACAATCTGGCTGCTGCCGGCGGCGTCGCGCACCGCGACCAGCTCCTGCAGGATGTCGGGGTTGCGGACCAGCGTGATCACGGGGTCAGCCGTGTCGTCCCGTTTCTTGATCTTGCTTCCGGACACCTCCGCCGGGCGGAAATCCGCAACTGCCGCCGCCATAATCACGACGTCGGAGCCGGCTGCCGCAGCCACCATGACTTCGCGGAGCTGCAGGGCCGTTTCGACGGCGATGAGTTCGACGCCCGCCGGGGCGGGCACCTCCATGTGGGCGGCCACGAGCCGTACGGTGGCGCCGGCGTCGCGGGCGGCGGCGGCCAGCGCCACCCCCTGCTTGCCGGAGGAGCGGTTGCCCAGGAAACGGACTGGGTCCAGGGGCTCCCGGGTGCCGCCTGCGCTGATGGTCACGGTGCGGCCGGCCAGCGGCAGCCCGGCGTCGGACCGGAGCGCAGCATCCGAACGGAGCCCCTGGGCAAGGGCCAGGGCGGCGTCGAAAATGGCCTCGGGCTCGGGCAGCCGGCCGGGGCCTGAATCACTGCCGGTCAGCCGCCCGCTGGCGGGTTCCAGGACCGTGACACCGCGGCTGCGCAGAGTTTCGACGTTGGCCTGGGTGGCCGCATGCTGCCACATCTCAGTGTGCATGGCCGGGGCGAACAGCACGGGTCCGCTGGCCATCAGGAGCGTGTTGGTGAGCAGGTCGCTGGCCTGGCCGCTGGCGGCACGCGCCAGGAGGTCGGCCGTGGCGGGTGCCACCACGATCAGGTCTGCCTCGTGGCCCAGACGGACGTGCTTCACCTGGTCGACGTCGTCGAAGACGCTGTTGGTCACCGGGTTTCCGGACAGGGCCTCCCAGGTGGCCACGCCGACAAAGCGGGTGGCAGCTTCCGTGGGGATGACCGTGACGTCATGGCCGGCTTCAGTAAAAAGCCGGAGGAGCGATGCCACCTTGTAGGCGGCGATCCCTCCCCCGACTCCGAGGACTATGCGCACGTGAACTCCGTCAGCAGGCAGTCTGTTTACTCTGCGGAGGTTACTCTGCAGCTTCGATCGGCGTGGAAACCAGCTTGCCCTCGTTGATCTCGCGCAGAGCGATGGACAGCGACTTCTCGTTCAGCTTGGTGTCAACCAGGGGGCCGACGTATTCGAACAAGCCCTCGTGCAGCTGTGCGTAGTAGGCGTTGATCTGGCGTGCACGCTTGGCACCGAAGATCACCAGTCCGTACTTGGAATCGGCTGCTTCGAGCAGCGAATCGATCGGCGGGTTGATGATGCCTTCAAGGTTCGTGGACACGAATTCTCCAAATTTCTAGCGGGCCGACGGCGTCTGCGACTGGCGCGGATGCGGCGTGAGCCCCATGAGTGAAACAAGCTCGTCCGCTGCCCGGCGGACGTCGTCATTGATGACGGTGTGGTCGAACTCCGGTTCAGCAGCAAGTTCTACTTTACCGGTTTCCAGCCGGCGCTGCTGTTCCTCGGCCGATTCCGTGCCCCGGCCCACCAGCCGGCGCACCAGTTCTTCCCAGCTGGGCGGTGCCAGGAATACGAACTGGGCATCCGGAACGGCCTTCTTCACCTGCCGGGCGCCCTGCAGGTCGATCTCCAGCAACACGGACCGGCCCTCGGCGATGGCCTGGTTGACGGTGCTCTTCAGGGTTCCGTAGGTGTTCTGCCCGTGCACCACTGCCCATTCGAGGAATTCGCCGGCCGCGACGAGCGACTCGAACTCCTCCTTGGACTTGAAGTAGTAGTGCACGCCGTCGATCTCGCCGGGCCGCGGGGCCCGGGTGGTGGCCGAAACGGACAGCCAGACCTCGGGGTAGGTGTCGCGGATATAGGTGGACACGGTGCCTTTGCCAACAGCCGTAGGACCAGCGAGGACTGTCAGTCCGGGTTTGTTGCTCACGTATTCCTTTGGGCGGTCTACAGATGACTCTGTTCGGATGAAGCTATTTCTCGTTCATAAAATCTACCAGCGCCCGGCGCTGGTGGATGCCCAGGCCCCGGACCCTGCGGGACGCGGCGATGCCCAGGCTGTCCATGATGGCCGCGGCCCGGACCTTCCCGATCCCCGGCAGAGCCTCGAGGAGCTCCGAAACGCGCATCCGCGCTATGGCTTCCTCGGTGCCGCCGGAGTCCAGGATCTGGGCCACGCTCAGCTCTCCGGATTTAAGCCGTTCCTTGGCCGAGGCCCTGGCAGCCCTTGCCGCCGCGGCCTTCCTGAGTGCGTCGGAACGTTCCTGCGGTGACAAGGGTCGCAAGCTCACGGTCATTCCCCTGGGGTCAGCCAACGGATCCGCGGCCGGCGGCGTTGGAGCAGCCACGGATTTGTCCTGAACCTACTCCCTGCCGCCCGGAGAAATCAATGGACTATTCGGACCGGAGCCCCGCCAGGGTGCGCTGGGCCGCCTCGGTCAGCTCCCGGATGCCGGGGCCGGCCTTGAGGATGTCCCGGCTGGACGTTCCCAGAACCTGGGGATAGGCGGCGCCGAAGGTCCTCCGCAGATCTGCGGGAGTTGCCCCCTGCGCGCCCAGGCCAGGGGCAAGGATCGGCCCGCGGACGGCCCCGAGGTCAAGCTGCAGGTCCGCCAATGCCGTCCCCACGGTGGCTCCCACCACCAGGCCAACCGAGCCGAGCGCCCCGGAGTACCGTTCGTTCTCCCCCGCGGCGGCCTGGACGATCCGGCGTGCCACGGAATCGCTTCCGCCCACGTGCTGCACCGAGGCGCCTTCCGGGTTGGAGGTCAGCGCCAGGACAAACACGCCGCGGCCGTACTCGGCGGCGAGATCCAGGGCGGGCCGGAGGGACTCGAAACCGAGGTACGGGCTCAGCGTCACGGAATCCGCGGCGAGGGCAGAGCCGTCACTGAGCCAGGCGTCGGCGTACGCGGCCATGGTGGAGCCGATGTCCCCGCGCTTGGCGTCGGCGATGGTCAGCACGCCCTCGTCCCGCGCAGTGGCGAGAACCTCTTCGAGGACTGCCATGCCGGCCGACCCGTGCCGTTCGTAGAGCGCCACCTGCGGCTTGACCGCGGCAGCGAGCGAAGACACGGCCTCCAGGGCAGTGAGCGAAAAGCGCCTCAGCCCGGCGGCGTCGTCGTTCAGGCCCCAGCTGGCCAGGAGGGCGGGGTGGGGATCAATCCCGACGCACAGCGGACCGCGGTCTGCCATGGCCCGGCCCAGCCGGGAGCCGAACGGCTCCCGGCCGGCGCCTGCCGCAGCGTTCCCTGACTCAGGCATTCTGCTCTGCCGGGCTCTGTGCGGCGGCCTTCTGCAGGGCGGCCTCCTGAGAGGCAAGGAGCGCTGCTGCGTGCTCCTGCAGGCTGGTCACGGACCAGGCGTAGGTGCGCAGGGCCTCGATGGCCTGGACGGCGGCGTTGAACTCGGCCACGGTGGTGATGCAGGGGATGCCGATGGACGTGGCGGCGGCACGGAGTTCGTAGCCGTCGCTGCGGGCCTCGCCGCCGGACGGGGTGTTGAACACCATGTCGATTTCGCCCGCAATCACGAGGTCGGCAATGGTGCCTTCACCTTCGGCGCTGCTGCCCTCGGCCACCTTGCGCACGGGGGTGGCCTGGATGCCGTTGCGGCGCAGGACGTCGGCCGTGCCGCCGGTGGAGACGATCTCGAAGCCGAGGTCGGAGAGGCGCTTGACGCCCATGATCACCGAACGCTTGTCGCGGTTGGCGACGGACACGAAGACCTTGCCTTCGGTGGGCAGGGCGTTGTTGGCGCCGGCCTGGCTCTTGGCGAAGGCGGTGTCGAAGTGCTTGTCGATGCCCATGACCTCGCCGGTGGAGCGCATTTCCGGCCCGAGCAGCGAGTCCACGACCTTGCCTTCCGGCGTGCGGAAGCGGCTGAACGGCAGGACGGCTTCCTTGACGGCGACCGGAGCGTCCAGGGGCAGCGTGGAGCCGTCGCCGGTTTCCGGGAGCATCTTGTAGGCGCTTCGGAGCTGGCCGATGGTCACGCCGGTGCCGATCAGCGCTGCGGCCTTGGCCATCTGCACGCCGGTGGCCTTGGACACGAACGGCACGGTCCGGGAAGCGCGGGGGTTGGCTTCCAGGACGTACAGGACGTCGGAGGCCAGCGCGAACTGGATGTTGATGAGTCCGCGGACGCCCACGCCTTCGGCGATGGCGCGGGTTGCGGTGCGGACGCGTTCCAGCACGTTGTTGCCCAGGGTGATCGGCGGCAGGACGCACGCGGAGTCGCCGGAGTGGACGCCGGCCTCCTCGATGTGTTCCATGATGCCGCCGAGGTACATGTCCGTGCCGTCGAAGAGGGCATCGACGTCGATCTCGACGGCGTCCTCGAGGAACCGGTCGATCAGCACCGGGTGCTCGGCGGTGATCTCGGTGGCGTTGGCGATGTAGCGGGACAGGTTCGGCTCGTCGTAGACGATCTCCATGCCGCGGCCGCCCAGGACGTAGGACGGGCGGACCAGGACCGGGTAACCGATCTCGTCGGCGATCTTCTTGGCGTCCTCGAAGGACACGGCGGTGCCGTTCTTCGGGGACACCAGTCCGGCTTCGTCCAGCACGCGGGCGAAGGCGCCGCGGTGCTCGGCGAGGTCGATCGCCTCGGGCGAGGTGCCGAGGATGGGCACGCCGGCGTCGGCCAGCTGCTGGGCCAGCTTCAGCGGGGTCTGGCCGCCGAGCTGGACGAAGACGCCCATCACGCCGCCGGTGCGTTCCTCGGCCGCGATGACCTCGAGGACGTCCTCGAGGGTCAGCGGCTCGAAGTACAGCCGGGTGGAGATGTCGTAGTCGGTGGAGACGGTTTCCGGGTTGCAGTTGACCATGACGGTCTCGTAGCCGGCCTTGCGCAGCGCCATGGAGGCGTGGACGCAGGAGTAGTCGAACTCGATGCCCTGGCCGATGCGGTTGGGCCCGGAGCCGAGGATGAGGATGGACGGCTTGGAGTGCAGCGCAACCTCGTCCTCCTCGTCATAGGCCGAGTAGTGGTACGGCGTGTAGGCGGCGAACTCGGCGGCGCAGGTGTCCACGGTCTTGTAGACGGGGCGGATGCCCAGGGCCTGGCGGACGCCGCGGACGACGGCCTCGGGGTTGTGGGTGAGCGAGCCGATCTGTTCGTCGGAGAAGCCATGGCGCTTGGCGTTGCGGAGCATGTCCTCCGTGAGGGCGCCGGAGCGGCGGATCTCCTGCGAGATCTCGTTGAGCAGCTGGAGCTGGTCCAGGAACCAGGGGTCGATCTTGGTGGCTTCGTGGAGTTCCTCCACGCTGGCTCCACCGAGCAGGGCGCGCTGCACCTGGTGCAGGCGGTCCGTCGTCGGGCGCTTGGCCTTCTCGATGAGTTCCGGCACCTCCCATTCGGGGACGGAGCTGAAGTCCAGCTGCGAGCCCTTCTGCTCGAGGGAGCGCAGCGCCTTCTGCAGGGCTTCGGTGAAGTTGCGGCCCATGGCCATGGCCTCGCCCACCGACTTCATGGTGGTGGTGAGGGTGTTGTCCGCGGCGGGGAACTTCTCGAACGCGAACCGCGGGACCTTGACCACCACGTAGTCGAGCGTGGGCTCGAAGGAGGCGGGGGTCTTCTGCGTGATGTCGTTCGGGATCTCGTCCAGGGTGTAGCCGAGCGAGAGCTTGGTGGCGATCTTGGCGATGGCGAAGCCGGTGGCCTTGGATGCCAGGGCCGAGGAGCGGGACACGCGCGGGTTCATTTCGATGACCACGACGCGGCCGGTGGCCGGGTCGATGGCGAACTGGATGTTGCAGCCGCCGGTGTCCACGCCGACCTCGCGGATAACCGCGATGGAGATGTCGCGCAGCCGCTGGTATTCACGGTCGGTGAGGGTCAGTGCCGGGGCAACGGTGATGGAGTCGCCGGTGTGCACGCCCACGGGATCGAAGTTCTCGATGGAGCAGACGACAACCACGTTGTCGTTCTTGTCCCGCATCATCTCGAGCTCGTATTCCTTCCAGCCGAGGATGCTCTCTTCGAGCAGTACCTCGCTGGTGGGGCTGTACTGCAGGCCCTGGCCGACGATGCGGCGGAGGTCCTGTTCGTTGTAGGCCAGGCCGGAACCGAGGCCGCCCATGGTGAACGACGGGCGGACCACCATGGGGTAGCCGAGGTCGTCGGCTGCCTTCAGGGCCTCGTCCATGGTGTGGATGATGTGGCTGCGGGCGGATTCGGCGCCGCAGCGCTCCACGACGCCCTTGAACTTTTCGCGGTCCTCGCCGAGTTCGATCGCGGCGATGTTCGCGCCGATCAGTTCCACGTTGTACTTCTCCAGCACACCGTTTTTGTCCAGCGCAATGGCGGTGTTCAGTGCGGTCTGGCCGCCGAGGGTGGGCAGCACGGCGTCCGGACGTTCCTTGGCGATGATCTTCTCCACCACCTCAGGGGTGATGGGCTCGATGTAGGTGGCGTCGGCAAACTCCGGGTCGGTCATGATGGTGGCCGGGTTGGAGTTGACGAGGATAACGCGCAGGCCTTCCTCCTTGAGGACGCGAAGGGCCTGCGTGCCCGAGTAGTCGAATTCAGCGGCCTGGCCGATGACGATCGGGCCGGAACCGATGACCAGGACGCTCTTAAGGTCAGTTCTCTTGGGCATTACTTCTTGTCCTCAGTCTTGTTGTCTGTCGTGTTCGGATCGGCGCTTGGCTGGGCGGGATTCGGCTGGGCAGGATTCGGCTGGGCATCGGCGGGGTGCTGGGCGTCCACGGGTTCCTTGGAGAGGTTGGCCGTGCGGCCGTCCCGGGCACCTTCCATCAGCTCGATGAAACGGTCGAAGAGGTATGCCGCATCGTGCGGGCCTGCGGCGGCTTCGGGGTGGTACTGGACCGAGAACGCCGGGATGTCCAGGCAGGCCAGGCCTTCCACGACCTCGTCGTTCAGGCTGACGTGGCTGACCTCGACCCGGCCGTAGCGCTCTTCCGGCGCGCTGGTGGGGCCGTCCAGCGGGGCGTCGACGGCGAAGCCGTGGTTCTGCGAGGTGATTTCCACCTTGCCCGTGCGGCGGTCCATGACGGGCTGGTTGATGCCGCGGTGGCCGTAGCGCAGCTTGTAGGTGCCGAAGCCGAGGGCGCGGCCCAGGATCTGGTTGCCGAAGCAGATGCCGAAGTAGGGCAGCTTCTCGTCCAGGACGGTGCGGAGCAGCTTGACCTGGTTGTCGGCGGTGGCGGGGTCACCGGGGCCGTTGGACATGAAGAATCCGTCGGGGCTGACGGCCTTGACGTCGTCGATGGTGGCGGTGGCGGGCAGCACATGCACACGGACGCCGCGCTCGGCGAACCGGACCGGCGTCATGGCCTTGATGCCGAGGTCGATTGCGGCGATGCTGAAGCGCGGGTCGCCATCCCAGCCGTGGTCCTTGGGCTCCACGACGTAGGCTTCGTCGATGCTGACTTCCTCGGCCAGCCGGGCGCCTTCCATCGGCTCGCTGGCGAGCACGGCGTCTACGAGTTCCTTGTCCGTGGCCTGTGCTGCCTCGCCGGAGAAGATGCCGGCGCGCATGGTCTTGTGCTCGCGCAGGTGGCGGGTGATGGCCCTGGTGTCCACACCCTGAATGCCGACGATGCCCTGCTCGACGAGCTCGGAGTCGAGAGATCGCTCAGACCGCCAGTTGGACGGGCGGCGGGCGGCGTCGCGGACGATGTAGCCGGCCACCCAGATGCGGCGGGATTCGGCGTCCTCGCTGTTCACACCGGTGTTGCCGATGTGCGGTGCCGTCTGCACCACCAACTGGCGTGCGTAGGACGGGTCGGTAATGGTCTCCTGGTAGCCGGTCATGCCGGTGGCGAAGACCGCTTCCCCCAGGGCGGTGCCCTGCGCGCCGTAGCTGCGGCCGCGGAAGATGCGGCCGTCTTCGAGCACCAGGACGGCGGGGGCGGATGCTGCGGCCTGCGGCGCAGTTCCTGCGTTTACTGTCACTTCGGTTTCCGTCACTTTATTACTTTCCACTATGGGCACCTGCCTGGGGGCCTGGGGAGATCATTTCCTGAAGTTGTTGGAGGACTGCCGGCTTGTCCGCGGCGCGGCGGGTGCGGAAGCCGGTGTCCAGGGCGTGGGTTCCGAGGGTCCAGCTGAGGATCAGCAGCCCGTCCTTTTCCACGAATTTACCGGCCATCCCGCTGTCCTGCCGGACGCCGGCCAGCGAGGCCGCCGGGATGAACAGCGGCCCCGCGCCGGAGCGGTCCAGGAGCACGCCTTCCGGATGGATGGAGAGCTCCGCGTTGGTGCGGATGCCGAGGCCGTGCACGGCGATCCTGTCCAGCCAGTCACCCGCGGTGGTGGAGGCCACGTACTGTCCGTCCGCCGAAATCAGCGGCTCGCCCAGAACGTCCGGAACGGCCGGCAGCTGCTCGATGCCGGACTGCCGCCGCAGCCGGCCGCGCCAGCCGATCCAGATCAGGACAAAAACGACGGCGACAACCGCCAGCATCGCAAGTCCGGGAAGGACTTTTTCCATCAGTTGGCACCTGCTGCGCCGGCAACCGGCGCATCCGCCGGGTAGCGGTACGGCGTGTTGAGCTTGCCGTCCAGGACAGTGGGGTGGCCCTTGAAGAACGTGGCCACCACCTTGCCCGGGAGCTCCATGCCCTTGAACGGCGAGTTACGTCCCATCGTTGCCATCGCGGAAGGGTCCACGGTCCAGCGCGCGGCCGGATCCACCAGGACGATGTTGGCGGGTTCGCCCTTTTCCAGCGGCCTGCCCTGGTCGGCGAGGCGGCCGATGCCGGCGGGCGCGGTGGAGGTGACCCGGGCGAAGTCGGCCCAGGTCATCAGGCCGGTCTCGATCATGGCGTGCTGGACCACGGACAGGGCGGTTTCCAGGCCAGTCATGCCCATGGCCGCCTGCGCCCACTCGCACTCCTTGTGCTCGCTCGGATGCGGGGCGTGGTCGGTGCCGACGACGTCGATGGTGCCATCGGCGAGGGCGGCGCGCAGGGCCTGGACGTCGTCGTTGGTGCGCAGCGGCGGGTTGACCTTGTAGACGGGGTCGTAGCTGCGGACCAGATCATCGGTGAGGAGCAGGTGGTGCGGGGTCACCTCGGCGGTGACGTTGATGCCGCGGCTCTTGGCCCAGCGGATGATCTCGACCGAGCCTGCGGTGGACACGTGGCAGACGTGCAGCCTGGAGCCAACGTGCTGGGCCAGCAGGACGTCGCGGGCGATGATGCTTTCCTCGGCCACTGCCGGCCACCCGGTCAGGCCGAGGACGGCGGAAACTTGGCCTTCGTTCATCTGGGCGCCGGCGGTGAGGCGCGGTTCCTGCGCGTGCTGGGCCACCACGCCGTCGAACGCCTTGACGTACTCAAGGGCACGGCGCATCAGCACGGGATCGTGGACGCAGATGCCGTCGTCGGAGAACATGCGGACCTGGGCGCGGGAGTCTGCCATCGCGCCGAGCTCGGCGAGCTGCTCGCCGGCGAGGCCCACGGTGACGGCGCCGACTGGGCGGACGTCCACCCAGCCGGCGGCCTTGCCGAGGCTGTAAACCTGTTCGACGACGCCGGCGGTGTCCGCCACCGGGGTGCTGTTGGCCATGGCGTGCACGGCGGTGAAGCCGCCCAGGGCTGCCGCGCGGGTGCCGGTTTCCACCGTTTCGGCGTCCTCCCGGCCCGGTTCGCGGAGGTGCGTGTGGACGTCCACCATGCCCGGCAGGGCGACGAGGCCAGCGGCGTCGATCACCGTGGCGCCGTCAACTGCGTCTGTCGCCGACAGGTCGGTTCCCCTGGCGGTGATCACGCCGTCACGGATTAGCAGGTCCTCGGCGTCGCCGCCCAGGATCGCTGCGCCCCGGATCAGGTACGTGGTTTCTTCAGCCATCAGTTGCTCTCCTTCAGGGTGGCGGCTGGTTCACGGGTGTCCCCGGAGAGCAGCAGGTACAGGGCGGCCATGCGGATCGAGACGCCGTTCTTCACCTGCGCGAGCACGGTGGAACGGGGCGAGTCGGCGGCGGCTGCGGAAATTTCCAGGCCCCGGTTCATCGGTCCGGGGTGCATGATGATGGTGTCCTTCAGGCCCAGGCTGTCCAGGGCGCGGAGCCTGTTGTCGTCAAAACCCCAGCGGCGGGAGTACTCCCGGGTGGACGGAAAGAACGAGGCGTTCATCCGTTCGCCCTGGACGCGGAGCATCATGACCGCGTCGACGCCCTTTTCCAGGGTCTCGTCCATGTCGTAGCTGATACTGCAGGGCCAGTGTTCGACGCCGATGGGCAGCAGGGTGGGCGGCGCCACCAGGGTGACGTCGGCACCAAGCGTGCGCAGCAGCCAGACATTGGACCGCGCCACGCGGGAGTGCAGGACGTCGCCGGCGATGGCGACGCGCATGCCGCGCAGGTCCGCCCCCGTGGAGGGCAGTCCGGAGAGCTTGGTCCAGTGCCGGCGCATGGTGAACGCGTCCAGCAGCGCCTGGGTGGGGTGTTCGTGGGTGCCGTCGCCGGCGTTGATGACGGCGGCGTCGATCCAGTCGGTGGCGGCCAGCCGGTGCGGGGCGCCAGAGGCCCAGTGGCGGATCACGACGGCGTCGGCCCCCATCGCGGACAGCGTCTGGGCGGTGTCCTTGAGTGACTCGCCCTTGGAGACCGAGGATCCCTTGGCGGCGAAGTTGATGACGTCCGCGGAGAGCCGCTTGGCTGCGGCTTCGAAGGAAATGCGGGTCCTGGTGGAATCCTCGAAGAAGAGGTTCACCACGGTCCGACCGCGCAGGGCAGGCAGCTTCTTGACCTCGCGCTCCCCCACGGTCGACATCTCTTCGGCGGTGTCGAGGATGCGGACGGCGTTGGCCAGGCTGAGGTTTTCGGTGGAGAGCAGGTGTTTCATGCGCCGCCCTCAATTACCACTTCGTTGACCGCTTGGCCGTCGACGGCGTCGGTCTCCTCGAGCCGGACCCGGACCTTTTCGGCCGAGGACGTGGGCAGGTTCTTGCCCACATGGTCGGCGCGGATGGGCAGTTCACGGTGGCCGCGGTCGATCAGGACAGCGAGGCGCACGATGCGCGGCCGGCCGAGGTCCACCAGAGCGTCGAGGGCGGCCCGGATAGTCCGGCCGGAGTACAGTACGTCGTCGATCAGCACGACAACCTTGTTGTCGATGCCTGTCAGCGGCAGCTGGGTGCGGTGCGGGGGCCTCGTGGGCTGGTGGGAAAGATCGTCCCGGAACATGGTGACGTCCAGCTGGCCGACGATCGCGGCGGCGTCCACGGTGGGATCGGCGGCGGCGATTTTCTGGGCGAGCCGGACTGCAAGCGGGTAGCCGCGGCGGGGAATGCCGAGCAGCACCAGATCCTGGGAGCCCTTGTTGGCCTCGAGGATTTCATGGGCGATACGAGTGAGGGCACGGTCAATGTCCGCCTGGTTGAGTACAACCCTGGCCGGAACCGGTGCCTGCGTGACATGAGTCATCGCTCGTCTCCCCTTTCCCCGCCTCACGGGACGGAATTAAAAAAGGAACATTTGCCTTCCAAAATTACCACACGGGTGTCTCCCTCCGGCCCCGGCAGAAGGCGTTGTCCGTCACACCGCACTAGGCTCGTGTCTATGTCGATGAACCCGCAGCAGAGGCAGTTCCCCGGACCTGAGTTCCCCGGGCAGCCCGCGAATCCCAGTTGGATGGGGCACGTCCAGCCGCAGAACTACAGGCCGGCCCCCGGGCACAGCGGCGGCGCCGTGGACCAGGTCATCCCGGAGGCCGCGTCCACTGTGGCCGCCCGCCCGGGGGCAGGGACCCTGGGGCTCGTCGTCGGCGGCGGGATACTGGCCTTCGTGAGCCTGTTCCTGGTGGTGCCGTTCCTCCTGGCCAGCACCGGCGTCACCGGCTTCGTTATCGGTTTTGTTGCGTCCCTGATCCCGCTGGCGGCGGTGTTGACCGCCGTGGCCGTCATTGACCGCTGGGAACCGGAGCCGAAGCGCCTGCTGGTTTTTGCCTTCACGTGGGGCGCGGCCGTCTCCATCGCGGTAACCCTGCTTATCCAGCCGGTCTTCGCCCTGGCGGCTCCGGTCACCGACGAGGCGTCCTTCCGCGATTTCATGACCACCGTGCAGGCACCCGTGGTGGAGGAGTTCGCGAAGTCCCTTGGCCTGCTGCTGCTTGTTTTGTTCGCCCGCCGGAACTTTGACGGCCCCGTGGACGGCGTGGTGTTTGCGTTCACCATCGCCGGCGGCTTCGCCTTCACCGAGAACATCCTCTACTTCGGCCGGGCGATCGCGGAGTCCGGCACACCCGCCAGCGACCTTGTCCAGATCTTCTTCCTGCGCGGGGTGATGTCGCCGTTCGCGCATGCCATTTTCACCGGGACCACCGGCCTGGTCATGGGCCTGGCGGCGCGGCGCGGGCACTCCGGAATCTCGGTGCTCGCGTTCTTCGTGGGTCTGGTCCCCGCGATGATCCTGCACAACAGGTGGAACAGCATGGGCCAGGACTTCCTGGCCCAGTACGTCCTCGTGCAGATCCCGATTTTCCTGCTCGCCGTGGCCTGCATCGTGGTGCTGCGGGTCGCGGAAAGGCGCCTCACCCGGCAGCGGCTCCAGGAGTACGCCGCCGCCGGATGGTTCGCTCCCGCCGAGGTGGATCTCCTGTCCACCCCGGGCGGCCGGCGGCAGGCCGTCCGCTGGGCGGCGTCGTACAACCGGGGCGAGGAGATGAAGGAGTTCGTCAAGGCGGCGACGCGGTTGGCCTTTACCCGGCAGCGGATCCTCAGCGGCAGGGATGTGCCATCACACCAGCAGGACGAGGCGCAGCAATTGCGCCACCTGACCGCGCTACGGGCGGCTGTCCAGCAGTAAATGCAGCGTTCAGCAGTAAAAACGCAGAAAGTCCCTGCCGGCAAACCGGCAGGGACTTTCTGCGGATAACCCAGCTCAGGCGAGCAGGGACGGTTTCAGCTGCTGAAGGCGCCCCAGGAGGCCGTTGATGAACGACGGCGACTCGTCGGTGGAGAGCGTCTTGGCCAGAGCGACAGCTTCGCTGACGGCAACACCGTCGGGAACGTCGTCGTTGTACAGCAGTTCCCAGGTGCCGATCCGCAGGATGATCCGGTCCACGGACGGCATGCGCTCCAGGGTCCAGCCCTGTGAGTAGGTTTCCAGGAACTCGTCGATGGTGGGCTGCATCGACACGACGCCTTCGACGATCTCGAGGGTGTACGGATTGACGATCTGGTCGGTCCTCTCGCGGCGCGCACGCAGCACGTCGAACGCCGAGACAGAGCGCTGCTCGGCTTCGAAGAGGACCTCGAGAGCCCTGTTGCGGGCTTTACCGCGGGCGCTCACTAGTCGTTGACCCGGCCCAGGTAGCTGCCGTCGCGGGTGTCGACCTTGACCTTGGTGTTGTTCTCAACGAACAGGGGCACCTGGATCTCGTAGCCCGTTTCCAGGGTGGCGGGCTTGGTGCCGGCGGAGGAGCGGTCGCCCTGCAGGCCCGGCTCGGTGTAGGTGATTTCGAGGACAACGCTCGGCGGCAGCTCGATGTACAGCGGGGTGCCTTCGTGGATGGCGATGTTGACCATCTGGTTTTCCAGCATGAAGTTGGTGGCATCGCCCACGGTGGCGCCGGACACAGTGATCTGGTCGTAGTCCGAGGTGTCCATGAAGACAAAGTCGGCGCCGTCCTGGTACAGGTACTGGTAGTCCCGGCGGTCCACGGTGGCGGTCTCGATCTTGAGGCCGGCGTTGAAGGTCTTGTCGACGACCTTGCCGGACATGACGTTGCGCATCTTGGTGCGCACGAAAGCGCCGCCCTTGCCCGGCTTGACGTGCTGGAACTCGATCACGTTCCAGAGCTGGCCCTCGAGCTTCAGGACGGTTCCGTTCTTGATGTCGTTTGTGGTTGCCACTGGTTTCCTCTGGTTGTGTCTGACTGCTTCTGGCTGCCAGCTGTTATGCCAAGCGGGCATGCCGAACGGCGCGCCAGCGTGTGTTTATCAAAAATCCAGAAACTATTCTAGCGGAAAAGCCGGGCCCCACTTTTCAGGACGCCAGTTCGAACACGTCCCGCGCCCGCTGCAGCGCCACCGTTGAGGAGTAGATCAGCGCAGCGTCGGCGGACTGCGCCACCCGGAGGTCCAGCGCCCGTGCGAAGGATTCCACCGCCGCGCCGATGTTCCCTGCGGAAAAGTACGCCCGGCCCAGGTACTGGTAGGCGAGGGCCTCATTGGCCGTGCCGTGCGCCTCGGATAGGAGCTGCCGGAAGAGCTCGACCGCGCGGTCGTAGCGGTGGGAGACGCGCAGGACGTCCGCTTCATAGGCTCGTAGTGTGAACGACTCGGGGTCCTTGTACCGGGCTTCTGCCAGCAGTTCGGCAGCGTCTGAAGCGCGACCCTCGACGAGCAGAACCAGGACCTGGTCGGCCGGATCGGTGGACGCTTGCAGCGCGGCTGCGCAGGTCTCTTCGCTGACAATCTCAGACAACAGGGTGTCCGGATTGATCCGGATTCCCGGGAACCCGCCGTCGGGCCATTCGATGGTGACGCCCTGGTCCTCGCGCATTAGGAAGCAATTTCCTGGTAGGCGGCGAAAAGCAGGGAGGTGTCCGGCACATCCAGGATGCCCGGCTTGGCGATCCCGTCCAGGACCACGAAACGGAGCAGGTCGCCGCGGGACTTCTTGTCGCGGCGCATGCCGTCCAGCAGCCCCTGCCAGCGGTCGCGCCGGTAGGTGACGGGCAGCCCGAGGGATTCGAGGATGCTGCGGTGCCGGTCGGCGTCGGCGTCGCTGAGCCGGCCAACGCTGCGGGACAGCTCGGCAGCAAACATCATGCCCACCGAGACGGCGGCGCCGTGCCGCCACGAGTAGCGCTCCACGAGTTCGATCGCGTGGCCCAGCGTGTGGCCGTAGTTCAGGATTTCGCGGAGACCGGATTCCTTGAGGTCCTCCGAGACGACGCGGGCCTTGACGGCGATGGCGCGTTCGATCAGCTCGCGGAGAACGTCGGAGCCGGGGTCCGTCACGGCGTCGGGATCCTTCTCCACGAGGTCCAGGATGGCGGGATCGGCGATGAAGCCGCACTTGATGACCTCCGCCATGCCGGAGATAATCTCGTTCCGCGGCAGGGTCTTCAGCGTGTCCAGGTCGGCGAGGACGGCAGCGGGCGGGTGGAAGGAACCAACCAGGTTCTTCCCTTCGGCCGTGTTGATCCCGGTCTTGCCGCCCACGGCGGCATCGACCATGCCGAGGAGGCTGGTGGGCATGTGGATGACCTTGACCCCGCGCAGCCAGGTGGCTGCCACGAAGCCGGCGAGGTCGGTGACGGCGCCGCCGCCGACGGAGACCACGGCATCGGAGCGGGTGAAATCGTTCTGGCCCAGGACCTGCCAGCAGAACGCGGCAACCTGGATGTGCTTGCCCTCCTCGGCGTCGGGGATCTCGGCGGTGACGGCGGTGAAGCCGGCAGCGGCCAGTTCGTCCCGGACGGTGTCGCCGGTGAGTCGGAGCGCCCGCGGATGAATGACGAGGACGCGGCGGACGCGCTCCCCCAGCAGTCCCGGCAGCGTGCCGAGCAGGCCGCGGCCAACTACGACGTCGTAGTTGTCCCCGGCCGACTGGCCGGTGACCTTGATGACAGTTGATTCGCTCACTTTTCAACTTCCTGTTTCGCGGCAGCACTTCCGTTGGCTGCCGTCGTCGCGGTTTTGTTGATCTCGCGGGTGGTGGTTTCGTGCTGCTTCGCGGCGGCGAAGTCGCACAGTGCCGCTTCCAGCTTCAGGCCCAGCTGCGGCACGGTTCCCTGCCGGACATCCAGCACGATGTCCGCCAGGCGTTCATAGACCGGTTTCCGGGTGGCAAACAGCGCCTTCCAGCGCCGGATGCCGTCACCGGCCAGCAGCGGCCGGCCGGAGTTTTTGGCGATCCGGGCGGCGACGGTGTCGGCGTCGCACTCCAGGTAGACCACGGTGCACCGTTCCAGCAGCTGCTGCGTGCCCGAGTCCAGGACCGAGCCGCCGCCCAGGGAAACTACGGTCGCGGTGCCGGCCGCGGCCTCAATGATGCGGGCAACCGTCCGGGCCTCGATCTCCCGGAAGGCCCGCTCGCCGCGGTTGGCGAAGATGTCCGCGATGGAACCGTGGCCCTCCACGATGACCGCGTCGGTGTCCACGAACGGGGCATCCAGCTGTTGCGCAAGCTGCTGCCCGATCGCGGACTTGCCGACCGCCATGGGCCCAATGAGCACAATGGGCCGGTCCCCTGCGGCGAAGGGTGTATTGCTCCGGGACACTAGAGTCCGATCGTATCCAGCGACGCCGGAATGCTCTCGAGATAGCCCTTGATGTTGCGGGCGGTCTCGGCCACGGAGTCGCCGCCGAACTTTTCGGTCACGGCCTCGGCCAGGACCAGTGCAACCATGGCCTCGGCCACCACGCCGGCGGCCGGGACCGCACAGACGTCAGAGCGCTGGTGGTGGGCCTTGGCGGCCTCGCCGGTGCTGATGTCGATGGTCTTCAGGGCCCGCGGCACGGTGGCGATGGGCTTCATGGCGGCACGGACGCGCAGGACGTCGCCGATGCTCATGCCCCCTTCGATGCCGCCGGCGCGGTTGGACGTGCGGATGATCCGGCCGTCGGAGTCCTTGACGATCTCGTCGTGGGCGGCTGAACCGCGGCGTGCGGCGGTGAGGAAACCGTCGCCCACCTCGACTCCCTTGATGGCCTGGATGCCCATGAGGGCGGCGGCCAGGCGGGAGTCCAGGCGGCGGTCCCAGTGGACGTAGCTGCCGAGTCCCGGGGGCAGGCCGTAAGCGAGCACCTCCACCACGCCGCCCAGGGTCTCGCCCTCCTTATGGGCGGCGTCCACCTCCGCAACCATGGCGTCGGATGTTTCGCGGTCGAAGCAGCGCAGGGGGTCGGCGTCGAGCGCAATCACGTTGTCCGGCAACGGCAGCGGCCGGCCCTCGGGGACGGTGACGCTGGCGATGGAGACGGTGTGGCTGACGAGCTCGATGCCGAGGTGCTTGAGGAACTGGGCAGCAACGGTGCCCATGGCAACACGCGTGGCGGTTTCCCGGGCGCTGGCGCGTTCCAGCACGGGGCGGGCCTCGTCGAAACCGTACTTCTGCATGCCGGTGAAGTCGGCGTGTCCGGGGCGCGGCCGGGTCAGCGGCGCGTTGCGGGCCTGGCCTTCGAGTTCCTCGGGGTCCACCGGATCGGCGGACATGATCTGTTCCCACTTGGGCCATTCGGTGTTCCCCACCTGGATGGCGACGGGGCCGCCCTGGGTGATGCCGTGGCGGACACCGCCGAGGATCGTGACGACGTCCTGCTCAAACTTCATCCGCGCCCCGCGGCCGTAGCCGAGCCGCCGGCGGGCAAGGGCATCGGCGATCTGCCCGCTGGTGAGTTCAACACCTGCGGGGACGCCTTCAATAATTCCGACCAGTGCCGGGCCATGGGATTCACCGGCGGTCAACCAACGCAACATAAAAACCATCCTGCCATGTCTGGCGGTCAGGACACCCGCCGGGGTGCCCCGACTGCGTCGCACATCACATCTATGACGTCGGCACTTCCGGCCTCTGCCAGGCCCGTGAAATGGCGGACCTGCTCCACTGCCTGGTAGAGCAGCATCTCCAGGCCGGGGACCACCGTTCCGCCGCCGGCGTGCCAGGCGGCGGCGATTTTGCTGGGCCAGGGGTCGTAGGCAACGTCCAGCAGGACGCCGTCGGTGCGCCCTCCCAGCGCTTCCAGCTCCGCGGCCATCCCGTCGGCCGCCCGCGGCGGCAGAGTGGAGATTACGACGCCGGCTCCGGCCATCGCCTCGACGGCACCGTCGAGGGAATGGACGGTGATGTCCATGCCGAGGCCGCCGGCGGCGGCCCTGGCTTCTTCAGCCCGGGCGGTGTTCCGGACGTACAGGTCCACGGACACGGCGCCAAGCTCCTGCAGGGCTGCCACTGCAGCGGCCGCCGTTCCGCCGCCGCCGAGTATGACGGCGGAGGGGCCGTCGGCTGCGCCGGCGTTGCGGAGGGCGTTGACGATTCCCGCGACGTCGGTGTTGTAGCCGACGCGCCGTAGGGACGCTCCCGCCCCCTCGAACACCACGGTGTTGATGACGCCCAGGACCCGGGCCACGCCGCGGACCTCGTCCACCTCGCTGACCATGGCCTTCTTGAGCGGCATGGTGACGGACAGCCCGCGCCAGCCGGGCTCGGCGCGGACGGAGTCCATGAACGCCGGCAGCGACTCCTCGGTCACATCGATGGCGCTGTAGCCGATGTCCGCTCCGAGCCGCGCGTAGGCGGCGAGATGGAGCGCCGGAGACTTCGAGTGGCCGATGGGGTGCCCCAGGACGGCTGCCCGCAGGCTCATACGCAACGGCCCGGGTTGGCCTCGCACCAGGCGTTGTACTGCTCAACGTAGCCGTTGTGCTCGGCAAGCGTCTTGGAGAACTTCGTTTCCTTGGTGTCGAGGTTGATGGTCACCCAGTACAGGTAATCGTTGTTGTTCGGTTTGGCCGCCGCGTCGATGGCCGTCTTGCCCGGCGATCCGATGGGCCCGGCGGGCAGGCCCTTGATGGCGTAGGTGTTGTACGGGTTGGACTTGTCGGCCTTTTCGGCCTCGTCGATGTGGAAGGTCTTCTTGCCCAGGCCGTACGTGACGGTGGCGTCCGACTGGATCAGCCCGTTGGTTTCCGTGTTGGTGGGCTTCAGGCGGTTGTAGATGGCGCCTGCCACGTCCTTGTACTCGGCCTGGCCGCCCTCTGCCTGCACGATGCTGGCGACGGTCACGACGTCGTACTGCTTGGCGGGGTCGCTGACGCCCTGGGCCTTCAGTTCGTCCTGGGTGGACTTGACCAGCTTGGTGAGGATCTCCCTGGCGGTGGATCCCAGCGGGAAGCGGTACTCCCCCGGGGCCAGGAAACCTTCCAGGTTCTTCGCCTTCGACGTGAGCCCGAACTGCTTGGGCGAGTCGCTGAGCGCCTTGAGCTGGGCCAGGGAAAGGCCGGATCCCTCGGAGATGGCCTGCAGCGATTCGTCAATCCGCAGGCCCGCGCTGAGGGCGAAGTACATGACCTTCGCCTGTCCCTCGTTGAGGAGCACGGAGACGGCGTCGGAGTTTTTCATTTCCTGCTTGAACTCGTACTCCCCCGGATTCAGGGTGCCGCCGGACGCGGTCAGGGCCGCGATGAAGGTTTCGGAGTTGGCCACCACCTTCGCGTCCTCGAGCTTGGCAGCGACGGATACCGGGCCTTCGCCCGGAACCACGGATACCTTGACCTGGCCGGTGCCGGGGCCGGGGTAGTCGGCGGGCTTGTCGTTCCCCAGCAGCGGTTTCAGGAATTGGGCGCCGACGACGGTGGCGGTGACGAAGAGCGCGAGGGTCAGCAGGAGCGCCACGAGGCGGCGCCGGCGGCGGACTTTCTTGGAGGGCCGTGCCACCGTGGCCGCGCTTTCGGCACCGGCCAGGAGCTGGTGCCCCACGGCCTGCTGCTCGTAGTGCGCATGGCCCTCGTAGGCCTCGTGGGCTACCGCGTCATGGTGGACGTCATAGTGGTGGACGTCTTCATGGTGGATGTCCTCGTGGTGGCCGTGTGCGAACTCGGCAAAGTGGGGCGCGTCCTCAGTCTGGACGCCGTGGGCCTCAGCATCCATGTACGCAGCGTCCGCGGCAGCACCTGCGTCGGCATGTTCGGCGGGGTCGTGGATGGTTGGCGGCACCGGCGGAGCGTCGGGAACCTCGGCGGCCGGAAGCGGCTGGGCATCAGGAACCTCGGCGGCAGGAGTCGTGGCTATCGCCGCTGTCCGGGGGCTCGCCGAACCGGAAGCCGCGGCCGATGACCCGGCCCGCTGCTCGGCGCCGACCCCGACGTGCACCTCTTCACCGGACTCGTAGGCCTGCTCGGGCACGGCATCGCCGGATTCGGCGGTGATGGCCTTCTCACGGGCGCGGATCTCCTTGCGTGTCAGGGGCCGTCCGGCGTCCATGAAGGAGTCGCCGGAGGAGTCGTCGCTATTGACCGGGCTCACTGTAGCTGTCCATCCTCTGAAGATTGTGTTTCCTTTTCCGGATCAGGCCGTTCGGCAGTATCTGCGGCGGCGTGTCCGGGCAGCCCCGTACGGGGAAGCGCGCGCACACGGCTCCCCACATCCGTTCCCCTGGCTTTTTGCATATCGATGGCGTGCTGCAGTATTCCTGCAGCCGCAACCTGATCCACCACTTTACGGTGATCTTTGCTGCTCATGCCAGCTTCGTGAAGGTTGCGGTGGGCCGTGACGGTGCTGAGCCGTTCGTCAACCAGGTGCACCGGGACGTCCAAACCTGTGCGGTCCAGTTCGTCAGCCAGCAGCTGGGCGTACTCCGTGGCCATGCGGGCTGAGGCGTGTTCCTCGCCCTTCATGGTCCGTGGCAGGCCCACAAAAATCTGCACGGCTCCCCGGTCTGCCGCCAGGGCAGCAAGAACCCGGACATCCGAATTCTTCTTGGCATTGCGGTCCAGCGTCTTCAGCGGTGTGGCGAGGATCTCATCCCGGTCACAAATTGCGACGCCGACGCGGACGGTCCCCACGTCCACCCCCAGTTTGATGCCCCGGGGGTGGACGCGTGGCTCGGCGGAGGAAGTCACAGTTGGTTAGCGCCTGGTCACAGCATCAACGACGGCGGTCAGTGCGGCGCCGACCTTGGAGGCGTCGGTGCCGCCGCCCTGGGCCACGTCGTCCTTGCCGCCACCGCCGCCGCCGAGGATTCCGGCGGCGAGCCGGACCAGGGCACCCGCCTTCACTCCGGCTTCACGGGCGGCTTCGTTGGTTGCCACCAGGATGACCGGGCGGTCGTTGCTGACGCCGGCCACGGCAACCGTGGAGGCCTCGGAACCCAGCCGGTTGCGCAGGTCCAGGGCGAGGCCGCGGATGTCGTCAGCACCGCTGACCTGGCCGGCGTCGTGCGCGATGACCCGGACGCCGGCGGCGTCCACGGCGGTTCCCGCAAGCTGGGCGGCTGCGGCCGCGAGCTGTTCCTTCCGGAGCCGCTCAAGTTCCTTTTCCGTGGCCTTTAGCTTGGTGAGGGTCGCGGAGATCCGGTCAGCCAGCTGGCCGGAGGGCACCTTGAGCATTTCGGTGAGTTCGGTCACGAGGGCGCGTTCGGCGGCCAGGTGCCGGAAGGCGTCCATGCCGACGAAGGCCTCAACACGGCGGTTCCCTGACCCGACGGACTGCTCGCCGAGCAGGGACAGGCTGCCGATGAGGGAGGTGTTGGAGACGTGGGTGCCGCCGCACAGCTCGCGGGACCACGCGCCGTTGATCTCCACAACCCGGACTTCGCTGCCGTAGTTCTCGCCGAACAGCGCCATGGCGCCGAGGGCCTTGGCTTCGGCGAGGCCCATGACCTTGGTGTCCACGTGGAAGTTGTTCCGGATGGCGAGGTTGGAGACTTCCTCGATCTCGGACTTGGTGGCGGCGCTCAGCCCTTCACCCCAGGCGAAGTCGAAGCGCAGGTAGCCGGCTTTGTTGAACGAACCGCGCTGGGTGGCCTGCGGGCCGAGGATCTGGTGCAGCGCCGCGTGCACGATGTGCGTTCCGGTGTGCGCCTGCTCGGCGGCGTGGCGCCGCTCGCGGTCCACCGCGGCACGGACCAGCGCGTCGGAGGCGATCTCACCCTCGCGGACGATGGCCTTGTGGACGCTCAGGCCCTTGACCGGACGCTGGACGTCCAGGACCTCGACGACGAAGCCGTCGCCGGTGATCAGGCCGGTGTCGGCTGCCTGGCCGCCAGCCTCGGCGTAGAACGGGGTCTCGGCGAGGACGAGTTCGATTTCGTCGCCGGTGGCGGCCTGGGCCACCTTGCTGCCGCCGCTGAGGATGCCGCGGACCCGGGATTCGCCCTCGAGGTCGGTGTAGCCGGTGAAGACGGTCACGCCCTCGGCCAGCAGCTCCTGGAAGGCGGAGAGGTCGGCGTGGCCGCCCTTCTTGCCCTTGGCGTCGGCCTGGGCGCGCTGGCGCTGCTCGAGCATGAGCTTGCGGAACTCGGGCTCGTCCACCTTCAGCCCTGCTTCCTCGGCCATTTCGAGCGTCAGGTCGATCGGGAAGCCGTAGGTGTCGTGCAGCGTGAAGGCGTCGGCGCCGGAGAGCGGGCGGCCGGCCGCCTTGGACTCGTTGACGGCGTCCTCGAGGCGGGCCGTGCCGGACGCGATGGTGCGCAGGAACGCCTTTTCTTCGGCGTAGGCGATCCGGCTGATGCGGTCGAAGTCCGTGTCCACGATGGGGTACACGCCCTTCATGGCGTCCCGCGAGGCGGGCAGCAGGTCCGGCAGGCAGGCCTGTTCCACGCCCAGCAGGCGCATGGAGCGGACCGCGCGCCGGATGAGGCGGCGCAGCACGTAGCCGCGGCCTTCGTTGGAGGGCGTGACACCGTCGGCGATGAGCATCAGCGCCGAGCGGATGTGGTCGGCGACGACGCGCATGCGGACGTCATCGGTGTGGTGCGGATCGTCCTCGGTCTCGGCGGAGGTGTATTCCTTGCCCGAGAGTTTGGCAGCCATGTCGATGACAGGACGGACCTGGTCGGTCTCGTACATGTTCTCGACGTCCTGCAGGATCATGGCGAGGCGTTCCATGCCCAGGCCGGTGTCGATGTTCTTCTTGGGCAGTTCACCCATGATGTCGAACTCGACCTTCGAGCGGACGTTGTCGATCTGGTACTGCATGAACACGAGGTTCCAGATCTCCACGTAGCGGTTCTCGTCGGCGATGGGGCCGCCCTCGGCACCGTAGGACGGGCCGCGGTCGTAGTAGATCTCCGAGCAGGGGCCGGCCGGGCCGGGCTGGCCGGTGGACCAGTAGTTGTCCGACTTGCCCATGCGCTGGATGCGCTCAGCAGGCACTCCGGTGTTCTTGAGCCAGAGTTCCTCGGCTTCGTCGTCCTCTTCGTAGACCGTCACCCACAGCCGTTCGGGCGGAAGTCCGTATCCGCCGTCGGCAACGCCCGTGGTGAGCAGTTCCCACGCGAACTTGATGGCGTCTTCCTTGAAGTAGTCCCCGAAGGAGAAGTTGCCGCACATCTGGAAGAAGGTGCCGTGGCGCGCGGTCTTGCCCACCTCCTCAATGTCACCGGTGCGGATGCACTTCTGGACGCTGGTGGCCCGGGTGTAGGGCGGTTCCTCGCGCGCGGTCAGGTACGGGATGAACGGCACCATGCCGGCAACCGTGAACAGCAGGGAGGGGTCGCTGGAGACCAGCGATGCGGAGGGAACCGCCGTGTGGCCTTTGCTGACGAAAAAATCCACCCAGCGCTTTGTGATCTCCTGCGACTTCATGAGCTGATTACTTACCCTTCTTGGTTCACGCATGCGGGCGCGTGACAGTTTGATTCAGAGGCAGTCCCGGTGGTGGTGGGCGCTGCAGGTTTTAATTCTCGCGCGTTTAGCGGCGGACGACGTCCTGGGCTTCGACACCGAGCGCGGTGCGCAGGTCCGTTTCCCGTTCGCGCATCCCGGCGCGGACGGCGTCGGCGAAGTCGTACACGCCGTCGGCGAGCCGGCCCACGGCCCGGTTCAGGCCCTCGGGGCCAAGCGCCGACTGCGCCTCGGTGACCTTGCGGAACGCGATGACACCAATGGCCACGCCGATTCCCATCCAGACAAGTCGTTTCATTTCAGTTCTCCGGTGGGCTTAGCGGCTGCGGCGGCCGGTGGCGGGCTTCTTGCGGGTGGCGAACGCGGTACGGACGCCGTAGCTGAACGCAGCCACCTTGATTAGCGGCGAACCGACGGTCGCGGCCACGAGGGAGGACAGCGCGGAGATGTTGGCCGAGGCATCGGAAACGTTGGAGGCGATGCCGTCCACCTTCTTCAGCTGCTGGTTGGTGGTGGAGACCGTCGCGGTGACCTCGTCCATGAGCGGGGTGGCGCCGTCACTGATGGAGCGGATGGAAGTCCGCACCTCGTCGAACACCCGCCCCAGCTTGAGGATGGGCACAGCAAGCAACAGGACCAGGAGCGCAAATACCCCGGCCGCGATCAGGCCGGCAATATCGCCACCAGACATAGACGTTCATCTCCTTGAAACTCCGTGGAACTGTACCGGGCATGCGGCGGCCAAAGTGCCGCAGCCGCAAATGTCCCCCAAGTACCTTACATACAAAGAAGCCCGCGGCGCTTGCCACGGGCTTCTTTGTATACGCTGCCGGAATTTAGCGTGCGTAGAATTCGACGACGAGCTGCTCTTCGCAGGTCACGGGGACCTCGGCGCGCTTCGGACGGCGGACCAGGCGGGCCTGGAGGGCGTCCAGCTTGACGTCCAGGTAGGCCGGAACGGCGGGCAGGACGTCGCGGTGGGCGCCGGCTGCTGCAACCTGGAACGGAGGCATGGTTTCGCTGCGGCTGTGGACGTGGACCAGCTGGCCCTCGCCGACGCGGAAGGACGGGCGGTCAACGCGGATGCCGTCAACCAGGATGTGGCGGTGCACAACCAGCTGGCGGGCCTGTGCGATGGTGCGGGCGAAGCCGGCACGCAGCACGAGGGCGTCGAGGCGCATTTCGAGCAGTTCGATGAGGTTTTCACCGGTCAGGCCCTTGGTGCGGCGTGCTTCTTCGAAGGCACGGGTCATCTGGGCTTCGCGGATGCCGTACTGGGCGCGCAGACGCTGCTTTTCGCGCAGACGTACGGCGTAGTCGGAGTCCTGCTTCTTGCGGGCACGGCCATGCTCACCGGGGCCGTACGGGCGGCGCTCCATGTACTTGGCGGCCTTGGGGGTCAGAGCGATGCCGAGGGACCGCGAGAGGCGGGCCTGACGGCGAGCACGAGTGTTGTTAGCCACTTGTGTCCTTCCAATATCTGCGGTGTGTCAGTGTTACTGGCCTCCATCATGGAGAGCATCGGCCAACCGCTGCCTTTTGCTACTGGGCGCAGGGCACTCCGTCGAAGTGGAATTCGGTGGATTGTGCGTCCGTGCCTTGCCAGACAAACATCCATCCTACCATGGAGGTCACTTGCCCCGGACGATCTTCCGCAGCCGTTCGAGCCGGACGGCGATGTCCCGCTCCGCGCCGTTGGCGGTGGGCTCGTAGTAGTCGCGGCCCACGAGGTCGTCCGGCGGGTACTGCTGGGCGGCCACCGAGTGCGGGGCATCGTGGGCGTACTTGTAGCCCACGCCGTGGCCGAGCTGCTTGGACCCGGGGTAGTGGGAGTCGCGCAGGTGCGCGGGGATCCCGTTGCCCAGCCCGGCCCGCACGTCCGCGATGGCCTTGTTGATGCCCATGTAGGCGGCGTTGGACTTGGGCGCCGTGGCCAGGTGGACCACTGCCTCGGCGAGGACGATGCGGCCCTCAGGCATACCGATGAGCTGCACGGCCTGTGCCGCGGCAACCGCCGTCTGCAGTGCCGTCGGATCCGCCATGCCCACGTCCTCCGCGGCCGAAATCACGATCCGGCGGGCCACGAACCGCGGGTCCTCCCCCGCCTCCAGCATCCGCGCGAGGTAGTGCAGTGCCGCGTCCACGTCGGAGCCCCGGATCGATTTGATGAATGCGCTGGCCACGTCGTAGTGCTGGTCGCCGGCGCGGTCGTAGCGGACGGCTGCGGCGTCCACGGCACGCTCGGTGTGCCGCAGGTCCACGGTGACCGGCTCCCCTGCACCGACACCTCCCGTGCCGCCTGCATCATCGTCACCGTCATCATCAGTGTCACCGTCCCCGGCAACGGCACTTTCGACGTCGTCCGCGTCACCGAACGCAACGCCGGCAGCGGCCTCCAGCGCCGTGAGCGCCCGGCGGGCGTCCCCGCCGGACAGCCGGACGAGGTGTTCCAGCGCCTCGTCGCGGAGCCGGACGTTGCCGTTTAGCCCGCGCGGGTCCTCGACAGCCCGCACCAGCAGGCCCTCGATGTCCGCGTCGGTGAGCGGCTTGAGCGTCAGGAGCAGCGAGCGGGACAGCAGCGGCGAGACCACCGAGAACGACGGATTTTCCGTGGTTGCCGCCACCAGGACGACCCACCCCTTTTCGACGCCGGGCAGCAGCGCGTCCTGCTGTGCCTTGTTGAAGCGGTGGATCTCGTCGAGGAACAGGACCGTGGTGGTCTTGTACAGGTCGCGGGCGGTCAGGGCGTCATCCATGACGCGGCGGACATCCTTGACCCCGGAGGTGATGGCGGAGAGCTCCACGAACTTCCGCCCGGGCCCGCGTGCGATCACATGGGCCAGCGTGGTTTTCCCGGTGCCTGGAGGACCCCAGAGGATGAGTGAACTGGGGCCGGCCGGACCGGCAGCATCGGCACCGGCTGCCAGCTGCCGCAGCGGGGACCCCTGGCCCAGCAGGTGCTGCTGGCCCACCACCTCGTCCAGTGTGCGCGGACGCATCCGGACAGCCAGCGGGCTGCGCGGAGAACGCGACTGTGTTGAACGGGACTGGGCTGAGCGAAACTGGCCGGAATCAGCGGCGTCGTCGGTGTCGCCGTCGTTCCCGTCGTCGCTGTCCTGTGCCGCCGAGCCAAAGAGATCATCCACATAGATAGGCTACTTCTAGATTCAGCAGGAAAAATCCGGCCACGAAAGCGGGGAAACCGGCAATGCCAGGCAGCCGTCCGGAACAGGGACATGCAGCGCAGGGACGCGCGGCGTCCACCAGGACCGCGTTCGTCCCCGGCGCGCGGCTGGCCGGCTGGGTGGAGCGGTTTGCTGCCAGTCACGGCGTCCTTGATTATGAGGACCACGACGACGGCGTACGGCTGGCTGCCGCGGACGGCGCCACCGCCCTGCTTGTGGCGCCTTGGCCCGACGATGGCCGGCCGGGGCGCGGGGCAGGCCTCGTGGAGCGGCTGGCGTCCCTGGCGTCCCAGCCCCGCACGGTGGGCCTGGTCCTGGTCCGCCGCGGAGGATACGGCGTGGCCGTGGCCAGTGAGGGGGTCATCCGCGCCGCCAAGACCGGTTCCAAATATGTGCAGTCCCGCACCGCGGCCGGCGGCCAGTCGCAGCAGCGGTTCGCCCGGCGCCGCGCCAACCAGGCGGATGCGATGGCCGAGGCGGTGGCGGAGCAGGCGCGGCTGGTGTTTTCCGGCCAGGTCTTCGAATACATCCTCCCGGGCGGTGACCGCGCCCTGGCCGACGAAGTCCTGGCACTGCCTGCCCTGAAACCCTGGGCAGGGCTGCCGCGCCTGGCCTACCTCGACGTTCCCGATCCCCGCGCCGCCGTCCTGAGGAAGGCCGCTTCGGACGCCTGTGCGGTGCGGGTCACGGTGACGGACCCGCCCGGGAAGTAGCGGCGCTGCGGCGACCCTGCCCGTTTCGACGGTTCCCCGCCCGCTAGACGTTGCGCAACGTCGTGCGGGCACGGAACCGTCGAAATGGAGCGCAGCCGCCTACTCCTCGGGTGCCAGCGTCACGGTGACCCCGTTCAGGTCCCGGCTGAAGCCCACCTGGCAGGAGAGCCGCGAGCCGCATTCCCGGTAGCCCTCGGCCTCCACGAGCAGCTCGAGTTCGTCCTCGCTGCGGTCCTCGAGCGTGTCGAAGACCTCCTGCTCCAGGAACACGTGGCAGGTGGCGCAGGAGGCGGTGCCGCCACAGGACGCCAGCACGGGCAGGTCGTTGTCCCGCAGGGCCTCCATCATGCTCTGGTCCGGCTCCCATTCAAGATCATGGGTGGCGCCTTCGCGGTCGACGACGGTCAGTTTGTTGTTGCTCATGCCGGTTTCCTTAGGATCGGGCTGCCGCAAGGTCAGCGGCTGCATGGTCATGGTTGGGGGTGCCGGAGATGGCTTCGGCGAGGGGGATGGCGGAGTCTGCGGCGAGCACCGGGTCAATCCGGGTTCCCAGGGCTATAAGCCGCTTGGCCGTGCGGAACTCGGCCAGGTTGGCGATGGTGTCGACGGCGGCGAGGCGGCCGTCGCGGAGGTAGACCACGGAGAATTTGCCACCGGCCGGTTCGCCGCGGACGATTACGTCGTCCCCGGGATGGCGGACGCCGGCGGTCTGCAGCCGGACACCGTGCTGGACGGTCCAGAACCACGGAACTTCCGGTTCGGCGGCCGGTTGACCCGTGATGTGCGCGGCCACCCGGTCTGCCTGCGCCAGCGCATTCTGGATGCACTCGAGCCGCTGGCTGGCGCCGTCGATGGGACTGGTGAACCGCGTGACGTCCCCGCTGGCGTAGATGGCGGGATCGGAGGTCCGGCCGTCCCCGTCCACGAGGATGCCGTCGCGGCACTCAAGGCCGGCATCCGCAGCCAGCTCCTGGTTGGGCAGGACGCCGATGCCGGCGAGGACGACGTCGGCAGGAAAGTTCGTGCCGTCGGCCACGGTCACGCTTTCGGCCCGCTCCCCGCCATCGATGGATGTGACCGCGGCGCCGAAGACGAACCGGACCCCGTGCCGCCCGTGGAGCTGCTCGAAGTGGCGCGAGACCGGGGCTGATGTTACCCGGCTCATCACACGGTCCTGGAATTCGAGCACTGTGACTTCGCAGCCCTTCGCGGCCGCCGCTGCGGCCACCTCCAGTCCGATGTACCCGGCGCCGATGATGGCCACGCGGGCTCCCGGCACCAGCAGCCTTTTGAGTTCGAGGGCGTCGTCCCGGGTCCGCAGGGATCTCACACCCGGAAGGCCGGCACCTGGCACCGTGAGCGGCCGGGCCCGCGAACCCGTGGCGATGACGAGCCGGTGGTAGGCCTGCCGGGTCCCGTTGGACAGCAGCACGGTCCGGCCGTTCCTGTCGATGGACTCCGCGGCGACCCCGGCCAACCTGGCGATGCCCTTGTCCGCATAGAACTTCTCCTTGCGGAGCACGGCTGGGTCGTCGGGGGCGCCGCCCTTCAGGAGTTCCTTGGAGAGCGGCGGCCGTTCATAGGGCAGCCCGCTTTCGGAGTCGATCAGCAGAATTCCGCCTTCCCAGCCGCGGGCATGGAGGCCCGCGGCGACGGCGACGCCGGAGTGTCCCGAGCCGACGATGACCACCGGCTCCTGTGCCGCTGCGGTGACTTCTGTCTCTGCCCAGCCTTCTGTGCCTGCCCAGCTATGCATTGGTTTCCTCCAGAACTACGTGCAGGTGCTCCGGGCCCGAGTTCGTCAGGTTGTTGCCGCGCACGTATTCAATGGGCTTGTCCGGATCCAGCGTGAGCGACGCCAGCTTTTCGGCAAGCAGCTTCACGGTGACCAGGACCTCCAGCCGGGCAAGCGGCGCACCGAGGCAGCTGTGGACGCCGTGCCCGAAGCCGAGGTGGCCGTCGTTGTTGCGGTCGATGTCGAAGCGCTCGCCGTCGGGGTACTTCCTGCTGTCCCGGTTGGCGGCGGCGGGCAGCAGCCGGACAATCGCGCCGGCCGGGATCGTCACGCCGGCAACCTCCACCTCCTCCGTGGTGATCCGGCTGGCCCGCTGGACGGTGCCGCGGTAGCGGGCCAGTTCCTCGACGAAGAGGTTCGCGTCATCCGGATTCCGGCGGATCCGCTCCAGCAGCCCTGGCTGCTCGCTGAAGATCCGGAATGCGTTGGCCAGCAGGATGGTGGTGGTGTCGTGGCCTGCGACGAACACAAAGGCGCAGAGCTCCTTGGCTTCCTTCTCGCTGAGCAGGCCTTCCTTCCACATCCGGGCGATGTGTCCGCCGACGGAGTCGCTCTCCTCGCGGTACAGGCGCTCCATGGTGTCTTTGAGATAGGCGAAGAACTCGAAGGTGCTTTGCTCGTCGGTGCCTGTGCCCTGGGCGTTGCGGGCCAGCCGGCCAAAGTAGCTGAAGGTCTCGTCGGACCAGAATTTCATCTTCTCGAAATACTCCGCCGGAACGTCGAGCAGGGCGCTGATGGTGGACATGCTCAGCGGGATGGCGTAGTCGTCCACGGCGTCCCCGCCGCCGCCGGCGAGCATCGGTGCCAGATATTTTTCGGCGTTCTCCCGCACCCGGTCCTCGAAGCGGGCAATGGCTTTGGGGATGAAGGCCTGCGCCACCACCTGGCGGAGCCTCGTGTGGTTGGGTGCGTCGAACAGCGTCAGGAAGGTCAGCGGAACCGGGTCCACAACCTGCGAGGAGAAGACTTTCGGTGCCCGCATGGCCCGGCGGACGTCGTCGTACCGGGAGATGAACCAGACATCCGATACCGGTGAATGGGCACGGAGCACCGGCGCGTTCTCGCGCATCCACTGATAGTGCCGGTATGGATCGCCCTGGGTCCCGTCGTCCACCACCTTGAAGGGCGCCATACCCTCGGGCCAGTCGAGTTCATGCGAGTACGGGGGCAGGATTTCCGTCTGTAGAGCAGACATCATCGTCCTTCTTTCCGGTTGGCTTCGGCGTCATCGGGTGTGATCCGCCTCTCACTCCACAGTGCGGGATCCGCCGCACCCGCCCCCACAGGTCTTCCGTTCATCGGGTGCGAAAGTCCGCGCCATTGGGCCGGACGGATTCAGCCGGCCCGGCAGGACAACTAAGCGGATTTCAGCGCGCGGGAGATCCCGTGCGCAGCGGTCAGCAGGGCGGGGACGATCAGCGGAACCGCAGCGTCCTGCCGCGGCACGATCGCGTTGAGCGCCGCGGCGACCGTGTTCCCGGGCCCGAAGACAGGCACCGCGATGCCCGTCCATTCGGTGACGCCTATGCCGGGCAGGGCTACGTAGCCGCGCTGCCTGATCTCGGCCAGGTGCCTGCGGATGAGCGCAGGGTCCGTAATAGTCTCGGGGGTCATGGCCTTCAGGGGCTTTGAGAGCACCCCGGACTGGACTGCCGGCGGCGAAAACGCCAGCAGCACCAGGCCGGACGAAGCGGCGTGGATGGGCATCCGCTGTGCAATGTGGGCTGCGTCCAGGCTGGAGCGCGGCGAGGAAAGGCGCTCCACGTACAGCACGGTCCCGTGGTCCAGAACGGCCAAGGTGGTGTGCTGGTGAACGGCTGCCTGGACATCCTCCATGAACGGCAGCGCCAGCTCGCGGAGGTTCAGCGCACGGGAGCCCCGGGCCGCAAGCTCCCACATCCGCATCCCGGAACACAGGTTCCCGTCCGGCAGCCGCTCAATCAGGCCGTGCAGGACGAGGTCATCCACCAGCCGGTGCGCTGTGGTCAGCGGGAGGCCTGCGCGGCGGGCGAGGCCGGAGAGCGTCATGGCCGGCACGTCCCGGTCGAAGGCGCCCATGAGCCGCACCACGCGGCTGATTACAGATTCCCCAGAGGGGGAGTTCGCCATGGCGGTCTCCGGCCCGCCGTCTAGCGGGGCACCGCGGTGGCTGGCTGCGACCCGGCGTGGCCCCCCGCCTGGTCCATGCAGCGCTCGCCGGCAAGCCTGGCAACGTCGCGTCCGGCACGGTAGCCGAACACCAAGGCCGGGCCGATGTGGGAGCCGTAGCCGGGGTACCCGCCACCGAAGACGCTCACCGCGGCCGCGCCCACGGCCAGGAGCCCGGGAACCACCGACCCTTCAGCCGTGACCACCTCGGAGTTTTCGTTGACGCCGAGGCCGGCGAACGTGCCCAGATCGCCCATCTGGATCTTCGCCGCGAAGTACGGACCCTTGCCCACCGGCGCGAGGTTCGGGTTCGGCTTGTGCTCGAGGTCGCCCCGGAAGTGGTTGTATTGGGTGGAGCCGCGGCCGAAGGCCGGGTCCTCGCCGCGCTCAGCCGCCGGGTTAAAGCCGGCGACGGTGGCTTCCAGTCCCGCGGCGTCGATGCCGAGCTTTCCGGCCAGCTCGGCCAGGGTGTTCCCCCTAACCAGGTAGCCGGTCCGGTAGAAGTAGCCGCGCGGCAACGGCCATGGCTTGGCATAGCCGATGCCGTATTTGTGCATCGTTTTCGCGTCACCGATCACGTAGCCGAAGGTCCGGCCCTCGCCCTTGTTGTGCTCGATCATGGCTCCGCCGAAGTCGTGGTAGCTCAGGGCCTCGTTGCCGAAGCGCCTCCCGTGGCGGTCGACGGCGATCAGCCCGGGCAGGCCGATGGCCCGCAGGTGCGGAAAGAGCCGCTGTCCGCCCCTGAGGTATTTGAACACCGTCACCGGGGCCCAGGAGCCAACGCTGAACACGGAATCGTCGATGTAGCCGCCCGCTCCCATCGCAAGCGTGGCGGCGTCCCCGCCGTGGCCCACCGTGGGGGTGAAGTGGTCGTCGCCGCCGGCGTCGTGCGGAAAATACCGCTGCCGCAGTTCCCTGTTTCCGGAAAAACCGCCGGCAGCAAGGATGACGCCGGCCCGTGCGGTGACGGTGACGGCCCGCTCTCCGCCGATGACCGCGCCGGTGACGGTCCCGGCGTCGTCCCTGGTGAGGGACAGCGCGGGTGCCGACTTCCACAAACGGACGCCCAGGTCGTCTGCGCTCTTGACCATCCTGGTCATCAGGGCATTGCCGTTGGAGCGCAGGACCGGACGCTTGTAGCGGGCGGCGTCGGCCCAGGTCCGCAGCAGCTTTTTGGCAACGTAGATAAAGGATTTGACTGACTGGTTCACGTGGAAGAACTCGTTGATGTCCGGCCCCACCTGCGGCATGTAGCCAAAGACTGTGTAGGAACTCATGTACGGCTGCATCAGGAGCCGTTTGTCCCCCAGCACGCGTGCGTCCACGTCCTGCGGCAGGATGGCCCGGCCGGACAGCTTCGCCCCGGGCAGGTCCATCTGGTAGTCCGGGGCCTTCTCCGGGTAGGTGAATTTCACGTCGGTTTCGTTTTCGAAGAAGGAGACGGCCTCGGGGACCGTGTCCAGGAAGTTCCGGACCCCTGCCTCGTTGAAGGTCTCGGGCGCCAGGTTCTTCAGGTAGGTCTCGGCATCCTCGCGCGTATCGCCCTGCTCCACGCCCTGCTTGTTGCCGGGGACCCAGGCCCAGCCCGCCGAAATGGCAGTGGTCCCGCCAAAGTACTGCTCCTTTTCGGCGACGATCACGCTCAATCCCTGCGAGGCCGCCTTCAACGCAGCCGCCATCCCGGCCACGCCCGAGCCGATGACGAGGACGTCACAGACCGCCGTCTTTGCGGTTTCTGCCATGGTTCCTGCTCCATTCTGCCTGCGGGCCACTCCTTTGCGGCGGCAGGCGTTGACTGACGAACCCCCAGTAGATCCGGCAGCGCGGCCGCCCGGGAGGAGGATTACCATTGAGCGGTAATCGACAGGAGGAACAGTGGCCAACTCCGCATCCGGCGAGTCGATCATCGGCCGGTTCGTGAAGATCGTGAGCGCCTTCGATGACCGGCACCCCGCCATGAGCGTTGCCGAACTCGGGCGCCGCACCGGCCTGCCGGTTACCACCACGTACCGCCTGGTCAACGACCTGCTGCTCGAGCGGCTGCTGGAACGCGAGCCCGGCGGGGACATCCACATCGGCACGCGGATGTGGGAGCTGGCGTCGCGCGGCTCAAAAATGCTCGGTTTGCGGGAAGCCGCCCTGCCGTTCATGGAGGACGTCCAGGCCGTGGTGCAGCACTCCACCACGCTGGGCATCCTCGACTCCGACGAGGTGCTGTACATCGAGCGGCTCAGCTCGGACAAGACCATCGTGGACATCACCAAGATTGCCGGCCGGCTGCCGGTCCACGCCACGTCCTCGGGACTGGTGCTGCTGGCCCACTCCCCTGCCGCCTACCAGGACTCTTTCCTGGCCCGGCCCCTGACCAAATTCACCGAAACCACGCTGACCGAGCCGGCCGCGCTCCGGCGCCACCTGGCCGAGATCCGGCAGCGCGGCTTCGCTGCCATGCCGGGAGTGATCGTGCCGGAGTCCAGTGGCATCGCCGTGCCGGTATTCGGCCCCGACAACACGGTCCGCGCCGCGCTCAGCGTTGTGGTGCCGCGCAACGAGGAGAACGCGCCCGCCCGGGTGCCTGTCCTGATGGCGGCGGCCCGCGGGATCTCGCGGGCCCTGGGCTGGCGGGGCGAGCTGAAGGGAACCCTCCGGCAAAGCCACTAAAGGCACTTTTGCCGTTCATCGGCAATCGTGTGGTTGCCCTCACAGGTCCCCTGCCACGCTGGCTGGAAAGCAGCGACGAGGCTGCAGGATCCCGAGGAGCACCACATGAATCCCATCCAGAACCGCGTGGCCGGAAAGACCGCCATTGTCACCGGGGGCCGAGGAGACCTGGGCAGCGCCACCGCCGCCCTCCTGGCCGAACACGGAGCGAAGGTCGCCAGCCTGGACGTTGCCGGCACCCCGGCCGCCGCTGCCCACCAAAACATCAGTGAGTACGACGTCGATGTCACCAGCGAGGCCAGCGTCGCCGAGGCCATCCGCCGGGTCCGCGACGAACTGGGCACGCCGGACGTCCTGGTCAACGCCGCTGGCATCATCGGCCCGGCGGGCGCCTCCCATACCGCGTCGACAGCCGACTTCGACGCGATCTTCAACGTCAACGTCAAGGGCGTCTGGCTGATGACCAAGCACGTGGTGCCCGGCATGATCGAAAAAGGCACCGGCAGCATCGTTAATTTCTCTTCCATCCACGGCCTCACCGGCGGCCGGAATGTGCCGCTGTACCACGCCACCAAGGGCGCCGTGCGGCTCCTGAGCAAGTCGGACGCCGCGGCCTACGGCCGCTACGGGATCCGGGTGAACTCCATCCATCCCGGATCCATGAACACCCGGATGAGCCGCCGCTCTGCGGAGCAGTCGGGCATCGGTCCCGAGGCCTACTACAAGCAGCTGGTGGGCTCCAATCCGCTGCCCCGCCAGGGCGAACCGGACGAGATCGCCTACGGCGTGCTCTACCTGGCCTCGGACGAGTCGCGCTTCACCACGGGCTCGGAACTGGTCATCGACGGCGGCTACACGGCTGTCTGACGCCGCCCCCTTAGCTGCCGCAGCACCCATCATCTTCCTTTTGAAAGGCAACACCCCATGAAATTCGTCAACGGCACCTTCGCGGACACTTACGACGTCGTCGTCGTCGGTTCCGGTGCGGGAGCACTCACCGCGGCCGCCACCGCCGCCTGTGCCGGCAAGTCCGTCGTCGTCCTCGAAAAGACTGATCTGCTGGGCGGGACCTCCGCCGTGTCCGGCGGCATGCTCTGGGTGGCGGACAACCACCACGCCAGGAAGGCCGGGATCACCGATTCCAAGGCAGCGGCGGCGGAGTATGTCCGCGCCGTCGCCCGCGGCAGGGGCCGGGAGGAACTGCTGGATGCAGCGCTAAACCATGGCAACCAGATGCTCCGCTTCCTCGAGCAGGAGTGCGGCGTCCGCTTCATCTTCCTCGACAACTTTCCCGATTACCGGCAGGATCTCCCCGGCGCCATGACGGGCGGTCGCACCGTGGAACCCGAGCTGTTCAACAGCGCCGAAGCGCTGGGCGGCCTCCGGAAGCACGTGCGCAGTGACGGCCGTGCCCCGTTCACCATGCAGGAATACGAGGAGTGGGGCGCCTTCACCAAGTTCCCGTGGGACGAACTGGCCGCCCGCCAGAATGACGGCCTCGTGGCCAAGGGGCAGGCGCTCGTTTCCATGCTGCTCGCCAGCCTGGTCCGCGACGGGGCCGCCCTGGTCACGGGGGCACGCGGGCACCGCCTGCTCACCGACGGCCTGCTCACCGACGGAGGCCGGGTGACCGGCGTCGAACTCGAAGCCGGCGAAACGTTCCATGCCAGGGACGGCGTGGTGCTCGCGACCGGCGGCTTCGAATGGGACAAGGCCCTGGCCGACTCGATGCTCGCGTCCCGGCTCTACACGATGTGCTCGCCACCTTCGAATACCGGCGACGGGCTGCGCATGTCGCAGCGCATCGGCGGCCAGACCCGCGGCACGCGCGAGGCCTGGTGGGCGCCGATGTCCGTCACCGGTGACACCCGCGACGGCCAGCCGGTGGGCACCCTGCTCCGGTTCGAACGGCAGGGCCCGGGATCCATCATGGTGAACCGGCACGGCCGCCGCTTCGCCAACGAGTCGCAGAACTACAACGACCTCGCCCGCAGCCTGCAGTCATGGGACTCCGCCGCCAACCGCACACTGAACACCCCGGCGCACGTGATCGTGGACCACGGCTACCTGGAGCGCTACGGCATCCTCGCCCACCGCGCCGGCCAGCCGACGCCGGACTACCTGGTCGAGGCGCCCACCCTGGCCGAACTCGCCGCCAGGATCAACGTTCCGGCCGAAAACCTGGAAGCCACAGTGGCCCGGTTCAACGGGTTCGCGGCCCGGGGCGAGGACCCGGACTTCGGCCGCGGTGAGAGCGCCTACGACAAGTACTGGGGCGACGCCGACTGCCCGTGGCCGAACCCGTCGCTGGGCCCGCTCGAGTCCGGACCGTTCTATGCGCTGGAGGTGGTGAACGGGGCCTTCGGCACCAATGGCGGCGTGGCCACCGACGGATCAGCCCGCGTGCTCGACGTCGACAACCGCCCCATCCCGGGCCTGTTCGCCGCCGGCAACACCACCGAGAACGCGTACGCGGCAGGCTATCCCGGAGCCGGTGCCACCCTCGGGCCCATCATGACCATGGGCTACCTCGCCGGCCGGACCCTGGCCGGCCAGTCACCCGACTACACGTCCCCCGAGAGTCACGCCGCGCCGTCGCCGGTGGCCGAGCTTGCCGGGACCGGTGCCTGAGATGATCCGGCATACTGTGCTCTTCCAGTTCAAGCCTGACTTCCCGCCGGCCGAAAGGCAGGCCTGGATTGACGGGCTCAACCACATGGCCGGAAAGATCCCCGGCATGCTCAGCCTCAGTCATGGCCCGGACGTCCTCAACACCGAGCGTTCCTTCGACTACGCCATCGTGGCCGACTTCGAAAGCGTCGAGGACATCGCGGTGTACAACACGCATCCGCTCCACGAGCCGCTGAAGGCGTACTCGTTCCCCAACAGCCGGCAGATCCTCGCGGTGGACTTCCACCTCCCGGACACCCCGCCGGCACCCATTGAGACAACGCAGTCTTAAGGAGATTCCCTTGACCACCACCCCATCACCGCAGGCAACTCAGCCGGCCCCGCGGAAAACGCCCCGCAAGGCCGCCCTGGCGTCCTTCCTCGGCAGCACGCTGGAGTACTACGACTTCTTCATCTACGGCACCGCCGCCGCCCTGGTGTTCCCCCACCTTTTCTTCCCCTCCGCGGACCCGGCCATCGGCCTCATCGGCGCGTTCGCCACCTTCGGCGTCGCGTATGTGGCGAGGCCTGTCGGCGGCTTGGTGATGGGGCATTTCGGCGACAAGCTGGGACGCAAGAAGATCCTGCTGCTGACGCTCGGCATCATGGGCCTGGCGTCCCTCGGCATCGGCTTCCTGCCCACCTATGAGCAGCTGGGCGTCTGGGCGCCCATCCTGCTGGTGGCTGGCCGCCTGGCGCAGGGCTTCTCCGCCGGCGCGGAATCGGCTGGCGCCTCCACCTTGACGCTGGAACACTCGCCCGAAGGCAAACGCGGCTTCTTCACCAGCTTCGTGATGACCGGGTACGCCTCCGGCATGGTGCTGGCCACCCTGGTCTTCATCCCGGTGACGTCGCTGCCCCGGGACGCCATGATGGGGTGGGGCTGGCGCATCCCGTTCTGGCTGTCCATCGTGGTGCTGGCCATCGCCTACTGGGTCCGCACGCACCTGGATGAAACGCCTGTCTTCGAGGAGGCCCAGGAACGCCGCCAGGTGGCCCCGATGCCCCTCAAGGAAGTCCTCCGCTTCCAGGCCCCGGACGTGCTGCGGGTGGCGGGAATGTCCATCATGTCCGTGATGCAGACCATCTTTACCGTGTTCGGACTCGCCTACGCGACGTCGGACGCCGGGTTTGACCGGGCCTCGATCCTGACAGTGAACGCCGTGGCCATCGGCCTGTCCATGTTCGCCATGCCGCTGGCGGCCAGGCTGTCGGACCGCATCGGCCGCCGCCCCCTCCTGCTGACGGCGGCGATCGGCTGCTCCGTCACGATCTTCCTGTACTTCCTGGCGCTCTCCTCCGGCAGCATCGTGCTGGTGTTCCTTGCCGCGTTCCTGAACATGACGGTGCTGTACTCGGGCTTCAACGGCGTCTGGCCGGCGTTCTTCGCCGAACAGTTCGCAGCACCCGTCCGCTACTCCGGCATGGCATTGGGCAACCAGTTCGGCCTGGTCCTGGCTGGATTCGGCCCGATGATCGCCGGGATGCTGCTGGCCCCCGGAGCCTGGGGCTGGGTGCCCGTGGCAGTCTTCGGCACTGTCTGCATGCTGATCGCCGCAGGATCCGCGTTCTGGTCCCGCGAGACTGCCGCCACGCCCATCGGGGAACTCGGCGGACCGTATCTGGCGGGGACCGCACGCCGGCGGCAGGCCGAAGCACAGCAGCCCGCCCTCCAGGCCCGCTGAGCCGAAGCCGCTTCCGGAAGGAAAAGACCATGACACCACACACCCGCCGCGAACTGCAGTCGGCAGCAGGGGACCCGGCAGAGAGTCAGAGCGAATTCGACGGCAAGCTGGTCAGCGCCCCCTGGCTGGGCCTGCACTACCGGTCCGAAGCCTTTTAGCACCCCGCTGCCGCCGCTCCGTTTCGACGGTTCCCTGCGCGTAAGACGTTGCGCAACGTCGAGCGGGCAGGGAACCGTCGAAACGGCGGGATGGAAGGGCCGTTCGGCAGCCGGTCAGGGATCGCCGCGGCCGCTCCTGCCGGTAGTAATAGCGGGACACCTCAGAGAACCCTGCCCGGGAGTACAGCTCCCGGGCACCGGTGTTCGACGCCATCACCAGCAGCCAGTAGCCGGCCAGCCCTCTCGCCGCACCGGCACTGAACAGGGCCTGCTGTACCCGGGTGGCGTACCCACGGCGCCGGGCATCGGGCCGCGTGGCCATGCAGTACAGCCCGCCCCAGCTGCCTGCCCTGCTGGGCACAATGGCAAGGCGTCCGACGGCGGCCGGCCCGCCGCCGTCGTCCCTCACCAGCGCGTACAGCGCCGGGCAGGCCGTGAGGATGGCACGGGCCGTCTCCAGTTCCGCGGCGCCGCCGCGGCCGTCCACGGTCCACCACAGGTCCAGCCATTCCGCCGACGGATGGGCAGTGATTTCGACGCCGGAGCCGGGTTCCGGGGCATCCCCGCCGGCCGCAAGGGCAAAGTCAGCTGCCGGCGGCGTATCAGCTGCACGCACCAGGATCAGCGTCTCGGATTGCCTGGTGAAGCCTTCCTCGTCCAGGACGGCGTTCAGAGCGGAGCTGCCGGCAGTATCGAACACCTGGAAGATCACCGGCAGCCGGCGGCGGCGGTACCAGGCCCGGGCGTGCCGCAGCGCGGTGAGCCGCTCATCCCCCGTACCCAGGGGCTCCGAGCGCGGCCAGAGGGAGTTGGCGCGCTGGCTGACGCCGCCGGCCGCGCGGAGAACCCAGCCGCCGGACACCTCCCGGTCGGGTGCGGGCCAGGCCGCATCCATGGCGGACTCCAGATCAGGCAACACGGCCACGGCACTCCTTCGTCAACGGCAGGAGGCTCCCCCGATCTGCTGAACAGATCCGGGGAGCCTCCTGCTCCTGGTTCAAGCTTCGCGATAGCTCACGCGTCAGGCCAGGCGGCTCAGTCGGCCTTCTTCTCTTCCGGCTTCTTGGCCTCGGGCTTGAAGTCGACGCCGGCCTCCTTGCGCTGCTGCCCGGTGATCGGCGCCGGGGCGTCGGTCAGGGGGTCGTGGCCGCCGCCGGACTTCGGGAAGGCGATGACGTCGCGGATCGAGTCCACGCCGGCCAGCAGCGCCACCACGCGGTCCCAGCCGAAGGCGATGCCGCCGTGCGGCGGGGCGCCGTACTTGAAGCCCTCCAGCAGGAAGCCGAACTTCGTCTGCGCATCGGCCTTGTCCAGGCCCATGAGCTCGAAGACGCGCTCCTGGACTTCGCGTTCGTGGATACGGATGGAACCGCCGCCGATCTCGTTGCCGTTGCAGACGATGTCGTAGGCGTAGGAGAGCGCGGCCTCCGGGTCCTGGTCAAAGTTGTCCAGGAATTCGGGCTTCGGCGAGGTGAAGGCGTGGTGCACGGCAGTCCACTGGCCACCGCCGACGGCAACATCGCCCGACGCCACCGCGGCAGCGGCGGGTTCGAACATGGGGGCGTCAACAACCCAGCAGAAGGCCCACGCGTTGGGGTCGATCAGTCCGGTGCGGTGCCCGATCTCAACGCGGGCAGCACCGAGCAGCGCTCGGGACGGCGTCTTCTCGCCGGCGGCGAAGAAAATGCAGTCGCCCGGCTTGGCGCCAACGGCGTCGGCCAGGCCGGCGCGCTCGGTCTCGGTGAGGTTCTTGGCCACGGGGCCTGCGAGCTCGCCGTCCTCCTTGTAGAGGACGTAGGCCAGGCCCTTGGCGCCGCGCTGCTTGGCCCATTCCTGCCAGGCATCGAGTGCACGGCGGGCCTGCGAGGCGCCGCCGGGCATGACGACGGCGCCAACGTAGGGAGCCTTGAAGACGCCGAAGTTGGTGTCCTTGAAGAACCCGGTCAGTTCGGTCAGCTCCTGGCCGAACCGCAGGTCCGGCTTGTCCGAGCCGAACCGCGCCATGGCGTCGGCGTAGGTGATGCGCTGGATCGGCGTCGGGATTTCGACGTCGATCAGCTTCCAGACAGCCTTGACGATATTTTCGCCGAGCCGGATGATGTCGTCCTGCTCGACGAAGCTGGCCTCGATGTCGAGCTGGGTGAACTCGGGCTGGCGGTCCGCACGGAAGTCCTCATCGCGGTAGCAGCGGGCGATCTGGTAGTACTTCTCGAACCCGCCCACTTGCAGGAGCTGCTTGAACAGCTGCGGCGACTGCGGCAGCGCGTACCAGGAACCCGGCGCCAGACGGGCGGGGACCAGGAAGTCACGGGCACCTTCCGGCGTCGAACGCGTCAGCGTGGGCGTCTCGATTTCGACGAAGCCCTCTTCGTGCAGCAGCTCACGGGCCACGCGGTTGGCCTCGGAGCGGAGGCGGATGTTGCGGCTGGGGCCGGGGCGGCGCAGGTCCAGGTAGCGGTGCTTGAGCCGGGCTTCCTCGCCCACTTCCACATGCTCGTCGATCTGGAAGGGCAGCGCGTCGGCGGTGTTGAGGATGACTACCTTGTCCGCCATGACCTCCACCTCGCCCGTGGCCAGGGCAGGGTTCTCGTTGCCTTCCGGGCGCTTGGAGACCGTGCCGGTGACCTGGAGCACATATTCGTTGCGCAGCCCGTGGAAGACCTCTTCCTCACGGACCACCACCTGCGCCACGCCCGAGGCGTCACGCAGATCGACGAATGCGACACCACCGTGATCACGACGGCGGCCAACCCAGCCTGCCAGGGTTACGGTTTGTCCAATGTGCTCGGAGCGAAGTGATCCGAGGTCATGTGTGCGCAGCACAGCATTCCTTTCAGAAGGAAGACAGAATGAAGTTTAAATACGATCGTTGCGGAAACGATCCCGTCCGAGTTTACCCGTTTGAAAGGTTCCTGCCCCGCCATGACCAAGCACCAGCAGCTGCAACGAAGGCTGGGTGTGGCCGACGCAACAGCCATCGGGCTCGGATCCATGCTCGGCGCCGGCGTTTTTGTCGTCTTCGCACCGGCCGCCCGGCTCGCCGGATCGTTGCTCCTGGCGGCCATCGCCCTGGCCGGCGCCGTGGCCTACTGCAACGCCGTGGCGTCCGCCCAGCTCGCGGCAAAGTACCCGCAAAGCGGCGGGACGTACATCTACGGCCGGAAGCAACTGGGCGAGTGGCCCGGCTTCCTGGCCGGCTGGGGCTTTGTCACCGGCAAGTCGGCCTCCTGCGCGGCCATGGCCCTGACCTTCGGCCATTATGTTGCGCCGGGCTACGCCACCCCCGTGGCCGTCGCCGCGGTGGCCGCACTGACCGGCGTGAACCTGCTGGGCATCACCCGGACCGCTTTCCTGACCCGCATCCTGCTGGCCGTGGTCCTGGCGACGCTGGCCTTCGTGGCGGCGGCGAGCATTCTGGGACCGCACGTTGCCGCCGGCGGGACAGTTTCCGGCCCGTCCGGCGCCGTTTCCGGACCGGGCAGCGCCTGGGGCGTCCTGCCCGCGGCGGGCCTGGTGTTCTTCGCCTTTGCCGGGTACGCGCGCATCGCCACACTGGGCGAGGAGGTCAAGGACCCCGTGCGCGTCATTCCGCGCGCCGTCCTCGGCGCCCTGGCCGGCGCGCTGGTCATCTACCTGCTGCTGGGGGCGCTGCTGCTGGCGCATCTTTCCGTGGACGTGCTGGCATCCTCCACGGCGCCGCTGCTCGACGCCGTGGAACAGTCACGGCTGGCCGCCGGAGCGCCGGCCGTCCAGGCCGGGGCCGCAGCCGCGTCTCTCGGTGCACTGCTGGCCCTCATCACGGGGGTGGGGCGCACGGCCATGGCGATGGCCCGCGAACGCGACCTGCCCGGCCCCCTGGCACGGGTGGGCGGGCAGCATCCGGTGCCGGTGACCGCCGAACTGGCGGTGGCCGCCGTCGTCGTTCTGTTGTTGCTCACCACCGACGTGCTGACGGTGGTGGGCTTTTCCAGCTTCGGAGTCCTGCTCTATTACGCCGTGACAAATGCCGCAGCGTTCACGCTCCGGGACCGGCCCCGGCACGCACCCCGATGGTTGAACGCCGCGGGGCTGGCCGGGTGCCTGGTGCTGGCGTTCACCCTGCCGGCCGCCTCGGCGCTCGGCATGGCGGCCATTATGGCCGCCGGACTGGCCGGCCGCGCCCTTGTGCTGGCGTTCCGGAAGCGGCGGTTGAGCTAGCCCCGGGCGCGAACGCTAGGCCGGGGGTGCGGCGATGACCTGGACGCGGATGTCGTCGTCCGACGGCGTCCACGTCGCCGGGTCGGCGTCGACCTGCACGCCGGAGCGGATGTCCTTGACCTGGTGCTTGCCGTCCTCGTCCGTGAACCAGACGAACGGGATGCCGCGCCGGTCGGCGAACTTGATCTGCTTGCCGAATTTCTCGGCCTTGGCGGCCACCTCGGCAGCGATGCCGCGGCTGCGCAGCTCCGTGGCGACGTCCTGCGCCTCGCCCCAGTTCTCGTCCGAGGTCAGCGCCACGAACACTGCCGTGGGCACGGAACGGGAGGCCTTGGCCAGGTCCTGGCTGAGGATGCGGGAGACGAGCCGGGTCACGCCGATGGACAGCCCGACGCCGGGGAACTTCCGGTTGCCCTTGCTTGCCAGGGCATCGTAGCGGCCGCCGGAGCAGATTGAGCCGAGCTGCTCGTGGCCCACCAGGACGGTTTCCACGACGGTTCCGGTGTAGTAGTCCAGGCCGCGGGCGATGCTGAGGTCGGCGACGACCTTGCCGGGCGCCCGCTTCACGGCGGCCTCGATCACCTGTTCGAGTTCGTTCAGGCCCTCCTCCAGGAGGTCGTTGCTGACTCCCAGCGAGCGGACCTGCGCCGCGAAGGACGTGTCCTCGGTCTTGATGCCGGCCAGTTTGAGGGCGGCCTGTGCCTGCTCGTCGGTGGCGCCGAGCTCGGACTTGAGAAGCTCCGCCACCTTCTCCGGGCCGATCTTTTCCAGTTTGTCGATGCTGCGCAGCACGCCGGCGGTATCGGTCAGGCCGATTCCCCGGTAGAAGCCTTCCGCGAGCTTTCTGTTGTTGATGCGCAGCCGGAACTCGGGGATCGGGAGGGCGCCCAGGGCCTCGGCGATGACCAAAGCGATCTCGACGTCGTAGCGGAAGGGCAGCTCGCCGTCGCCCACCACGTCAATGTCCGCCTGCGTAAACTCGCGGGCACGGCCTTCCTGCGGGCGTTCGCCGCGCCAGACCTTCTGGATCTGGTAGCGGCGGAACGGGAACGCCAGGTAGCCGGCGTTTTCCACGACGTACCGGGCGAAGGGCACGGTGAGGTCGAAGTGCAGGGCGAGGGCGTGCGGGTCGTGCTTGCCCTTGGCTTCCTCTCCCTCATCGTCCTGGAGCCGGCTCAGGCCGTAGACCTCTTTGTCGATCTCGCCCTTGCGGAGCAGCTGGCCCACGGTCTCCACTGCGCGGGTCTCGATGGAGCCGAATCCGTGCAGCTCGAAGGTGCGGCGCAGCGAGTCCAGGACATGCTGCTCCACCAGCCGCTCCTCGGGAAGCCACTCGGGGAATCCGGACAGGGAGGCGGTGCGTGCCATGGTGGAGTTTCTCCTCAGGTAACGAAGGCCGGTGCCGCTGCGCAAATTTCCGCGTCGCCATTTGAATCAAACAGCTGCGGCAGCGGCGGGAGTCCAGCCTGTTCTGCATAAACTTATGTGCGGCAGCCAGTTTATGCTTTCGGCGCCTGCATCTCTAATGCGGGAAGGCCGGGCGCCGGCCGGCTGCCGCAGTTCAATCTGCAGCAGTGCAATCTGCTGCCGGGGATGCCTTCAGGGGCCTGCCCGGCGGGGCAGTCCGATCGATGAGGAGGACCCGTGGCGGCCAGTCCACGCGAAACACGCGAAGCCAAAAGGCGCATCCAGCAGATGGAAGCCAAACGCGAGCTTCGCCGTGACCAGGAGAAACGCCGCAAGCGGGACAACCTGATAGCGGGTGGTGCGGGGGCCGCGGCGGTGGTGCTCGCCGTCGTTCTTCAACTGACGGTGTTTGCCGGGAACCCGACCGAAGAGGAATTCGCTGCCGCCGAGGCGGGCCTGGCCACGCCGTCGGCCACCCCTTCCGCCTCCGCCACCCCGACGGCAACGCAGACCAACGGCGCCAACATCCCCAAGCCCGCGATGGCGGCCGGCAAAACGTTCACCGGCTCGCTGACGCTGAACCGGGGCACCCTCGGCGTGCAGCTGGACGGCACCAAGGCCCCGCAGGCAGCGGCGGTGTTCAAGTCACTGGCTGACCAGAACTACTACAAAGGCGTCAGCTGCCACCGCCTCACCACCGCCGAGAACTTCGGCGTCCTGCAGTGCGGCTCCAAGACCGGCGACGGCCAGGGCGACCCGAACTACACGTGGGGGCCGCTGGAGAACACGCCGGCGGACAACAAGTACCCTGCCGGCACCATTGCGGTGGCCCGCACCGGCAACAACGCCTACGGCAACGGCACCCAGTTCTTCATCGTCTACAAGGACACCGTCATACCGGCGGACTCCGCCGGCGGCTACACCATCGTGGGCAAGGTGACCTCGGGCCTTGATGTCGTCACGAAGATTGCGGCTGCGGGACTTAAGACGGGCGAAAGTGGCACGGACGGCGCACCTGCGGAAGCAGTCACGATAGACTCGTTTTCTCTGAAGTAGGAACCTTGTGGCACCAGCGGCCGCAAGGGACTTATGAATGGGTATCTTCCTCCAAGCGAAAGACTTTTAGCGGTGACAGACAGTCAGAAATCCGACGAAACAGCAGCCGAAGTGACCGAGGTCCAGGCTTCCCCCGAGACGGCTAACTCCGAGACCGTGGAAACGGCAGCGGACACGCCCGAAGCCGTGGAAGCGGCACAGACCGACGAGGCGGCCGGGCCGGAGGCGACCGCACCCGAGGGTGACGCGCCGGCCGACGAGGCGACCGCACCCGAGGAGTCTGCACAGTCCGGCGCCGCACCGGCGGAAGCCGCCGCCAGCCCGCAGCGGGAGGCTGCAGAGGAAACCGCGGCACCGAGCCCTGCACCCTCACCGCGTCCGACGCCTGCACCCCGGCCCGCGCCGACCCCGGCAGCCTTTGCTGCCCGACCCAAGGCTGGCCCTGCTGCCACCGTAACGCCGGTGCAGGCACCACCGGCCACCTCGCTGGCCGAAGCTGCCCGCTGGGGCCGCGTTGAGGGCGATGGCCACGTATTCCTGACCATCGACGGCGAAGAGCACCCGGTCGGCCAGTACCCGGACGTCAGCAACGACGAGGCTCTCGCCTACTTCGCGCGGAAGTATGACGACGTCGTCGCCCAGATTGTCCTGCTGGAACAGCGGGTGGCCTCAAAGGCCCCCACCACGGACATGCAGAAGACCGTGACGCACCTGCGCGAGCAGCTCGCCGAACGGAACATGGTGGGCGACATCCGTTCCGCGGAAGGCCGGCTGGACACCCTGTCCAGCCAGATTACCGAGCTGGAGAAGGCGGAGAAGGCGCAGCACGACGCCGTCCGTGCCGCCGAACTGGCCGCCAGGGAGGCCATCGTGGCTGAGGCCGAAGCGATCTCGGGCACCGATCCGGCCCAGGTTCAGTGGAAGACTTCCAGTGCGCGCATGAACGAGCTGTTCGAAAGCTGGAAGGCCGCACAGAAGAGCGGCGTACGGCTGGGCCGCAGCAACGAGGACGCCCTGTGGAAGCGCTTCCGAGCCGCCCGGACGGTTTTCGACAGGCACCGGCGCGCCTACTTCTCCCAGCTAGACAGCAACAACTCGGCGGCAAAGGCCGCCAAGGAGAAGCTCATTGCGGAGGCCGAGGCACTCTCCTCGTCCACCGACTGGGGCTTTGCCGCCGGGGAATACCGCCGGCTGATGGACGAGTGGAAGGCATCACCCCGGGCCAGCCGCAAGGACGACGACGCGCTGTGGGCCCGGTTCCGCGCCGCGCAGGACGTCTTCTTCAGCTCGCGCCAGGCGGCCAACGACGAGATCGACCAGGAGTACGCGGCCAACCTGAAGGTCAAGGAGTCGCTCCTCGAGGAGGCATCGTCCATCGTTCCGGTCAAGGACATCGCCGCGGCCAAGAAGGCGCTGCAGTCCATCCATGACCGCTGGGAAGAGGCCGGCAAGGTTCCGCGTGCGGACATGGGCCGGATCGAGGCCGGGCTGCGCCGGATCGAGGATGCAGTCCGCCAGGCCGAGGACGAGAAGTGGCAGCGCTCCAACCCGGAGACCAAGGCCCGCACCAACAGCGCCCTGAGCCAGCTCGAATCCGCCATCGCCGGCCTGAAGGATGACCTGGCCGACGCTGAGAAGGCAGGCGACCAGCGCAAGATCAAGGCCGCCAGGGAGGCCCTGGAAGCCCGTCAGGCGTGGCTGGACCAGATCCAGCGTTCGGCGAGCGAGCTCTCCTAAGCAGCATCAGCACAGGCCCCGATCCGGTTATCCACATAGCCGGGGCGGGGCCTTACTGGTTAAGTCCGTTTCCGGCAGGATGACGGAATGGCACCGTTCACCCAGCCCCCTGTCTCGCAGCCCCCTGGTCCGCAGACACCTGCGCTGCAGACACCTGTGCTTCAGGCGCACGCCTCACACGCCCGGGGTGGTTCCCCGCCGGCCGATTCCCCCGTGCAGCTGCAGGAGCTCTATTCGCCGGGGCTTCCCTTCACGTGGCCCGAGCTCCAGTCCATGGCGGCCGACGGCGTGCTGACGCAGCTCTATCAGCACGGCTACACGGTTCCCGGGACTGCTGCCTCCCCGCAGCTGCGGGCGCGTGCCGCAGCCCACGGCGTGCCCGCCCCGGTCCGTCGGCGCGTGGTGGCGGGACGGATGACTGCGGCCTGGATCTACGGCTGCGCCCGGGAGCCGGACCGGCTGGCCCTCCTGGTGGACGCCAAACGCCGGATCTCCAGCCTTCGCTCCACCCGCGGCTGCACGCTCCATGAGGTGCGGCTGGGACCGTTCGATGTCGTCAGCCTGGGCGGCCTGATGGTGTCCAGTCCGCTCCGCACGGCGCTGGACATTGCCTTGCACGTGGAGGCCGAGCGGGCAGTTCCGGCCCTGCGGCTGCTCCTGAAGAAGCCCGAACTCGATGTCAGGCTCCGGCTTCTCGTGCTGGCGGTCGAGGCGATGCCCCGCCTGCCGCACAAAAACGCAGCCCTGGAGAAGCTCTCGCTGTTAGCTTCGCCGGCGGTTGCCCGTGGTCCGGTAGACGTCGAACACCCCGTCGATCCGCCGCACAGCACTGAGCACGTGGCTGAGGTACTTGGGGTCGCCCATCTCGAAGGCGAACTTTGAGATGGCCACGCGGTCCGTGGACGTGTGGACGCTGGCCGCCAGGATGTTCACGTGGTTTTCGGAGAGCACGCGCGTCACGTCCGAGAGGAGCGACTTCCGGTCCAGCGCCTCCACCTGAATCTCCACCAGGAAGACGCTCGACTGCGTCGGCGCCCAGTCGACGTCGACGATCCGGTCAGGCTGGTCCTTGAGGCCTGCCACGTTGGTACAGTCCGTGCGGTGCACCGACACGCCCGAGCCGCGGGTGACGAACCCTAGAATCGGGTCCGGCGGGACGGGGGTGCAGCAGCGGGCCAGTTTCACCCACACGTCGCCTACCCCGCGGACCACCACACCGGAATCCGAGAACCGGGCCTTGCTGACCTGGGTGGGGATACTGACTTCGGTGAGGTCATCATCGGGTGTTTCGTTGCCCCCGAGACTCTCGACGAGCTTTTCCATGACGGACTGCGCGGACGTATGGCCGTCACCCACGCCTGCGTAGAGCCCGGAGATGTCGACGTACTTGAAGTCCTCGGCCACGGCGGCCAGCGCGTCGTGCGTCATTAGCCGCTGCAGCGGAAGGTTCTGCTTCCGCATGGCGCGGGTCAGCAGCTCCTTGCCGCGGTCGATCGCCTCTTCACGGCGTTCCTTGCTGAACCACTGCCGGATCTTGTTGCGTGCCCGGGCGCTCTTGACGAAGTGCTGCCAGTCCTGGCTGGGGCCTGCGCCCTCGGCCTTCGAGGTGAAGATCTCCACCCAGTCACCGTGGTTGAGCTCGCTGTTGAGCGGAACCAGCTTGCCGTTGACGCGGGCGCCGATGGTCCGGTGGCCCACCTCGGTATGGACGGCATAGGCAAAGTCCACCGGCGTGGATCCGGCCGGCAGGGCCATGACCTCGCCCTTGGGGGTGAACACGAACACTTCGCGGGCGTTGATCTCGAACCGGAGCGAATCGAGGAACTCGCCTGGATCGGAGGTTTCCTGCTGCCAGTCCACGAGGGAGCGCAGCCAGCCCATGTCACCGTCCCGCGGGCTTCCGGGTCCGGTGGCCGTCCGGTTCGGCTGGTCCTTGTACTTCCAGTGCGCGGCCACACCGTACTCGGCACGGCGGTGCATCTCGTGCGTCCGGATCTGGATTTCAACCGGCTTGCCGCCGGGGCCGATGACCGTGGTGTGCAGGGACTGGTACATGTTGAACTTCGGCATCGCGATGTAGTCCTTGAACCTGCCAGGCAGCGGGTTCCAGCGCGAATGCAGGGTGCCCAGGGCGGCGTAACAGTCCCGGACCGAGTCAACCAGGACGCGGACGCCCATGAGGTCGTTGATGTCGTCGAAGTCCTTGTCCCGGACGATCATCTTTTGGTAAATCGAGTAATAGTGCTTGGGCCGGCCGGTAATCGTGGCCTTGATCCGTGCCGTGCGCAGATCGTCGGCGATCTGGTTCCGGATCACGCTGAGGCTCTTTTCACGTTCCGGCGTGCGGTCGCCCACCATGCGGACGATTTCCTCGTACACCTTGGGGTAGAGCGCCGCGAACGACAGGTCCTCGAGCTCCCACTTGATGGTGTTCATGCCCAGCCGGTGTGCCAATGGCGCGAAGATCTCCAGCGTTTCCCGGGCCTTGCGGGCGGACGACTCGGCGGAGACGAAACGCCACGTGCGGGCGTTGTGAAGCCTGTCCGCCAGTTTGATCATGAGGACACGGATGTCCTTGGCCATGGCCACGACCATCTTGCGGACAGTCTCGGACTGGGCAGCCTCACCGAAGCTGACCTTGTCGAGCTTGGTGACGCCGTCCACCAGCATGGCCACTTCTGGGCCGAAGTCCGCCCGCAGGTCCTCCAGCGTGTAGGGCGTGTCCTCCACGGTGTCGTGGAGCAGCGCCGCGGCCAGGGTGGTGCCGCTGAGTCCCAGTTCCGCGAGGATCGTCGCGACGGCGACGGGATGGGTGATGTAGGGGTCGCCGCTCTTGCGCTTCTGCCCGCGGTGGCTTTGCTCCGCGACCACGAAGGCGCGCTGGATGAGATCGAAATCTTCCTTGGGGTTGTTCGCCCGCACGGTCCGCAGCAGCGGCTCCAGGATGGGCGAGTACGTCGCGGTGCTGCGGCCGGTCAGCCGCGCCAGGCGGGACCTCGTCCGCTCACGCCGGCCCGGGAATGTCGGCCGGACACCGGAGTTGTCCACGGGCACGCCGGGCGCCGGGCGCCCGGCAGCCACCAGACCAGTCTGTTGCCCCTGGCCCGGACCGTTGCCTCCGGCAGCCGTTGGCGCCGACGTCGAACCTTCTTCCAATGAAGTACCCCTCACGACCCGTTTAATTATCCCAGTGTATTCCCGCTCCGGGCCCGACCGATAACCGCGTCCGTGACCAACGGCGCAGCCGGCCACACTGCCCGGTACCCGGGCGGGCCGGCGGTGGCGACGCAGGCACTTAACGCAAAGACCGGACGCCGTCGCGGTGACGGCATCCGGTCATTGGGGAGTTACCTGGGCTTTTGCCGGCGCTCTACGCTTGTGCAGGCTCGGCAGCTGTCTTGGCGGCGGTGTCCGCCCGGCGCTGCTTGACGCGCTGTGCCTGCTTGACCAGCGGCGCCTCGCCCTGGCGCAGCCAGGCATACATTGGCGCCGCGATGAAGATCGTGGCCGCGGTGCCGATCAGGATTCCGACGAACAGGGCCAGCGAAAGGTCGCGCAGGGTTCCCGCGCCCAGCAGGCCGGCCCCGATGAACAGGATCGCCCCGACCGGGAGGATGGCCACCATCATGGTGTTGATGGAGCGGACCAGGGTCTGGTTGACGGCCAGGTTGACTTCCTCCGCGAACGTCCGGCGCGAGGACGTATCGATGTCGGCGGTGTTTTCACGGATCTTGTCGAACACCACCACGGTGTCGTACAGCGAATAGCTGAGGACCGTCAGGAACCCGATGATCGCCGACGGCGTGACCTCGAAATCGCTCAGGGCGTAAACACCGGCGGTGATGAACATCGTGACGAGCATGCCCACGATCGCCGAGAGGGACATCTTCCAAGTCCGGAAGTAGAGGGCCATCAGGACCGTCGCCAGGGCAACGAAGACCACGAGCCCGATCAGGGCCTGCTTGGTGACGTCGGCACCCCAGGTGGGGCCAACGAAGGTGGAGGTTACCTCGTTGTCCGTCACGCCGTAGGCCTTGGTGAGGCCTTCCTTGATCTTGAGGGTCTCGTTGTCGGAGAGCTTGTCCGTCTGGATCCGCATGGTGGTTCCGGCGACGTTGGCGACGCGCGGGACGCTGCCGGGAACGACGTCGTGGACAGCCTTCTCGCCCACGGCCGATTCGGTGGTCTTGACGTTGGACACCGTGAACTCGGACCCGCCGCGGAACTCAATGCCCAGGTTGAAGCCGCCCTTGACCGCCGGGATCAGGATGGACAGCGCAACCGCGATGGCGGCCACGGTGAACCAGATTTTCTTGGCCCCCACAAAGTCGTAGGAACGCTTTCCGGTGTAGAGCTCGTTACCGAATTTCGCGAAACTGGACATTTACTTGCCCTCCTTGGCCGGGCCCTTGGAGGAACCGGCGAGCTGCTCCTGCTGCTCCGCGCGGCGGCGTTCAGCGATGGTCATCCGGCGCTCTGCCTCAGCCGCGGCACCGGTGTTCTTGGCCCGCACCACTGACGGCTTGTCCTCGGGGCTGCGGAGCCTGCCGGCGCCCCGGTAGAGCGGCACCGCGCCGAGGCGCTCGGGATCAAGGCCGGAGAACTTGTGGCCTTCGCCAAAGAACCGGGTCCTGGCCAGCTGCTGCAGCGTGGGGTGGGTGAACATGAAGACGACGATGAGGTCGGCGATGGCGGTCAGGCCGAGCGTGAAGGCAAAGCCACGGACGTTGCCAACGGCCACGAAGTACAGCACCAGTGCGGCCAGGAGGTTGACCGCCTTGGATGCCAGGACGGTCCGCTTGGCCCGCTTCCAGCCGTTCTCCACGGCGGACACCAGGCCGCGGCCTTCGCGGAGCTCATCACGGATGCGTTCGAAGTACACGATGAACGAGTCCGCCGTCTGGCCGATGGACACGATGATGCCCGCAACGCCGGCGAGGGAAAGCCGGTAGTTCTCGGTCCAGCCGAGGATCGCAATGGCGAGGTATGTGAGCGCACCAGCCACCACCAGCGAGGCGATGGTGACAAAGCCGAGCGCACGGTACTGGAACAGGGAGTAGACAACCACCAGCAGCAGGCCGATCAGGCCGGCGAGGAGGCCCATCCGGAGCTGCTCACCGCCAAGGGTGGCGGAAATCTGCTGCTCGCTCTGGATGTCGAAGCTGATGGGCAGGGCACCGAACCGGAGCTGGTCCGAGAGCGCCTTGGCCGACTTCTCCGTGAAGCCGCCCGTGATCTGCGGGCGGCCGTCGGTGATGACGGCCTGGGACCGCGGGGCCGAAATGACCTGGTCATCCAGGACAATGGCGAACTGCGACTTGGGATCGCTGCCGGTCTCACCGCCCGCAGCAACGTAGAACTGGTTGAGGCGTTCAGTGACCGTCTTGAACTTGGCCGTACCCTCCGCGTTGAACTGGATGTTGACAGCCCATTCGTTGGTGACGGCGCCCTGGGCGCCCTGCTGGAGCTGGAACGTCGAGCCCTGGATCTCCACACCCTTGACCTCGACCGGACCGAGGATGTACTTGATCGCAGGAGTCTGGTCAGTGGCAGGCTCGCAGGTGACCAGCGGCTTGGCGGGGTCGGAACGCTGCTGCTTCTCCTGGGCCGGGTGGTCACAGTCGAGGGCCTCGAACTGCTTCTGGACGTCCGCGGTGATCCAGTTCGAATCGCTGGCGTTTGTCGGCTTGGCCGTCGGCTTCGGCAGCTGGGCAGCGGGTGTCCGCTGCGCGGCAGGGACGGCGGCACCGGCGCCTGTGACGAGCACGGGGCGGAAGTTCATGTCCGCGGAGGCCTGGATGAGGGCGCGGGTCTCCGTGGACGGGGTGCCGGGAAGGCTCACCACCACGTTGCGGCCGGACTGCGTGCTGATCTCAGCCTCTGCGACGCCAGAGCCGTCCACGCGCTGGCGGATGATGGCGACCGCCTGGTTGAGCTGCTCCTCATTGATGTCCGAGTTACCCTCAACCTTGGGTGCCAGGATCATCTGGGTGCCGCCCTCAAGGTCCAGGGCAAGCTTTGGGCTCCAGCTGGCAACCCCGGACATCGTGCCGCCCGCAAGGACGGCCGTCATGGCGGCCAGGATTACGCCAAGCCAGACCAGCACCCGAAGGGATGTTTTCTTGCGGCCAGTTCGTGCCATTGCCTATCTTTCTATTAATTGCGGAGGGCCGCCGGGGCGAACCTTGCCGCACCCGGCGGCTCCGCAGCCGTAGACAGCTGTACTGCGCGGAAGCGGCGGACTAGATGTCCTTCTTGCCCTCGTCGTTGAGGCGCTTGAGGGTTTCGTCCGGGGTCTCGTCGGCCGTGCCGGCCTTGTCTTCGGGAGTCAGCGCCTCAGGGTTCAGCGGCTCCTCGGCCGTCAGTGCCGATGCGTCATCGGGAACGGCCTGCGCTTCGACGGCGGGCTCCACGATCTTGGTCACGGCCTGGCGGTGGACGGTGGCAAGGTGGCCGGGCGACAGTTCCAGGACGACCTTGTTCTCCGTGTCGTCGATCGACACGATGCGGCCGAACAGTCCGAAGCTGGTCATGACCTCGACGCCCGGAGCGAACTGCGACTGCAGCTGGGCCTGCTGCTGCTGCGTTTTCTTGTTGCGGCGGAACATCATGAAGATGAAAACGCCGAGCATGACGAACAGCAGAATTGTCATTGGATCCAAGAGGATTTTTCCGTTCTTTACTTGCGTAGCTGGTTGACAGCGACGTCCGCTTTGCACCGGGCTGCCCGCCCGGACACGGGAGACCGGCCGCGGGCGGCCCGCCGAAGCGGGACACGGAAACAAAGCCCGGACGTGCCGAGCGTCCTTCCAGTCTAGAGGGAAAAGCTGGGAGGTCGCTGCTATTGGGTGCTGGAAACCCACTCAGATGACGATTCCTCATCGCCCGGCCCCGCCGCGAAAAGGTCCAGGGTTTCCTGGCCAAAGACCCCCGCCGGCACGGCCAGCCCCAAATGGGTCCACGCCGGCGCCATGGCGATCCGGCCGCGCGGCGTCCTGCCCAGCAGCCCCTCCCGGACCAAATACGGCTCGGCGACCGTCTCCACCGTCTCCGGCTCCTCCCCCACGGCGATGGCCAGGGTTGACAGGCCCACCGGGCCGCCGCCGAACTTGGTGATCAGCGCCTCCAGCACCGACCGGTCCAGCCGGTCGAGGCCGCGCTTGTCCACTTCGTACATGTCCAGCGCGGCGGACGCGGAGCGGGCATCAATCTGCTCGATGCCGTGGACCAGCGCCCAGTCCCGGACCCGCCGCAGCAGCCGGTTGGCAATGCGGGGCGTGCCGCGTGAGCGCCCGGCGATCTCGGTGAAGCCGGCCGAATTCACCTTCAGGTCCAGGAGTCCGGCGGACCGGCGCAGCACCAGCTCCAACTCTTCCACCGAATAAAACTCCAGGTGCCCGGTGAACCCGAAGCGGTCCCGGAGCGGACCCGGCAGGAGCCCGGCACGCGTGGTGGCACCCACCAGCGTGAAGGGCGGCAGTTCCAGCGGAATGGCCGTGGCCCCGGCGCCCTTGCCCACCACGATGTCGACGCGGAAGTCCTCCATGGCCATGTAGAGCATTTCCTCGGCCGGGCGGGACATCCGGTGGATTTCGTCCAGGAAGAGGACTTCGCCTTCGGACAGTGAGGAAAGGATGGCGGCGAGGTCTCCGGCGTGCTGGATTGCAGGGCCGCTGCTGATCCGCAACGGCGCGTTCATCTCCGACGCCACAATCATGGCGAGTGTGGTCTTGCCGAGCCCGGGAGGACCGGAAAAGAGGACGTGGTCCGCGCTGCGCCCGCGCATCCGGGATGCCTTCAGCACCAGGGAAAGCTGCTTGCGGACCCTGTGCTGGCCCACGAAGTCATCGAGGTTTTTGGGCCGGAGCGCGGCCTCGATAGCCCGCTCTTCGGGCTCTTCTCCCCCGGCGACCAAGGACGGCTCAGCCACGGCTGCCTACCCTGTTGCCTGCCCGGGCGCCGTCCTGGCCGAGCCAGCGCAGCGTGGTGCGCAGGATCTCGGCAACGTTGCCTTCGCCGGCGAGTTCCGGCGCATCCGCGAGGGCCTTGTCGATGCTGCCCGAGGCGTCCTTTTCGGACCATCCGAGGCTGGTCATGGCGGCAACAACCTGCGGCTTCCAAACGCCTTCGGATGACGCGGCCGGCGCTCCCACGGGCATAGCCGTGCCGTGTGGCACGAGTTTGCCGGCGAGTTCCAGGACGATGCGCCCGGCGACCTTCGGGCCGATCCCCGGGACCTTGGTGAACGTCTTGCTGTCCTCGGTGTGCGCTGCCACGCGGATGGCCTCGGGGTCGTGCACGGCGAGGACCGCGAGGGCGAGCCGCGGACCCACACCGCTGACACTGAGCAGAATGTCGAAAACTTCCCGTTCGTCGTCGCTCGCGAAGCCGAACAGGGTCAGGGAGTCTTCCCGAACGATCAGGGACGTGAAAAGCTTCCCCTCCTCACCGGTCCGCAGCTTGCTGAGTGTCTGCGGCGTGGCATAGACGCTCATGCCGGCACCATTGAGATCGATGACGGCGGTGGACAGTCCGACGTGCGCCACGGTTCCGCGGAGAAAACTAATCAAGGCCGGGGCTCCTGAACTTGCGCCGGCAAAAAACCGACTATCCGAACATATCTACGAATACCCTAGCAAGGGCCGGCGACATTCAGCGCGCACGGCGCGCCTTCGCCTCGGCCTCGGCCCAGGCGCGCTGGGCAGGGGTCAGGGACTGGCTGCCGGGACCGGTGGTGGCGACGGATGCGCCGCTGCCCGCGCGCCAGGCGTGCGTGATGGCGAGGGCCAAGGCATCCGCCGCGTCCGCCGGACGCGGCGGCGCATCGAGCCGCAGGATCTTGGTGACCAGCTTGGTGACGGCCTCCTTGTTGGAGGATCCGCTCCCGGTCACGGCCGCTTTGACCTCCGACGGCGTGTGCAGGGCCACGGGGATGCCGCGCCGGGCCGCGGCGGCGATGACGACGCCGGAGGCCTGGGCCACGCCCATGACCGTGCTCACGTTGAGCTGCGAGAAGACCCGTTCCACCGCCAGCACATGCGGCTCGTAGCGGTCGAGCCAGTCGTCGATGGCGAGGGCGATGACCAGCAGCCGCTGGTCGAGCGTTTCCTCAGGGGACGTTCCCACCACGCCGACGGCCACCATGGTGGCACGGCGGTTCTTTTCGACGTCCACCACGCCGATGCCGCAGCGGGTCAGCCCGGGGTCGATGCCCAGTACGCGCAGCGTCACGTGCAAGCGCCCCGGTCCGCCGCGCGGAAAATCACTCGGCTTCCAGGGCTGCCTGAACTTCGTCGCTGAGGTCGGCGTTGCTGTAAACGTTTTGGACGTCGTCGAGGTCCTCGAGGGCGTCAACGAGCTTCATGAACTTCTTGGCGGCGTCAAGGTCCAGCGGCACCTCCATGGAGGGCACGAACTCGGCCTCGTCGGTGTCGTAGTCGATGCCGGCTTCCTTGAGCGCGTCGCGGACGGCCTGCAGGTCCTTCGGGTCCGAGTGGATCTCGAAGTTGTCCCCGTTGTCCTTGACTTCCTCGGCACCGGCATCCAGCACGGCCATCAGGACGTCGTCCTCGGTGAGGTCGTTCTTGGGCAAGGTGACAACGCCCTTGCGGGTGAACAGGTAGCTGACCGAGCCGGGGTCGGCGATGGTGCCGCCGTTGCGGGAGATGGCCAGCCGGACCTCTGATGCCGCGCGGTTCTTGTTGTCGGTAAGGCACTCGATCAGCAGCGCCGAACCCTGCGGGCCGCGGCATTCGTACATGATCTCCGTGTAGTCCACGACCTCGCCGGTGAGCCCGGCGCCGCGCTTGATGGCGCGGTCGATGTTGTCGTTCGGTACCGAGGTCTTCTTGGCCTTGGTGACGGCCAGTTCGAGTCCGGGGTTGCCGGCGAGGTCCGGGCCGCCCATGCGGGCCGCAACTTCGATGTTCTTGATCAGCTTGGCGAACGACTTTGCCCGGCGGCTATCAATGATGGCCTTCTTGTGCTTGGTCGTTGCCCATTTGGAGTGGCCTGACATGCTTTACGCTTCTCCTCTGATCATGCGGATAAAAAGTTCATGCACGCGCTTCTCCCCTGTCACTTCCGGATGGAAGGAGGTGGCCAGCAGCTGGCCTGAACGCACTGCAACAATTCTAGCTGTCCCCTGCAGACCGGCCGCGTGGGAGGCGTGCTCCTGGTCGGCCGGCTCCACCTGCGCCAGGACCTCAACGCCGGGGCCCACACGCTCCACCCACGGGCCCCGGATGAACACCGCGTGAACCGGAGCCACGCCCTGGTCTGTGGCGCTGAACTCCAGGCCCTTGAAGTCGAGGTCGGTCTCGAACGACTCGCGCTGCCGGCCGAAGGCGTTGCGGCGCACCGTGATGTCGAGGCCGCCGAACGTCTGCTGGGGGTTTCCCGCGAGGTCTGCCGCGGGATCGGCGATGTCGTGCGCCAGCAGGATCATGCCCGCGCAGGAACCGTAGACCGGGAGGCCGTCGGCGATCCGCTGCCGCAGCGGTTCGGCCAGGTCGAAGGCGCGGGCCAGCTTGTCGATGGCCGTCGACTCGCCGCCGGGGATGATGAGCCCGTCGAGCCCTTCAAGCTCTGCCGGGCGGCGGACGCCCACGCCGGCGGCGCCGGCGCTCTCGACCGCCCGGAGGTGCTCACGGAAGTCACCCTGGAGCGCCAGAACGCCGATGCGCAGGCCGGACCCGGGCTTTTCGGCCACGCCGGCCGGGCGCGGAAGGGCGCTGGAAAGGGAATTGGTCATCTAAACAGCATAGTGTCCCGGGCACAAACCGGCGTCCCCGCCGCCGGGGCCCGCCACATTGCATGCCGCTGCTGGGATATATTACAGAGCATGTTTTCCCTCAGCGTTCCGCTCGGCAAGTTCGTCCGCCGGGTTTCCCGGCTCAGGGGCGGAGGCTCTGCATTCCCCGGCCTGGTGGTCGAGAATATCGATCCCGGCTTCATGCAGCGGACCCTGTCCACTCTCCCCCACGGCGTGGCCGTGGTCAGCGGCACCAACGGCAAGACGACCACCACCAAGATGGTGGTGGAGCTGCTGGAAAGCCAGGGCCTGAAGGTGTTCACCAACCGCACGGGGAGCAACTTCACCCGGGGCGTGGCGGCCGCCCTGCTCGGCGAGGTCGACTGGCGGGGACGGCTCGACGCCGATATCGCCGTGCTGGAGCTGGATGAGGCCCACGCCGTGCACTTCGTCAACCGGGTCCCGCCGCGCTACAGCCTGCTGCTGAACGTCCTCCGCGACCAGCTGGACCGTTTCGGTGAGATCGACAAGACCGCCCAGCTCCTCCAGCACATTGCCTCCAAGACCACCGGGACCGTGGTGCTCAACCGCGAGGACCCGCGGGTGGCCAGGATCGCCGACACGCTCCAGGGCCCCGAGGTCCTCTACTTTGGCCTGGACGACTCCCTGCTGGGCACCTTCCCCAGCGACGATGAACTCCGCGCCGGACCGGGCAGCCCCGTGCCTGCGGTGCCGGAACGGCCCCGGGCCGACGTCGTCCTCCGCCGGGTGGGCGCCGATGACGCCGATTTTGAGTACGACGGCGGCACGGTCACCACCGGGATGAAGCTTCGCGGCGTCTACAACATCTTTAACGCCGCGGCTGCGCTGGCCCTTGCCCGCAGCATCTGCGGCAGCGGCGCGGCCACGGCGGACCACGGCACCCTGCTGAAGGCGCTCTCAGAGGTGGCCCCGGCATTCGGACGCGGCGAAAGCCTCACCGTGGACGGGCTCCCGCTGGATCTGGTTCTGGTCAAGAACCCGAGCGGATTCCGGCTGGGCCTCAAGTCGTTTCCATCCGGCGGCTACGCCACCATGATCGCCATCAACGACAACTACGCCGACGGCCGCGACATGTCCTGGCTGTGGGATGTCGATTTCGACTCGCTTCGCGCCGAAGGCGTGGACCAGGTCACCGGCTCCCGCGCGTACGACATGGCCCTGCGCCTGCAGTACGACGAAGTGCAGATCGGGGCGGTGGACACCGATATCCCGGCCGCCCTGGCCGACTTCATCCGCAACGGCAAAGGCAAGCCGAAGCGGGTCTTCTGCACTTACACCGCGATGCTCGCCATCCGCCGTGAGCTGTCCAAAATCACCACAGTGGAGGTGGTCTCTTGACCCCCGATTCGACCGCCGGCACTGCGTCATCCGGCACTCCCGCGTCAAAGGGAACCATCCGGGTCCTGCAGCTTTATCCGCGGGAGATGAACATCTACGGCGACTGGGGCAATGCCCTGGTGCTGCAGCAGCGCCTAAAGTGGCACGGATACACGCCGGAACTGCTCGAGTACAACGTGGGCGACGAGTTCCCGGAAGGTGTGGACATCATCCTGGGCGGCGGCGGGCAGGACAGCGGCCAGCTCGTCATCCAGGACGACCTCCAGTCCCGCGCCGGACTCCTCAAGGGGATGGCCGAGGACGGCACGCCGATGCTCCTCATCTGCGGGCTCTACCAGCTGTTCGGCCGCTTCTTCAAGACCCGCTCCGGCCCGGTCATTCCCGGCATCGGGGTCCTTGATATTGAGACCCACGGCACGGATGAGCGGCTGATCGGCAACGTCAAGGTCACCACCGCAGAGTTCGGGGAGGTGCTCGGCTACGAAAACCACAGCGGCCAGACCACCCTGGGCCCCGGCGTCCAACCTCTGGGGACGGTGGCCAAGGGCACGGGCAACAACAGCAGCGACGGCCAGGAGGGCGCCCGCTACCGGAACATCGTGGCCAGCTACCTGCACGGTTCCCTGCTACCCAAGAACCCGGCCATCGCCGACTTCCTGATCCGGACCGCCGTCGAACGCAAATACGGAACCTTCACACCCGGTGCACCGGACGACCACTTCGCGGTCCTGGCCCGCGAGCACGCGGCCCGCAGGCCGCGCTAGGGAGTGCCGCGGGGCACCAGCGGTAGGGCGCACTGACAATGACTGACGGTGCTGCGCGACGTTGGAGGCGGTCCATGTGCAGCGTGGACGTGCTGCCACAACTGGGCGTGGACCAGCACGTCGCCCGCGAAAACATTGTGCACCGCGGGGCTGCATGAAAGGGTTGCTTCATGACCAATCCCCTCCTGTCCCCCAGCACCCTGCCGTTCGGTCTGCCGCCGTTTGCCGACATCGACGACGCCCACTATGCCGAGGCGGTTGACGCCGGGCTCGCCGAACACTTGGCCGAGATCCAGGCCATCGTGGACAACCCCGGGCCCGCCACGTTCGAGAACACCGCGCTGGCCATGGAACGGTCCGGCCGGCTGCTGGACCGCGCCGCGGCCTCATTCTTCACCCTGGTGTCGGCCGACGCCTCCGAGGCGATCAGGAAACTCGAGACCGACCTGTCGCCTCGCTTCGCCGCCCACCAGGACGCCGTCTACCTCAACCGGGCGCTGTACGAGCGGTTCGCCGCCGTGGAGACCACGGGCCTGGACGCCGAATCGGCACGGCTGGTCGAGGAGTACCTCAAGGAATTCCGCCAGTCCGGCATTCAGCTGGACGACGCCGGCCAGGACCGTCTCCGTTCGCTGAACGCAGAGCTGTCCCGGCTGGGCACGGAATTCGGGCAGCGCGTCAAGGAAGCCATGAAGTCCGCCGCCCTGCTGCTCGACAGCGCCGAGGACCTCGCCGGCCTTCCCGCGGACGAGATCGCCAGCGCCGCGGAGGCAGCCCGCGTTGCCGGACATGACGGCAAGTTCCTCCTGACGCTCATCCAGCCAAGCAACCAGCCCGCCCTGGCATCACTGGACAACCGGGACGTGCGCCGGCGGCTCTTCGAGGCGTCCATTGCCCGCGGCAGCTCCGGCGGTGACCTCGACGTCCTGGACCTGGTGAAATCAATGGTCCGGCTCCGCGCCGAAAAGGCCGCCCTGCTGGGCTTCGCAAACTATGCCGAACTGGTGGTGGACCGGCAGACAGCCCCGGACTTCGGCGCCGTGCGGACCATGCTGAACCGGCTGGCGCCCGCCGCCGTCCGGAACGCCGACGCCGAGGCTGCTGCCTTGGCCGAAAGCGCCGGCCACCCGCTCGAGGCCTGGGACTGGGCCTATTACTCGGCCAAGGTGCGGCGGGAACGGTACACCGTGGACGAGCAGGCCCTCAGGCCGTACTTCGAGCTGGACGGGGTGCTGACGGGCGGCGTGTTCTTCGCCGCAACCTCGCTCTTCGGCATCACGTTCCACGAGCGCACGGACCTCGCCGGCTACCACGAGGACGTCCGGATCTGGGAGGTCCGGGACGCGGACGGAACAGAGCTGGGCCTGTTCCTGGGCGACTACTACACCCGCGAAACCAAACGGGGAGGCGCATGGATGAATTCGCTGGTGGAACAGTCGGCGCTGCTCGGCACCAAGCCGGTGGTGATCAACAACCTGAACATCTCCAAGCCGCCCGCCGGTGAGCCCACGCTGCTGACACTCGACGAGGTACGGACCGCGTTCCACGAGTTCGGCCACGCCCTGCACGGGCTGTTTTCCAGCGTCACCTACCCCCGGTTCTCGGGCACGTCGGTGCCGCGGGACTTCGTGGAGTACCCGTCCCAGGTCAACGAGATGTGGATCATGTGGCCGGAGGTGCTGGCCAATTACGCCCGCCACCACGCCACGGGCGAGCCGCTGGCCCAGGACGTCGTCGACCGGCTCAACGAGTCCCGCCTGTGGGGCGAGGGGTTCGCCACGACGGAGTACCTCGGCGCGGCGTTGCTGGATCTGGCCTGGCACGTCCTGGAGGCCGACGGCGTTCCCGAGGACGCCCTCGAATTCGAGGCGAAGGCCCTGGCGGCCGCGGGGGTGGCCCATCCGCTGATTCCGCCCCGGTACCGGACGGGCTATTTCCAGCACATCTTTGCGGGCGACGGCTACGCTGCAGGCTACTACTCCTACATCTGGAGCGAGGTGCTGGACGCCGAGACGGTGGACTGGTTCACCGAGAACGGCGGGCTCAACCGGGCCAACGGCGACCGCTTCCGCGCGGAACTGCTCTCCCGCGGCAACAGCCGGGACCCGCTCGAGTCATTCCGGACCCTCCGCGGACGAGACGCCGCCCTGGAGCCCCTCCTCAAACGCCGCGGCCTCGAATAACCCGACCCTTACCCCCCCTCGAGGTTTGGAGTTTTTGTCCATTTGTCGCGACTTCGGACCCGTTTAAGTCCCATTATCTGGACAAAAACTCCAAGTTAAAGAACGACGACGGCCGGTCACCTGGAAAAGGTGAGCGGCCGTCGTCGTACTAATTAGCTGCTGCTACCAGCCGCGCTCGGCGAGGCGGTGCGGCTGCGGGATTTCGTCGACGTTGATGCCGACCATGGCCTCGCCCAGGCCGCGGGAGGCCTTGGCGATGACGTCCGGGTCGTCGAAGAAGGTGGTGGCCTTCACGACGGCGGCGGCGCGCTGGGCCGGGTTGCCGGACTTGAAGATACCGGAACCGACGAACACGCCGTCGGCGCCGAGCTGCATCATCATCGCGGCGTCGGCCGGGGTGGCGATGCCGCCGGCGGTGAACAACACCACCGGGAGCTTGCCGGTGGCGGCAACTTCCTTGACCAGTTCGTACGGGGCCTGCAGTTCCTTGGCCGCGACGTACAGCTCGTCCTCGGGCAGGGCCGCGAGCTTGGCGATCTCGGCGCGGATCTGGCGCATGTGTCCGGTGGCGTTGGAGACGTCCCCGGTACCGGCCTCACCCTTGGAGCGGATCATGGCCGCGCCCTCGTTGATGCGGCGCAGCGCCTCCCCAAGGTTGGTGGAACCGCAGACGAAGGGAACGGTGAAGTTCCACTTGTCGATGTGGTTGACGTAGTCAGCCGGGGTCAGGACCTCGGACTCGTCAATGTAGTCCACGCCGAGGGACTGCAGGACCTGGGCCTCGACGAAGTGGCCGATGCGGGCCTTCGCCATGACCGGGATGGACACGGCGTCGATGATCGCCTCGATCATGTCCGGATCGGACATGCGGGACACGCCGCCCTGGGCGCGGATGTCGGCCGGGACGCGCTCGAGCGCCATAACGGCAACGGCACCGGCATCTTCGGCGATGCGGGCCTGCTCGACGTTGACGACGTCCATGATGACGCCGCCCTTGAGCATCTCCGCCATGCCGCGCTTGACGCGGTTGCTGCCAGTCACGCTGTTGGCGGACGAGCCGGCTTCGTTGCTTACATCAGGTGTAGACACAAAAACCCCTATGGGTAGCTAGATGACCTTCGCCGGCAGTGCAGGCTGGCACGGACATGCCGTTTTTGCACACACCGGATTACCGGATCCATTGACCGGGCAGTCCTAATACTAGTCCCACCGCGGCAGCCCGGCTTAATCAGGTTTGTTCGGAGTCTTCCAGCGACTGGACGCGCACGGCCAGGACGCGCTGCACGACGGTGACGAGGCTCGCCGCGGCCAGCAGCACCAGGGTGGCCAGCAGCACCACGGGGGGCAGTCCGGCACCGGTCAGCCCGGTGATTACCAGGACGGAAACCAGCCGTTCAGCACGTTCGGCAATGCCAACGTTCGCCGTGAAGCCGAGGGATTCGGCCTTCGCCCGGACATAGGAAACCACCATGCCAAGAACAAGGCAGACGACGGCGGCAATGGCTATGGGGGCATCGGCACCACCGGTGAAAAACCAGATGGCCAGGCCGGCAAAGAGGGCACCATCCGCCAACCGGTCAAGGCTGGAGTCCAGGAAGTTTCCCCAGCGGCCGCCGAGGTTCTGCATCCGGGCCATGATGCCGTCGATGACGTCGGAGAAGATGAACGCCGTGATGAACACGGTTCCCCAGAACAGTTGGCCGAGCGGATAGAAGACCAGGGCCCCGACCACCACGCCGGCCGTGCCCACAATGGTGATGGCGTCCGGCGAGACGCCCATTTTCAGTAGCCAGCGTGCAATCGGGGTAAAAAGCGCGGTGAAGAACCCGCGGGCATGCCTATTCAGCATGCGTCTCCCCAGGCCAGGCGTCGGCGACCTGCTGGCGGACCTCGTCGAGGGTCTGGGTGATCGCCTTGGTCTGGGCGATGATCGGGAAGAAATTCCCGTCCCCGCCCCAGCGCGGCACGATGTGCTGGTGCAGGTGCCCCGCGATGCCGGCCCCGCCCACCACGCCCTGGTTCATGCCGAGGTTGAAGCCGCCGGGATTCGCCACCTTCCGCAGCACCCGCATGGCGGTCTGCGTCAGCTCGGCGAATTCGGCGGTCTCCTCCACCGTCAGGTCCGTGTAATCGGGGACATGACGGTACGGACAGACCAGCAGGTGGCCGGGGTTGTAGGGGAACAGGTTCAGCACCACGTAGCTCGTGCGCCCCCGGTACACGATGAGGGATTCCTCGTCGGTGCGCGCAGGCGCGACGCAGAACGGGCAGTCGTCCTGGTTCTTGAACTGGTGCTGCCCGCCCTTGATGTAGGCCATGCGGTGCGGAGTCCACAGCCGCTGAAATGCATCCGGAACGCCGGCGAGACCAAAATCGTCCGTCACTTCCGCGTCGCCCGGATAGCCCGACCCTGTGTTCTCCTGCACGTGTTCCCCCTCCGCCGCGGCTAGCTGGTCCGGTTGCGGACGGCGTCCACGATCCGCTGGACAGCCTCTTCCACGGGCACGCCGTTGTCCTGGCTGCCGTCTCTGAACCGGAAGGACACAGCGCCCGCTTCGGCGTCCTCACCGCCGGCGATCAGCACGAACGGGATCTTGTCCTTGCTGGCCGTGCGGATCTTCTTCGGGAAACGGTCCGAGGAAATGTCCACCTCGGCGCGGATGCCGGCAGCCTTGAGCTTGTCGACGACGTCGAACATGTAGTCGTTGAAGGCCTCCGCCACCGGGATGCCCACCACCTGCACGGGAGCGAGCCAGGCCGGGAAGGCACCGGCATAGTGCTCGGTGAGGACGCCCATGAACCGCTCCACCGATCCGAACAGGGCCCGGTGGATCATGACCGGACGCTGGCGGGTGCCGTCGGCGGCCTGGAACTCAAGCTCGAAGCGCTCAGGCAGGTTGAAGTCGAGCTGGATCGTGGACATCTGCCAGGTACGGCCCAGGGCATCCTTCGCCTGGACCGAGATCTTGGGTCCGTAGAACGCGGCTCCGCCCGGGTCCGGAACAAGCTCCAGCCCGGAGGCCTCGGCCACTTCGGCCAGGGTGCGGGTGGCTTCCTCCCAGGTGGCGTCGTCGCCGACGAACTTGTCCTCGTTCTTGGTGGACAGCTCGAGGTAGAAGTCGTCCAGGCCGTAGTCCTTGAGCAGGCCCAGGACGAAGTTCAGCGTGGTGGTGAGCTCGTCCTTCATCTGCTCGCGGGTGCAGTAGATGTGGGCGTCATCCTGTGTCATGCCCCGCACGCGGGTCAGGCCGTGCACCACGCCGGACTTCTCGTAGCGGTAGACCGAGCCGAATTCGAACAGCCGCAGGGGCAGTTCGCGGTAGGACCGGCCGCGCGAGCGGAAGATCAGGTTGTGCATGGGGCAGTTCATCGGCTTGAGGTAGTAGTCCTGGCCGGGCTTGCGGACGGTCCCGTCCTCATTGTGCTCCGCGTCGATGTGCATCGCGGGGAACATGCCGTCCCGGTACCAGTCCAAGTGGCCGGAGACCTCGTACAGGTGCCCCTTGGTGATGTGCGGGGTGTAGACGAACTCGTAGCCGGCGTCCACGTGCCGCTGGCGTGAGTAGTCCTCCATGGCCTTGCGGATGATGCCGCCCTTGGGGTGGAAGACCGGCAGGCCCGAGCCCAGCTCGTCCGGGAAGGAGAACAGGTCCAGCTCGGCGCCCAGCTTCCGGTGGTCGCGGCGCTCGGCCTCGGCGATGCGTTCCTGGTATGCCTTCAGGGCGTCCTTGGTGGGCCACGCGGTGCCGTAGATGCGCTGCAGCTGCTGATTGTTCTGGTTGCCCAGCCAGTAAGCGGCCGAGGACCGGGTCAGGGCGAAGGCGTTGGAGATGAGCTTGGTGTTGGGCAGGTGGGGTCCGCGGCACAGGTCGCACCAGACGCTGTCCCCGCTCTTGCGGTCGACGTTGTCGTAGATGGTGATGTCGCCGGCGCCCACTTCGACGTTGACGCCTTCGCCGGCATCGGCGGCGTCGTTCTTCTTGCCCAGCAGTTCGAGCTTGTAGGGCTCGTTCTTCATCGCTTCGCGGGCCTCGTCCTCGGATACCACGCGGCGGACGAACTTCTGGTTCTGGTTGACGATCTTGAGCATCATCTTTTCCAGCTGGCGGAGGTCCTCGGGAGTGAAGGGCTCCTCGACGTCGAAGTCGAAGTAGAACCCGTCAGTGATGTAGGGACCGATGCCCAGTTTGGCGTCCGGGCGCAGCTGCTGGACGGCCTGGGCCATGACGTGCGCGGTGGAGTGGCGCAGTACGTTGAGCCCGTCGGGGGAATCGATGGTGACGCCTTCAACCTCGGCACCCTCGGGAAGGGGCTGGTCCAGGTCCTTGAGTTCGCCGTCGACCCGGGCCACAACGACGTCGCGGCGCTCAAAGAAGAGTTCCGCGCCGGTGGTCCCGGTAGTCACCTTCATTTCTTCGCCATCGACGATGAGGGTGATCTGCTGGGCATCTGACACGGGTGTCTCCTATTCAAAGTTCAGGCTTCGTAGCTTGTGGCGTACGGGGACCACAGCCAGCCTCGTCAATGTTATCGGTTGCTGAAGCGGCCAACCAAAGCGCCACGGCGGCGGCCAGGCGGAACACCGCGGAGTCCAAGTGGAAATGGCAACGCGGTCAGCTTCCCAGTCCGGTGATGGCCAGGTTCCTGCCGATGCCTTCGAGCGGCCCCGGCTGCCTAATTTCCTCAGGCACAGCGGTCGTCCCCCGTTCAGGGAAGGGCAGGGTATCCACCTGGCTGAGGTCCCAGGCCATGCTGGCGCTTAGGCTGATGCCGCGCGGACCGGTCCGCCGGGTGGTTCCCCGGATAAGCAGCAGCCGGGTGCCGAACAGCAGCGGCCCGGCGTGCTCCTGCGCCTCGTGGAAGAACACGGAATCCACGCACCCGGTGCCGTCGTCGATGCTGATGAAGACCACCCGCCTGCCGCCGCGCATGGGCGGTGTCTGGGTGGCGATCCTCACACCGGCCACCAGGACCTCCGTGCCGTTGCGCAGCCCAAGCAGCTTGTCCGCTGTGGTGACGCCCAGCCGGTCCAGGAGGGGCCGGTGGCTGGACATCAGGTGTTCGCTGACGTCAACAGCCATGAGGTCAAGCTCAGCCCGGACGTTCTCCACGGTGGTGGGTTCCGGCAGCCCGGCTTTGACGTTCCGCAGTTCGACGTCCCCAAGCGGCAGCGCGAGCTGCCCCTCAACGATGTCGGCGCCTTTCTTTGCCGGCTTGCCCTGCAGGCTTTGCAGGTGCTGGATAAGGTCTGCCCGGTTGGCCGTCCCGCCGGATTCCCGGTGCATGGCGTCAAAGGCACCGAGCTGGGCGAGCCTCTTGATGCTTGGCTTGCTCAGCCTGGAGCGGTCCCTCAGGTCCGCCAGGGAGTCATAGGGCTGGCCGGCAACGATCCGCTTCAGTTCAGAACCGGACAGCCCGAAGATGCCGTTGAGGCTCAGCCGGATACCCAGCTTTCCCCGGTCGGGGCCGTCCGCGACCCGTTCCACCCTGTACTCCGCCCCGCTGCGGTTGATGTCCAGAGGAAGGATGGGGATTCCCATGCGGCGTGCTTCGGCCACCAGGAGCCGCTTGGGGTACATGCCGGGATCGTGCTCCCACAGGCCGGCAAGGAACGCTTCCGGATGGTGGGCCTTCAGCCAGGCCGACTGGTAGGTGGGCACGGCAAAGGCGGCGCCATGGGCTTTGCAGAACCCGAAGCTGGCGAACGATTTCAGGGTCCCCCAGACCTTGTCCACGACGTCCGGTTTGTATCCCATGGCTTTTGCCTCGCGGCGGAAATACTCCTCAACCTGGCCTTCCAGGGCGTCATTGCTCAACGCCCTGCGGAACTCGTCGGCTTTTGCCAGCCCGCAGCCGGTCATCACATCGAAGGTCCGCAGGATCTGTTCATGGAAGACCGTCACCCCGTGGGTTTCCTGGAGCACCGGCTTCAGGTCCGGGTGCGGGTAGGTCTCCGGCGCGAACCCGTGCCTGTGTTCGAGGAAGGGCCTGACCATGTCAGATTTCATGGGGCCGGGGCGGAACAGTGAGATGTCGATGATGAGGTCGTTGAATTCACGCGGGGCCATCTTGCCCACCAGCTCCCGCTGGCCCGGTGACTCGATCTGGAAGCATCCCAACGTGTGGGTGCTTCTGATCAGCTCATAGGTCGGCTCATCGTCCAGAGGCACGGCATTGAGGTCGATCAGCCCGTCCTCGGTGATGTAGTCGGGCCCGTTGCCGCCAGGTCCAACGGGATGTGCTCCGGCAGCCACCACTTCCGCCTTGGAGGGATGGATCCGGATGATCTCCCGCACGGCAAAGGCCATGGCGCTTTGCATCCGGACGCCCAGGACATCCAGCTTCAGCATGCCCATGGGGTCCATGTCGTGCTTGTCGAACTGGCTCATGGGCAGGCCAAGGCCGCTGGGCTGGACGGGTGTCCTGTCCAGCAGGGTGGCATCTCCGAGGATCACCCCGCAGGGGTGCATGGAGATGTGGCGGGGAAGGCGGTCCAGCCGTTCGGTGAGGTCCACCAGCAGGTCCAGCTGCTGGTTCTCGGAGAAGTTCCGCTGTTCCACGCGTCCGGCGAACTCGCGGAGTTCCGGCTTTTCCTCCAGCGCCTCGCGGAACTTCCGTGCCGAGAAGCGCCATAGCTGTTTGGCAATCTCGCCGACATCACCGTCGTCCATGCCCAACGCCATCCCGGCGTCCCGCACCGCACCGCGGGCGCGGTAGCCGTTCTGCATGCTCATCAGCGTGACGCGCTGGGAGCCGAACCGGTCAAAGATCTTCCGGTAGACGTTGTGCCGCTCCGCGCTTTCCACATCGATGTCGATATCCGGCAGGGTGGACCGGTCGCCGGAGAGGAACCGTTCGAAGATCAGGTCATGCTGGAGCGGGTTCACCTGGCTGATGTCGATCAGGTAGTTCACCAGGCTGGAAGCCCCCGATCCCCGCGCTGCCGCCCGCACGCCCATGTCCAGGATCATGCGGGAAACCTCGGCCACGGTGAGGAAGTAGGAGGCAAAGCCGAGGCGGGCAATGATCTTCAGCTCATGCTGCAGCCGGGTGCGCATGTCCGCTTCCGCCTTCCCGGAGATGCCCGGGAAGCGCCGCGCAATTCCGGCTTCGCACCGCTGGGCGAGTTCTGCCAGCGGATCCCCTTCAATGCCGATGACGGCGGCCTCGGGGACCACCGGCTGCTTCCAGCCCATGTCTGACTCGGGATCCATGCGGCATCGGTCCGCGAGCGCCTCAGTCTGCGTCAGCAGCACCTGGACATCGGCGGACCCGTAGCCGGCGGCATGGATAATTTCCTTCCCCAGTTCCACCATTTGGTCCGGGGTTTTCAGCCAGCCCTGGCCGTTGGGCTGGAGCAGTGGCGCGGCGGAGAGCTCGGGGAGTGACTTCAGCGTGCGTGCGGAGTCCAGGACGTCGGCGGTGGCGGCACCGTCCTCCTCGCAGTAACGGACTGCGTTGGTGAGCACGGCCGGCACGCCGTACTCCTGAGCCAGCTTGAGCATGCGGACTGCATGGGCCGTACTAAGGGGCTCCCCCGGTGCACTGAGGTGGGTGACGATCTCTGCCGCGACGCTTCCGGCCGGCATGGCGTCCAGCCAGCCCTTGAACAGGGTGCGGGGGCGGAGGTACCGCCGGCCGCCCAGTGCCAGGCCGACGTCGGAATCCGGACCCAACAGAACGGTGAGCACCGGTTTCAGGGTTGCCGGGTCCAGGACGCGTGAGGCGAGTTCAGCCCTGGTGACGGCGACCGGCACAGTTCCCCCTGCCTTGCCCGAGGTGCGGGCGTGCGCGTCGGAGATCAGCCGGCACAGGGCCTTATACCCTGCCCCGTTGTTGTGTCCGTGAGCTAGCACTACCACCCGCCCGGTGACGCGGTCCGCGGAAAACCGGGTTTTGGAAACCCGGGCATCAGGCAACCCGCCCCCGTGGTCACCCTCGTCGTCGAACACTGACAGGTCGACGCCGACCACGGGGTCAATCCCGGCAGCCATGCATGCCTTGAGGTGCTTTACGGTGCCATACAGGCCATCCCGGTCCGTGCAGCCCAGGGCGGTTGCGCCCTGGGCCGCTGCCGCCTGGGCGAGTTCATCCGGCCAGGAGACGCCGTAATGGGCGCTGAAGGCGGTGGAAACGTGTAGGTGAGTGAAGCTCATGCTGATTTGTGCCGGAGTGCGTCTCTGGGTTTGATGGCGTCGTGGATCCGGAGCAGGCGCCAGCGTCCGCTGCCGGTATGCCGCACCAGGTCAAGGGTCAGGGGTTCAGCCGGTTCTGCAGCCGGAGTTTCAGGCGGGCTGTTTTTGCCGGCCGGCAGGACCTGCACACGCCAGATCTCATGGTCCACAAGCCCTGGGCCGCTTCCCAGCGGTGCACGCCGTTCTTCGGCCCACCACTGGCGGCGTTCGTACCAGCGCAGGGGTTCAGCGCAGACCCTGTATTCCCTGCCGCCCCACCGAAGCTCCGCCGGCTCACCGGTAGGTGCGCAGACGACGTCAACAGACTCGCTGAACGTTCCCATGATGCCTCCGGATACCAATCCCATCCTGCGGATAATACGCAGTCGTTCGAATATGTATTCGAATAGTTCCAGTCTACGCCGGGCCGGGGACAAAACCTAGGTGGGTGTGGACGGACGGCGGCTCACAGGGCAGGATGGTCCCATGAGTTCCAATGACGCGCTCCTGAAGCAGGTAAGCATCGCCGCCAAAGAAAGCACATTGGTGGCCAGGTTCGATATCGACGGCAACATTCCAGCATCGGGCGCCTTTGTTGTGGGGCTCGTGGCTGCCACTCCGGATTATTCGCATCAACGGAGGCTGGGAATCGAGTTCATGAACGGCGAGGCGGTCTCGATCTACTCCTTCAGCCACGATGGCACGGAGGAAAACTTCGATCTCAGCAGCGTTGAACACTCGGGCAACACCATCACGGGCAACTTCCCCATGAGCACGGTTATGGGGCTCGATAAGAGCCACCTCATGTCCGCGTTCAGCGAGGCCGACGGGCGGGAATTCCAGTCCGGCGTCCCCGTCGAGGAGAAGCTCTAGAGGGTCGGCTCCCCCGCGAGCGGCTCCGGGCAGCAGCCCGACCAGCCGCCCCCGCGCCCCGGCGTGCCTATGGACAACTCAGGGGCGATCGTAAAACAGTTCACGCGGCTGTAGACAGCTCAGCTGTTGTCGTTGTGGATTTTCATCTCAAGCTCGATGAACTTCGAGATCATGGCCCGGTACGTGGTTTCCACGATGTCCGGGTCGATTTCTTTTTTCTCGGCGGCCTGGCGCACGTGCTCGATTACCCGCTCCACGCGGCCGGGGGCCCGCACTTCGGCGTCATCACCCTTCAGGGTCCCCGCGATCCGGATCAGGCGTTCGCGGCGGGCAATCAGCGTGACAATCTGCTCGTCCACCTCATCCACCGCGATCCGCACGGCGGCGAGCTGTTCCCGGTCAGCCTGGGCGTTTTTCTCGTCTCCGTGATTTGTGGGCATGATCATGACAGTATCGAACCATGCAGCCCAGAGTCGATTTTATTTCATTGGGAGTGCGCAGCGTGGCCGCCTCCCGGCGCTTCTATGTGGACGGCCTGGGCTGGCCGGTCCACCGCGAGGTTCCCGACGAAGTCATCTTCATCCAGGCCAACCACGGCCTGATTCTCTCCCTGTGGGATGCCGGGCAGATGCAGGCCGAGGCCGCCGTCGACGCCCCGTCCGCCGTTCCCTGCATTACGCTCAGCCACAACGTGGGCACCGCGGAGCAGGTGGACCAGGTGATGGCACAGGCAGAGTCGGCCGGCGCCGCCGTCGTGGCTCCTGGCAAGACCCAGCCGTGGGGCGGCTACACCGGATACTTCGCGGATCCTGACGGCTTCCGCTGGGAAATTGCCTTCAACCCCACCTGGAGAGTGGACGACGGCGGACGGGTCACCGTCTGATCGCAGGCCTGCCCCTGGTTCCGGCCGGGTCCATCCGGAGGCGCAGCGTCATAAGAGCGCCTCCACCGGCTCGATGAGCTCGGGCGAGTTGTTGCGGACGTTCCCCACCGCTTTGCCCACGGAATCCACCCGCCAGCCGGCGGCAACTTCCTTCACGCCGGAGCGGACCAGGTCCACGAGGCCGGCGGCATCATCCACCTGCGGGTCAAGCCACGCCGCCATGGTGTCGCGGCTCATCGGGAGCGGGACACGGTCGTGGAGGGCAGTGAGTTCGGCGAACACCGTCCCTTCGGTTCCGGCCGGCGGCGAGTCCGCCGTCATGATGGACATGGACAGCATCCACTGGGCGGGTTCACCCGGGGGCACGGACGGGTCCTTCCACCACTCGTACAGTCCGGCGAAGGCGATGGCGGACTCGTCCCGGGGGTGGACGTAATAGGGCTGCTTACTGCGGCCCTCGCCCTGCTTCCATTCGTAGTAGCCGTCCGCCGGGACCGCGCAGCGCCTCGACTGGACGGCCTTGCGGAACGCCGGCTTTTCGAGGACCGACTCGCTTCTGGCGTTGATCATCTTCGCGCCAATGGCCGGGCTTTTTGCCCAGGAGGGCACCAAGCCCCAGCGGGCTACGTGCAACTGGCGGACCGTGTCGCCGTCGATAAGCCGTTCCAGAACAATGGGAGCGCCGTCGGTGGGCGCAACGTTCCACGACGGCGGGATTTCAGTTTCGTTTTCAAGTTCTGCGTCGAATTCGGCCAGCAGATCCCCCACCGCCCGGGCCATGACGTAACGTCCACACATGGCACCAGCATGCCATTGCAACAGAGGCGGGGGAATACCGGCGCCCGGGTTACGGTTGTGGGGAAGGAAACCGACAGGACCATATCAATCCGAGGAGAGCCCGTGGACTTTACCCCCGAAGACGGCACCATCACCATGTTCTCGACCACCTGGTGCGGCTACTGCAATCGGCTGAAGAAGCAGCTGGATGCCCAGGGCATCGGCTACACCGAGATCAACATCGAAGAGGTTGACGGCACGGCCGAGCTCGTGGAGCAGATCAACGGCGGCAACCGCACCGTCCCCACCGTCCTCTTCCCGGACGGCACCGCCGCCACGAACCCGTCGGCAGCCGAGGTCAAGAACAGGCTCGCCGCATAGGGCAGACGCCAAAGTAGTAACACGTAGAGGCACCGGAAATCCGGTGCCTCTACGTGTTTGTTCAGACCTTTTCGTCGACCCGGTCCTGCACCGGCCCGGGCGCGTGGACTTCCTGCGGCGGGGCTCCTTGCGGCGGGCCAGGAAGGCCCACAGCCTCGTCTCGTCCGCGTGGCTCCGGGGTTCCGGATGGTCCACGGGCAACGGGTTGCCGTGCGCAGCTTCCGGCTGTGCCGGTTCCCGGTGCGACTCAGGCTTTCGGACGGTATCCTTTCGGGTGTCCCAGCCGAAATCCGCCCGCGATGAATAGCACATCACCGACCTCCTTTTTTCAGCGGCTGTTCCTTAATCGTCCTCTCCCCGGCGTTTGAAATCGACAGCTCTGGGTACGAAAATTCCGGGCCCGGCGACGCTTCCGGCGATGGCCAGTCCGGTGCGTTACAGTTCGAGTTCCGTCCCGCGTTCCAAAGGATTGCTGTGAACCCAGTTTCCCCGCAGATCGGCACCGTCTTTGTCCCCGTCAGCGATATCGAGGAAGCCCGTGACTGGTATTGCGGCATGCTCGGCGTGCCCGCCGATGACAAGGTCCTGCTGGACCACCTGTACATCCTCCCCATGGAGGGGGCCGGCCTGGTCCTGGACAGCAGGATCTACTCCCCCGGCGCCGTCTTCCAGGTTCCGGCGTTCCACTTCAACACTGCGGACATCCACGCGGCCCACGCGTTCATGCAAACCCGGGGCGTGGAACTCACGGACGTCAACGACGACCAATGGTTCAACTTCCGGGACCCGGACGGAAACGTCCTGATGATCTGCCAGATTCCCTCAGCCACCGAATAAACGGTCCACGGCAAAGGCCGCGCCAAAGGCAGAGTGCAACACTACGCGCGGAGGCTGCTGAAGTCCGCCTGGCCCATCGTCGCGTAGTCCGCGTAGGTGCGGACCACAGCATCCTCGATGGCCTGCACGTTCAGGCCGGGCACGAGGTCATTGATCGCGCCGGCGGTCGCCGGATCCCAGTCCAGCCCCAGGGCCCCATAACTGGCCGTAAGCACCTCGCGGATGGGCGCCGAGTTCTCCACCACGACGACGGAACTGAACAGCCAGGCGCCAGACACCACACGCTGGGCCGTGCCCACCAGCTTGATCCGGTGCGCGGGAGCAACGGGGTCGAAGCCGTGGACGCTGTATTCACCGGGGCAGTACTCCCCGGGGATCTCACCCACGGCGGCGTGCACGCCCACGCTCTGCAGCGCCCCCGCCAGCATCTCGCCGAAAAAAGCGAACCGGCCCTTGGCTCCGGCGATGGCGTCGCTGTGCGGCTCCACGTGGTCAATGATGAGGGTGCCCTCGTGGTAGGCGGCAGCGCGGCCTCCCGCTTTGCGGATCAGCGGTTCGAACCCCAGGTCACGGCAGGCCTGGGCGGCGGCGCCGAAGCCTGGCAGGCGGGTGTCGCGCTGGCCAAAGGCAACAGTCGGTGCGGGCCGGTACAGCCGAAGGGTGGGTCCGATGTCCCCGGCCCTGGCCTTGCCGAGGAGTTCGATCCCGAAATCAAGGTCCCGGACGGCACCGAGGGACTGCTCCTGCCGGACTAGGGTCAGAGTCCGTGAATCAGCCCCGGCCTGCTGCATGTTGCTAAGCTCCCTTATGGTCATGTTGCAATTCCTGGTGGTCGCCGCTGCCTTTGCCGTGATCGACGCCGTGTGGCTCAAGCTCATGAACCCGTTCTACCGCAGCCATATCGGTGGTTTGCTGGCTGACCGGCCCAATCTAGGGTACGCCGTGGCGTTCTATTTGATTTACATTGCGGGCATCGTTTTCTTTGCCCTGCGGCCGGCGCTCGACGGCGGCACCTGGCTGACCGCCGTCGGCCATGGAGCGGCGCTGGGCGCCTTTGCCTACGCAACCTATGACCTCACCAATGCCGCGACACTCAAGACCTGGCCGCTGCAGCTCATCGTCGTGGACATGGCATGGGGCGCGCTGCTGACCGCCCTCGCCACGCTGGCGGGCTGGCTGGTCTTCCACTAGAGCACGGGCGGCCGGCCGGCCGTCAGCGGGGGCGGCGGGTCAGCTATTCCGCAGCGTGAGGATCTGTTCCGCCCGCCCGAACGGGCCGGACAGGTCATGGAGCACGGTCGAGGTGAGGCCGATGCCGTCGGCACCAAAGGACACGGCGTTGTCCAGTCCCAGCCACTCGCCCTCCGGCCGCCGGTACATGTGGACCTGGAGGTCCAGGTTGGGGAACGCGTAGCTGTCCTTGCCTGGCGGAACCCGCGCGGCGATGCCGTTGGCGGTGTCCACCAGTCCCATCAACCGTGCCATGTCCGTGCTGTCGTTTCCGTCCGTCAGCGGGTGGTCCGTGCGCAGCCACACCTTCCCCGCGCCGGGCCGGTGGCCTTCCGCCACCCTCATTTCCAGGGAACGGATGTATCCCCCCGGCCACACGCTCGCGCCGTCGTAGGGCTTGCATTCGTCCGGCGACGGGATGGTGCCGTCCTCGACGGCGGCCACCGCGGATGTGTCGCTGGTGATCATGCGCCAGGCCGTCGCCCTGATGGCCACGCGGCCGGCCGCCACCAGCTCAGCCTGCAGCAGCTCGATGGTGCGCCCCGGGCGCAGCGTGGTGGTGACGATGTCAAACTCACCGCCGGGGATCAGTCCCAGGATTTCGTAGCTGAGCCGGGCCATCCGCATGTCGTCCCGGGGCTCATGCCGGTCCAGCCGGTCCGCCAGGAGTCCCGACGCCGGGGCCATGTGCTGCTCGTGGGCGTTCCAGGCCCCCTGGGCGTGGATGGTGGAACGGAAGCGGCCGCCGCCGAGGTCCTGGTAGTAGAAGTCGCCGTCGGCAAGTTCCGGGAGTTCAGCAGTCAACGTTGACTCCTTCCAAAGTGTGATCGGTTAATCCCGGTTCACTCTATCGCCTCCGGCCTGCAGAGCCGCCCCGGCCGCGGACCGCAGCGGCCAGTGGAGTCAGGCACACGTCCGCCGCGGCATATTTTTTGCCCCGCCGGACGCGCGCTTAATGTCCGGATCTCCATATGATGATCTGGGTAGACTCGGAGACTGGTCCTTCTAGCAGCCCTCGGAAGAGGTGTTCGATGCGAGTTATTAGCTACAACCTCCGCAAGCACAAGGCAAGCGGCGAACTGATGAGTCTGGCCCGCAACTTTGGGATAGATGTCCTCTGCCTTCAGGAATGTGATTCATCCGATCTGCCTGACACACTCGGCCCGCTCCATCTGGCCGACTACACCAAGGGCAACAGGCTGGGCCTGGCCATCTACTACCGGACTGACCGGTTCACGGCCCTGGATACCCAGACCTTCGCCCTGAAGAAGTCGATGCACGACCGTGTGATGGCACCGGCCCATGAGCGGCTGATCGGCACCCGGATGGTGGACAACGAAACCGACCATGAACTGGTGGTGGGCTCGTTCCACGCCGCCCCGCTCACCGCGTCAAACTCGCTGCGGCGCAAGCAGATCCACGCGGCGCATGCCGAACTGCTGAGCATGGGCACCGGGCTCATGACACTGATGGTGGGCGACTTCAACTATCCGTTCTTCACCAAGAGCCTCGACGCGCACATGAAGAACTCCGGCTACGCGCTGTCACTAAGCAACCGCAGGACCTACACCCGGTACAAGGTCTTCAAGGGCCACTTCGACTTTGCCACATCATTGGGTCTGGACATTGAAAGCGTCGAGACGCTGCCTCGGGGGAAGTCGGACCACCTGCCCATCCTGGTGACGGCCGAATACGGCGCCGACCGGGCCCCGATCAAGGGGCAGCCCGTTTCCTGAGGCTTCAGCTACCGGGGCTTTGTCATGAGGCAGCCGGCATGGAGCCGTTGTCATGGAGCGGTGCCTTCTCCGAAGACCGCCGCGGCCACGTTGGCGAGCGCCACGGCGGCAAGACCGGCAATGATGGCAAGGGCTGCGATCAGAGTCCGGCCGGGCCGTGGCGGTGCCGTCATCCGGGCAACTAGGTGGTGTGGTGCTCGACGGTGAAGTCGCCGCCGGGGTACAGGATGGTCTCGTGACCATCGTCAAAACGGACGTGGTACGGCGGCGCTCCGTTCTGGCCCTTGACCTCCAGAATCTCACCGTGCCGGTCCGAGGACTCCACGGTCCTGCCCCGGATGATGATGCGGTCTCCTTGGGTTGCCTGCATGGCAATCACCTCCCAGCCCTAGAGTACGATGCTCTTCCCTTCGGCGGAACAGGCCGCGGGAATGATCGGCGAAGGGGTGGGCTTACGCCCGGCCGCGCGTGTGCCTGATACAGAAGGGCGTCCAGGGGCGGGCCTCCAGCCGCCCTTCGGCGATTTGCTCCCCGCATACCGTGCATGTGCCGTACGTGCCCGTGCGGATCCGCTCGAGGGCGGCGTCCACTTCCGCCAGTCCGGACCGGCTTTGGTCCAGGAGTGCGGACGCCTGCGAGAGTTCGAAGGCGATGGTGGCCCCCTCGGGGTCATGCTCGTCGTCGACATTGGCGTTCTGCCGGGCGGCGTTGGCCGAGGCTATGTCCGCGCTCAGCGCCGGCAGCAGGGCGAGCTTCCTCGCCCGTTCCTCTTCCAGCAGCAGCCGGAACTTATCGGTGTCCATGGATATTAAGTGTCCATCGCCAATCAGTATCCGTCGCCAATGCCGTCCAGCAGCCTGCCGCGCAGCTCCGGCCAGGAGGCAGCGAAGGTAGGGTGCAGGTTGATGCTGGCCACCTCTTCGACGGGAATCCACAGCAGTTCGATGCTCTCCGGGTCGTTGATGGCCGGTTCGAACGGTTCCAGCACCCGCACGGCCACGGTGGTGTAGGACCAGTAGCCGACGTCGAACACGGACGTGAAGAGCAGTTTGACGCTTTCTTCGGGAACGGCCGCTTCCTCGTGGGCCTCGCGCAGCGCGCCCGTCACGGCGTCCTCGCCCTGGTGTAGTGCGCCGCCGGGGAGTCCCCAGGTTCCGCCGTGGTGGCTCCATGTGGCGCGGTGCTGCAGCAGGACGCCCTTCTTGGGATCATGGGCCAGCAGGCCTGCCGATCCGAAACGCCCCCAGAACTTCCCCCTGTCACCCTCCACCCAGGCGTCGCCGGGGTCGCGGGGGCCAAGGGGACGGCGGGGATCACCGGGTGAGGGCGGAACGATTTTCTCCATCGTCCCAGTCTGCCTCATGCGAAGATGCTTCGATGAGCCTGCGCCTGGTCCTTGTTGCCGACACCCACGTCCCGAGGCGCGCCAGGGCACTGCCTGAACAGGTGTGGGCCGCCGTCGAGGAAGCGGACGTGGTGTTCCACGCCGGTGACTGGGTCAGCGAGGGCCTGCTCGACGAGTTCGAACAGCGCAGCAGGCGCCTGATCGGCGTATACGGCAACAACGACGGCGACGGGCTCCGGCGGCGCTTGCCCGAGACTGCCAGTGTGACGCTCGACGGCGTCCGGTTCAGCATGATCCACGAGACCGGTCAGGCGAAGGGCCGGGAGCAGCGTTGCGAGGCTCTCTTTCCGCATACGGACGTGCTGGTTTTCGGTCACTCGCACATCCCCTGGGACACAGTGGCGCCCGGCGGGATGCGCCTGCTCAACCCCGGCTCCCCCACGGACCGCCGCCGGCAACCTGTCTGCACGTACATGACCGCCGTCGTCGTAAACGGCAGTTTGACTGACGTCCGGCTGGTGGAGGTCAGCACCGGTCCCTGACCTGGGCAGGGAACTGGGCGCACAGGAAAGGGAGCCCTGCCGCGGTTGCCGGCGGGACTCCCTTCGAATCTCCGCTGCAGACGGAGAGTCAGACGTAATGATCCTGTTTGGTCAGTCCTTCTTGAAGGCGTCCTTGACCTTTTCACCGGCCTGTTTCAGATCGGCCTTCGCCTGGTCAGTCTTGCCCTCGGCTTCGAGGCCCGGATCGTCACTGGCCTTGCCAGCCCCCTCCTTGGCCTTGCCGCCAAGCTTTTCTGCTGCGTTGTCGATCTTGTCGTCCAGACCCATGCCACTGTCCTTCCGTCTGCCCAGCCCGCTGGCTGCAGGCTGGCTCGTCCTCCCAGTCTAGGTCCGCCACCCATCCGGGTGAAGGGCAGCTACCACTTAGCTGCGAGGGCCCGCCAACAGCCCGTCGGTGGCGGAGTCGGCCTCCCCGCCGAAGTAGTGTTCCAAAACGCGCCGGAACACCTGTTCTTCGGGGGCCGCCCGCAGGAACAGTGTCATGGAGGACTGAAGCTTCCGGGAGTCGATGCCACCGAAAATCTCCGCAGCGCCGCGGTTCTCCACGTTATCCACTGCCGTGGCGCTTTCGATCAGCCGCGGTCCCAGCACGGGATGCTGCAGGTAGGCCCGGGCTTCATCAAGGGATGCGATGGCGTATCTTCTGGAAGTGGCGCTTTGCCCGAGGCCGGCAACCTGGGGAAAGACGAACCACATCCAGTGGCTGCGCTTGCTGCCTGCACGGAGTTCCTCCAGGGCCTGGGCATAGGTGGCACCGTCGTTCTGCGCAGTGAGGAACCGCTCCAAGTCATATGGGTCGTTCATTGCGGTCCCTAGCTGGACACGTCCCGTTCGATGTCCTCGGCGAGGTCATCCACGTCCTCGGGCCGCATGCTGATGCCGGCGCCGTCCAGCCGTTCCTTGAGGACGTGGCTCACATCGTCGTCCACATGGCCCAGCCGGATCTCGTCGCGCACCTCCTCGGCGATGCCTTCGACGGTACCGGGGCTGTCCGCCCCTGCCGTGGCGTCAGCGGCTTCCGCCGCAACATCCGCGTGTGGATTCTCGGAGAAGTAGTCATCGCCGGTAGCTGCAGATTCAGTCATATCCCATGGTGGCTGCCCCGCTCAGATGCGGTCAACAGACCAGCCCATGGATATGTTTTATTCATGTGCTTGTAACGCGGCCTTCCACGGGCACCTTTCACGGCCATCGACCGGATGAGCCCCGGTTTCCGGCAAAGCAACGGCGGCGGCAGTCGGAAAACCACACTGGCCAACAGACTCCGTTAACAAACCCGAAACATGGCAGTCACGCGGGCTTTACGTAGGCGCGATTTTCGAAACGCCCGTGTAACCTGCCACGCCCAGTACCGAAACATGAATCCCCGAATATCAATGAGGGGCGTGGCACCGGCATCGGCGGGCCGCGGAAAGGATGAGGTTCCTGGGAAGGGAAAACGCGTGGAAATCACTGCGGCGAACGTTTGGATGATGGTGTCGGCGGCGCTGGTGCTGCTCATGACCCCGGCACTGGGCCTCTTCTATGGCGGCATGACCCGCGCCAAGGCATCTCTCAACATGATCATGATGAGCTTCGTGTCCGCCGGCATCGTCGGCGTCGTCTGGGTGCTGTGGGGTTACTCGATGAGCACCGGCGAAGGCGTCCTGGGCCTGTTTGGCAACCCGTTCGCCAGCTTCGGACTAAGCGGCCTCATGGGCACCCCGGACCTGATCAAGGCCGGCTTCGCCGGAACGTTCGCAATCCTCACCGTGGCCCTCATCAGCGGTGCGATCGCCGACCGCGCCAAGTTCACCGCCTGGGTTCTTTTCGTGCCGATCTGGATCACTGCCGTTTACTGCCCGCTCGCATTCATGATCTGGGGCGGCGGCCTCATGAGCCAGGGCGGAGCAGTGACCGCCATCTTCGGCCAGGTCATCGACTTCGCCGGCGGCGCCGTCGTCGAAATCAGCTCCGGCATCGCCGCCCTGGTACTGGCCGTGATCGTCGGCAAGCGCCACGGTTTCGGCAAGGACCCGGGACACCGCCCGCACAACGTTCCGTTCATCATGCTCGGCGCCGGGCTCCTCTGGTTCGGCTGGTTCGGCTTCAACGCCGGCGCCGCAACCACCGCGGAACAGGCCGGACTGATCTGGGTCAACACCCTCGTTACCCCGTGTGCCGCCATGCTCACCTGGCTCCTCACCGAAAAGGTCCGCCACGGCCACCCCACTTCCCTGGGCGCAGCATCCGGTGCCGTCGCCGGCTTGGTGGCCATCACGCCGTCGTGCGCCAACATCAGCCCAGTGGCCGCCATCGGCCTGGGCCTGGTGTCCGGCGTAGCCTCGGCGCTCTTCGTCGAGTTGAAGTTCAAGTACGGCTTCGACGACTCCCTGGATGTTGTCGGCGTGCACCTGGGTTCCGGCCTGGTGGGCACCCTCGCCCTCGGCTTCGTCGCCCTCCCTGTCGACGGCGAAGGCGGCGGCCTCTTCTACGGCGGCGGCGTCCAGCAGCTCATCGCCCAGACGGTGGCCGTCCTCATCACGCTCGCACTCTCCGGGCTGATGACCGCCATCATCGGCCTTGCGATTCACAAGACCATCGGCTTCCGGGTCAGCCATGAGGCCGAGCTTGCCGGCGTCGACCGGTCCGAGCACGCCGAGAGCGCCTACGAATTCGGCAACATGGGGCACAGCCAGTTCCACCCGCTGCGCCAGCAGTTCGCCGCCGTTCCGTCCGCTCGCCCGGCGGGCACGCCTGCGGGTCCCGCTGCGGAAGGTGAAGTTTCCCTTGAGGCGGCGGAGGAACTGCAGCCGGCACCGGCTTCCGCCTAGTACGTCCGGCTAGTACCTCCGCCGGTAGATACGCGGTTCGCGGGATCCGCGGGTCAGTGGCGGAAGGCAAGCCGGAGTTCGGGCCTTCGCTCGGCCACGGCATCCAGTACGGCCTCAACGCCCTCCTGGTCGGGGCGGCTGCCCGCCGTCGTCGATGCAGTTGGTACGTCAGCTGCGATTTTGGCGCGGCGCACGAAGCCATCCCAGTCACCCCTGCCGGCCTTGAGTGCCCGCAGCGGCGCCATCAGCGACGCACGCCGGAGCCAGACGTCCGGGTCCCCCGCCCACCGGTCCAGCACCGCGTCCGCACGTCCACGCTGCTGCCCCTCAAGCCCCTCCACCAGCGGGCCAACGACATCGACGGCGAGCGGGTCCACCAGCGTCGGCATTTGTGCGTCCCGCACAAAGCCCTCGATGCGCGTCAGGTCGGAGTTGGTCAGCAGCTCCACCTTGGACTGCAGGAGGACGACGGCGGCCAGGCGCCGCTCGTAAACAGGCACCTCCCAGAGCTCGGAACTCAGGGCGGTGACCTCATCGTGCGCCAGTGCGGCATGGCGGCGAAGGGCGTCACGGACCGTTCCGCGCACCGCCCCCACCGACGCCCCGTAGTACCGCATCGCACTGCCGAACTGGTGACGCATGTCCTCGGCCCGGTACCACGACGCCTCGCGCTGCAGGGTGTCGTCCACGAATTCGCCGGCAGCACTCACCCGCCCATTCTTTCGGTCCAGGCCCCGGGCAGTCCAACTCCACCCCCCGACACGGTTCCTCGTGTTCGACGGCGGAGCGATCCGTTTTGCAGGCGGGAAGGGGCCGTGTTTCCGGCCTGCGTCATAAAAGTGTTCCCGCAGGTCAGTCAGGCGAAACCACTGCACAGCCCGCCCGCGGTCTTCGTGGCGCTTTGCGGGCGTTGGTAACGATCAAGTAACGTTGACACCTGTTCCCCAGGGGACGGCCCCGCTGGGGGTCCCGGAGGCCAGCGTTGGGCTCCGGATGCGCAGGGCGGCAGTCAGGCCGCTCCGGCCCCGTCGACCGGGGTCCAGAATCGCTTCGTGCTGTTCTTTTTCCACCTACATTGTGGCTGCCTTCTGCGCGGCAGCCGTTTGCCCGGAGGGGTCTTTTGCTTAAGAAGAACATAGCCATTGCCATTAGCATCGGCGCGCTTTCGCTGACCGGATGCGGCCTCACTCCCTCCGCGGAGCAGGCTCCCGAACATGCTGCTGCCGGTGTCGGATCGACCTTCACCAGGCAGGCCGCCGTCGCGTCGTCCACGGGCTCCACTGCCGCGAAGAGGGCATCGGCCGTCTCGCCGTCGGGCGCCACCGAAGCTGCGGCAGCGAAGGCTGCCGCCGCCAAGAAGGCCGCCACGGCGAAAGCCGCAGCTGCCAAGCCGGCAGCAGCTAAAGCTGCGGCGGCCAAAGCTCCTGCACTGACGGAGACCACCGCTCAAGCCGCACCGGCGAAGGCCGCGACCGCCGTCGTCGCCCCTGTCGCTGCCGCTCCCGCCCCTGCCGTCGCGGCCGCGGCGCCGAAGGCACCGGCGGTTCCCGCCAAGACCGCTCCTGCACCGGCCGCTGTCGCTCCGGCAGCAGTGACGCCGGCAGCATCCACACCGGGAAGCGGCACCCAGGCCGCAAGCACTCTCGGTTGGGGTTCGGTCGTCGCCGGCGACGAGTTCAACTACACCGGCGCTCCGGACGGCACAAAGTGGAGCGTCTACAACAGCTCCGGCCATGCAGGCAATGGTCTGCGCAGTCCCAAGGCGTGGTCAGTGGCCAACGGCGTGGCAACCGTCAGCGGTAACTCTGCGGGAACCACGGGCGGCATGTCTGCCAAGTTCGCGAAGCAGAAGTACGGCCGCTGGGAAACCCGCATGAAGACGAACAAGCGTGATCCGGAATACCATCCGGTCCTCATCCTGTGGCCCGACACCAAGTCCTCGACTTGCGCCGAGATCGACTACGCCGAGAGCACCTCTGAAACAGCACTGGTGAAGTTCTTCCTGCACTACGCCTGCAGTGGCTCCAGCAAGCAGACCTACGCCACGAAGGCCGTTGACACTACGCAGTGGCACAACTACGCGGTGGAGTGGACCCCCACGGGCATCACCGGTTACATCGACGGGGTAAAGACGTTTACCGACACCAACCCGGCCCACCAGCCCTCCGGCAGCATGCACCAGACGCTGCAGCTCGACTGGTTCCCGGACGGTTCGAGCCTCACGCCTTCCCAGATGCAGGTCGACTGGGTGCGCGTCTACAAGTAAACAGCCCGACTGTCACGAAGGGTGCCCGCTTATGAACTACTCCCCGAAAGTTGGACTGAAATTCAGTTCCGACTTCCGGGCAGCGGTTCACTTAGTGCGGGCACCCTTCGCCGCTTAACACCCCGTTCCCTAGTGCTCCCATTCCCTAGTGCCCCATTCCTTTGGCCTCCCCCGGCCAACTAAGCAGCAGCACAGGGCGTTCTCACCGGTGGGAACGCCAAGTCGCCCCCACCCGCGACGCCGGAACCACCGGACCGGACCGGCGAGGCGCCCGACGGACAGTGGACCGCAACGGGTCCAGCTGATCTAAAAAGGTTTTTGAATTCCGCCTGAATCCGGTCCCTGATCGGCGCTTTACTGTCAGACCCCCTTGGCAGACTGTGTTCATGGAAAGCTTCGGGAATTCGGAACTGACAGCGGGGACGCGGCGCGGCGTTGTCCTGCAGGCTGCCGCGGTTCTCGACGTCGATCCGTACTACGGGTTGCCGTATGACGATGATCCCGATGCCGTGTACCCGGCATCGTTGCCGGAGGACCTGTTTCCCGAAGCCCTGTTTGCGGACCGTCCTTTCGAGGGGGACCTCTTTGATGACAGGTCTTTGGATGACGGCAGCGTCAAGGGCACTGGATCGACGCCCGGGTGGTTTCTGCCACCAGCTGACCTCACGGCCGACAATGCGGGGCTGATCGATCAGGTCCGCGGGTACGAGAACGTCAAGTGCTGGGCTGCCAGGCAGCAGGCGCGGCTGTCGGTGACCTTCGAGGCCCGGCTCCGGCAGGAATCCACCGACCGCCCGCCCCTGGCCGCCGAAGACCTGGGCAAAGAACTGGGCGAGGCCCGCGCCAAAGACCGTGACCTGGGTGCGGCGGAGCAGATCGCACTCGCCCGGGGCGAATCCCCCAACCGCGGGCACCGGCTGCTCGGCACGGCCAAAGCGCTGGTGCAGATGCCCCACACCCAGGCCGCCCTGGACACCGGGCAGCTGAACGAAGAACGCGTCACCCACATCGCGAAAGAGACCGCCTGTTTGAGCGTCGAAGACCGGGCCGCGGTTGATGAGGAACTCGCCGCCGACACCGGAACCTTCACCGGCGCCGGAACCCGGACCGTCATCGCAGCCGTCCGCGCCGCCGCCATCCGCAAGGACCCCCGTTCCGTCGCCCAACGCACCAGCCACGCCCCCCGCCGAACGCAGGGTGAGCCTGCGCCCCGCACCGGACTGCATGACCCACCTGTCAGCGCTGCTGCCCGTCCACGAAGGCGTCGCAGTTTTCGCGGCGCTCACCCGGAACGCCGACACCCTCACCGCCGCCGGCGACCCACGCACCCGCGACCAGATCAAAGCCGACACCCTCGTCGAAAGGACCACCGGCACCCCCGGCGGCATCACCGGCATCGAACTCAACCTCGTCATCACCGACCGCACCCTCCTCCAAGGCGACAGCGAACCCGCCCACATACCGGGCTACGGCACCGTCCCCGGCGACTTCGCCCGCAACCTGATGACGCAGGCGCAGGACCCGGAGCCCGAGCAAAACCCGACGCAGGGCCAGAGCCCGGAACAGCTTCAATCACCCCGCCGGCAGGACCAGACCCTCCCATCCCGCGACCGCACGACAGCCGAGAACAACGCAGCCCCGGGCCTGAAAGAACTCAAAACCTGGGTCCGGCGGCTCTACACCGCCCCGGGCACCGGAGACTTGGTGGCCATGGACTCGAGACGGCGCCTTTTCCCCGCCCCGCTGCGCCGCTTCATCCAAATCAGGGACGACACGTGCCGAACCCCGTATTGCGACGCCCCCATCCGCCACCACGACCACATCATCCCCCGGCACAACGGCGGAACCACCTCGTTAAGCAATGGCGCCGGACTCTGCGACGCCTGCAACCACACCAAAGAACTCCCCGGCTGGACAGTGAAACCCCGACCAGGACCCCGCCACACCATCGAAATCACCACACCCACCGGGCACACCTACCAATCCACCGCACCGCCGCTACCGGGCACGTGCCTAGGAAAGTCCCCGCCGGGTTCCGGGTGACGCCCGTATCCCGGAAGATGCCCGTGAACGCCGCCGCCGGCGAGCGCACGCCGATCGGGGCCTGCCGGCCTGCTGTCCCACAAGCCTGCTGACCGCCTGGCCTGTGAGACACTCGGTGTCATGCGCGAACTCGTCGTCCTTGGCACCGCATCGCAAGTCCCGACGCGGACGCGCAACCACAACGGCTACCTGCTGCGGTGGGACGGGGAGGGCCTGCTCTTCGACCCTGGCGAAGGCACCCAGCGGCAGATGATCCATGCCGGTGTTTCCGCCAACCAGATCACCCGCATCTGCCTGACCCACGTCCACGGTGACCACTGCTACGGGCTTCCCGGCGTGCTGTCCCGCATGGCCCTGGACGGTGTAAAGCACCCGGTGCACCTTCACTATCCCGCGTCCGGAGAGGATGTTGTCCGGGCGCTGGTCTCCGTGGCCTCACCCGGAATCGACCTTCGCCTGCGGCCCCACTCGGATTCCGGGGAAATCGCCCCGGGGCTCGAGGTGCGGCCCCTCCGCCACCGGATCGAGACCTACGGCTACCGGCTGACCGAGCCGGATGGCCGCACGATGCTGCCGGAGCGGCTGGCGGTGGCGGGCATTACGGGCCCGGACGCGGGCCTTCTGCAGCGGGAGGGAGTCCTGCGGGGTGTGCGGCTTGAGGACGTCAGCATTCCGCGCCCGGGCCAGGGCTTCGCCTTCATCATGGACACGGCACCGTGCGAGGGAGCCGAGGGCCTGGCCGACGGGGTGGACCTCCTCGTCACGGAATCCACCTTCAGCGACGACGACGCCGGGTTGGCGGCGCAGTACGCGCACCTCACGGCCGGGCAGGCCGGGGCCCTGGCCGCCAACGGCGGCGTCGGGAAACTCGTCCTCACCCACTTTTCGTCCCGGTACGGGGACGTGGATATCCTCGCCCAACAGGTACGGGCCCGCTCAGGAGGGACCGCCGTCGTACCCGCCAACGACCTGGACCGGATCAGCCTTCCCAAGCGGCAGCGGCCGCCTTCCTGACGGGCGGCCGGAAGTAGCCTGCAGAAAAAGTAGAATTAACCAGACATGCAATGTTCCTACTTCGATGCCGCCCGCTGCCTCTCCTGCACCCACATGGGCAGGCCCTACGACGAGCAGCTGGCGGGCAAGCAGCTCCACTGCCAGACACTGCTCTCCGACCATGCGTCCCTAGAGTGGCTGCCGCCTGTGGCGAGCCGCGAGTCCGGATTCCGCAACAAGGCCAAAATGGTGGTGGGCGGAACGGCCAGGAACCCCAGCATCGGGATTCTTGATGCCGAGGGCCGCGGCGTTGACCTGCGCGAATGCGGCGTCTGCTCCCCGGGGCTCCTCGAGTGCTTCCCCGTCCTGGCGGCCTTCATCAGCCGGGCCCACCTGACGCCCTACGATGTCCCGCGGCGCAGCGGCGAGCTCAAGCACCTGATCATTACCGAATCGCCCGACGGCGAGATGATGCTCCGTCTGGTCCTGCGTTCGGAAAAGCTGGTGCCGCGCATCCGGGAGCACCTTCCCGCGCTGCTGGCCGCCCTGCCGCAGATGAAGGTTGTCTCGGTTAACCTGCACCCGGAACACAAGGCAGTCCTGGAAGGTGACCGCGAAATTCTGCTCACCGGGCAGTCCACGCTGCGGATGCGCGTCAATGAGCTCGACCTCCACCTCCGGCCGCAGAGCTTCTTCCAGACGAACAGCGACATGGCAGCAGCCCTGTACCGGCAGGGCCGGGAGTGGGTCAACGAATTGGCGCCGGCGTCGGTCTGGGACCTGTACTGCGGCGTCGGCGGTTTTGCCCTGCACTGCGCCGCTCCGTCCCGCGACGTCACCGGCATCGAAACCAGCCGCGAAGCCATCGTTTCGGCCAAGCTCAGCAGCGACGAGGCAGGCCTGCAGCGGATGCACTTCGAGGCGGGTGATGCCACTGCCTTTGCCGTCGCCGCGGACCGGGCGCCCGAGCTGGTTATCGTCAATCCGCCACGGCGTGGCATAGGCAAGGAACTGTGCGGCTGGCTGGAAGCGTCCTCCGTACAGCACGTGGTGTATTCCAGCTGTAATGCGCAGTCACTGGCCCGTGACCTGGCGGCGCTCCCCTCGTTCACCGCCCGGCGGGCACGGGTGCTTGACATGTTCCCGCAGACCACGCACTACGAGGTCATGGTGCTGCTCGAGAGGGCCTAGCGACATCACTGCATTCTTGATCCGAACATCGGCAAATGTTTCTCCCGTCTTGAGGTCTCCGCGGGACAGTGTCCGGTAAGCCGCGCAGCAGGGTCGCGGCATGGAGCGATGGGCAGGACATGCAGGGGACAACAGCAGGCGGTACACGGTGAACGGCGCAGAGGATATCCCCGTCCTGGATGCCGGCCCGCTGCAGACCCTTGCCGCCGAGGTGGGTCCCGCCTTCGCGGAAGCCTTCATCGATGACTACCTTCAGATGTTGCCGGACCGGGCGTCGAAGATCCTTCGCGCCCTGGCCGGCGCTGACCCGCGGATGGCGGCGGACGCCGTCGTCAGCCTGAAGGCGACTTCCGCCATGGCCGGTGCCCTGCGTCTCGAGCGGTGCTGCAAGGAACTGGAATCACGCATCCGGCGCGGGCAGCGGCTCGAGCCCGACGCGGTCAGGGCGGTGCTGTACGCGAACATCCGGCTTCTGGTGCGTGAAGCCGGGCGGCAGGGGCTCCTCCCGCAGTCACGGCCCAAGGGCCAGGACTAAGGACGACGGCGCGTGCCCGGCTCACCGTGTCCGCTGGCACCTCACGGGGCACCGGACCAAAGTCTCCGGAGTCCCCGCCGCCCGCGGACGTTAGAATCGTCGGACAGGATCGCCTGAAGAGCAGCCGAACGGCTGAACCGTTTACAGGAGGATTTCCATGAGCCGCACCAGCACCAGCCCAGTCGCCCCGGTCGCCGCCACTGCCGCACAGACCATTTTCCGCGTGGGCCTCGGCGGCGTCCTCATTGCCCACGGCACCCAAAAGCTCTTCGGCTGGTTCGGCGGCGGCGGGATCGAGGGCACCAGCAAGGGCATGCACGCCATGGGCTTCCGGCCGGCGAAGCCAAGCGCGGTCCTCGCCGGCCTGGGCGAAGCGGGTGCCGGCCTTGCCCTGGCACTGGGCTTCGGCACTCCGGCTGCGGGTGCAGCTGCTGCCACCACCATGGGTGTTGCGGCCAGCGTGCATGCCCCCAACGGCTTCTTCGCCACGGAAGGCGGCCTTGAATACCCGGCCGTCCTGGGGCTCGCGGCGGCATCCTTCACGATAGGCGGGCCGGGCAGCTTCTCCCTCGACTCCGTCACCGGCCACGTCCTGGACCGACCCTGGATGCGGGCCGTTGCCCTGGCCGTGATCCCGACGGCCATCGCGGTCCAGGTGTACCGCCGGCAGAAGGCCCTGGCCCACGACGCCTCCGGCCGCCAGTCCGGAGCGGACACCGCGAGCGCTGCAGCCCCGGACGGGGCCAGCCCGGACACGGCCGGCTAGGCAGCGGCCCTCCAGGCAACCGCCGGCCAGGCAACGGCTAAACGTACTTCCTGAACCACGCCAGCGTGTCGTTCCAGGCGGCCGTTGCCTGCTGCTCGTTGTAGCGGTCGCCGGTGTCGTTATGGAAGGCGTGGTCGACGCCGGGATACACCTTGAGCTGGTGGCGAACGCTGGCTGCCGCCAGGGCATCCCGGAGTTGCGGCATGGGTCCGGTGATCCTGTCGTCCAGTTCGGCGTAGACACCGAACACGGCAGGCTTGATGGAGGTCACCTTGTCCAGGTCAGGGGCCGGACCGTAGAAAGCCGACGTCGCCTTGAGACCGGTGATCTCCACCGCCGACTGCCAGGTGATGCCCCCGCCGAAACAGTAGCCGGTCATGGCGATCCGGCCCTGCTCCACGAAGTCCTGCTTCTGGAGGTAGTCGAACCCCGCGGCAAAGTCCGCGACGTGCCGCTGGGCACCCGCCTGCGTGAGGGCACCCGGAACGGCATCCCGGTCCAGGCTCGCCGTGCCGCCTTCCCTGCTCAGCAGGTCAATCGCCAGGGCCGCATATCCTTCCTTCGCGAAGCGTCGGGCCACGTCCTGGATGTGGGGTGTCAGCCCGCGGTTCTCGTGGCAGACCAGGACGGCGGGGCCGGGCTTCCCGCCTTCGGGTCTGGCGAGGTAACCACTGATCCCGGTGCCGCCGGACGCAAACGTCACTGTCGACGTCGTAATTCCGGCCGCCCCCTCGGGAACGGACAGCGGGCTCTTCGCCCCCGGGACGGCGCCGCCTGAGGAGGTGCCCGTAGCTGAGCCTGACGTCGGGGTGGGAGTGGGCATGGGGTCGGTGCTGCGCGGAACTTCCTGCGGCGTGCACCCGACCAAGAGCATCGCGGCGGCCGCGGCAGCCATGCTCCCGGTGATGAACGCGACCCGGCGGGTGAAGGTGTGCTGGCTCATGGCCCCGGCACGGTAGTCGTCGAAAAATTCCTCGATCAGGTACTTTTCAAACTTGCCAAGCTGGGTCATGACGGCCTCCTGGAGTTTTTGCCGCTTATCCTCCACCGAACCCCGATACCAGGCAAGAGGACCGTGCGCCGGGTCGGCCAGGCCTAAGCGCCGCCTTTGAGGCCCTTGGCATAGGCGGCCTGCCCCGCATGCTGAAGGCAGTCGGCAATCGTGCTGACCAGGCGGACGCCGAAGGTGACCGGCGGGTCCCAGCGGGTATCCACGACACGGTCAAGGCCGTCGTCGCCGAGTGCGTCCAGAACCTCAGCCGTCTGCCGGTGGACCGCCTCGTAGTATTCCGCGAGCAGCTCCCGCGGCGCCCGCACGGCATCAACCTTGTCCGACGAATGGCCGTAGCCGGTGTCCCGTTCGGGCAGCGGCAGGCCAAAGCGGCGAGCGAATCCCTGCGAAGTCCAGACCTGTTGGAGCCCGGCAGCCGAAGCGACCTGCGCGTCCTCCACCCGGCTGAGGTGCCAGATCAGCCACGCGATGGAGTTGCCGTTGCCGGCGGGCCGGCGGGCCAGGGCTTCGTCGTCGAGCCCTTCGAGCGTGGCTTCCACGATTTCGCGGATGCGGCCAAAGGCGTCGAGCAACACTTCGTTGGATTTCATCGGGTCCCCTTTTACATCTGGCTGTGGGCGGCAACGGCTGGATCAGCACCAATACGGGCACCAGCGTCGAGGGCGGTGATCCCGCTAAGCTCGGCAGGCGTCAGCACGACGGCGGCGGCCGCCAGGTTGTCCCGCATCCGGCCGCTGTTGGCTGATTTGGGAATAACGATAGTGCCCTGGGCGAGGTGCCAGGCCAGCACAACCTGTGCAGGGGTGACGCCGTATTTGCCGGCCAGGGATGTGACGGCCACGGCGTCCAGGTCAGCTCCTTGGCCCAGGGGGCTGTATGCCTCTACCGCAATGCCCAGGGAGCGGCTCTTCGCCGCCAGTTCGGGCTGCTGGAACGTGGGGTGCAGCTCAATCTGGTTGACCGCCGGAACAACGTCCGCCAACTGGAGGAGCGTATCCAGGTGATCCGCCAGGAAGTTTGACACGCCGATCGCCCGGATCTCGCCGCCTGCGTACAGCTTCTCCATGGCTTTCCATGCCTCGGTGAAAAGGTTCCGGGATGGCACCGGCCAGTGGATGAGGTACAGGTCGATGTAGTCGACGCCCAGTGCACGGCGGCTGTTCCGGAAGGCTTCCTGGGCCTTCCCCTGCTCGCCGTTGCGCAGCTTGGTGGTGAGGAAGATGTCCTCACGGGGTATTCCCGAGGCGCCAATCGCGGCGCCAACCCCGGCCTCGTTGCCGTATGCCGCCGCCGTATCGATGTGGCGGTAGCCGGCTTCCAGGGCATCCTCCACGATGCGCTGCGTTTCTTCCGGCGGAACCTGGAAGACGCCGAAGCCAAGCTGCGGGATCCGGACCCCGTTGTTCAGGGTGACATTCGGTACTGCCTCGATCGGGGTCATGAGAATCCTCTGCTTCGGCGGCGGGTCACCCTAAGTATGCCTCCCGCCGGGCGGAGGCGGAGAGACCCACGACTGAGTGGGCCACCTGGACCATTGGTATGACTTCGGAAGCCATGCGCCCAACACGGCCAGCGCAATAGCCCAGGTTGTTCTCTGCCGTTTCGTGCCCGCTCACTCGCAGTTGTCCCCGGGACCATTTCACATCACGACGTCGGGCCGGCGCCAGAGCTTTGACTGGCCACTTCGGGCCGATGGAAGAAGGACGTCCCATTGCGACTAAGCGACGGCGAACGCTTCCGGTTCCTGCGTCCAAGCCATTGCCGTTAGCACCGCCTGCTCCTACTGAGTGGCCCGGACGGGAGTGCGGCCGGTGGCGCCTTCCGGCCTGAACCGCCCGGGACTACGATTTTGCCTGTTGTAGCCGCCCACGCTAACCGGCACCGGCCCGGCAGGCCAGAGCATAGTAGGGGGAATCGCAGTGAGCAGGGAGACCAGGCAGAGCGGGCCGCACTGGCGACGGGTGATGGCGGCCCTCGCCAACCGGGATGCCCGGACTGCCTACGCACAGATAGTACTGGGGGCAGCACCCGATGAAATGTCTCCCAGTCTGGCCGGCCAGAGGCGTGAACGTGCCATCGCCGCCCTGCTGGATGCAGGCCTGGTCGAACGAACCGCCGGCAACGAGCTGGAGGCATCCGAGTCGATCTTCCACGACCTTCTCACGCAACAGCCCAAACGCCAGCCTCAGACAGGAGTAGCGAGGTTCATGCGACTTGGCCGGATCGACAGGTATCCGGCCAACCAAACGGAGCGGCGGGAACTCCTGGCCTGGATTGCCGGCGAGACCTTCGAGCCGGGCGAGGAGCTCACCGAGCGAAGGGTCAACGAACGGCTTCTCAGCTACACCGACGATGTGGTGCTGCTGCGACGCTACATGATCGATTTCGGCGTGCTGGAGCGGACGCCGTCGGGATCCTCTTACTTCCGACCCAAAGACGAATAGGCTTAGCCGCCCCGCGCCTTCCGTGTGGCGGCATCGTTGGCTTTCTGCAGTGCCTCGACAAGTTCGTCCTTGTCCATCTTCGAACGTCCCTCGATGTTCAGCTCACGGGCGCGCTTGTAGAGGTGCTCCTTGGAGGCGTTCGTGTCCACGCCTCCCGCAGTGGGCGCCGAGGAACCCAGCCCCTCCGCCGCATGCTGGTCGGAGGGTCCGCGCTTCTCCTTCGGTTCCCAGTGGTCGCCCACCTTCTCGTAGCTGTGTTTCAAGGATGCAAAGGCGGTTCTGGCCGCCCGGCTCTCGTCATTGTCATAGGACTCAAGCGCTGAATCGTAAGTCTTGGCGAAAGTGTCCTGGGCTTTCTGGTCCGAACGCTGCACGGTCGAGGGAAGCTCGTCCTTGCGGGCGTGATCGTTCTTGCCGGTGTTAGGCATGCCACCCACGCTCCCTCATCAACCGACGAATCATGCCGATGGAACCAGCTTGGCACTGATGTCTGGCTTTTGCATGGCCGTGTCCGGGCCAAGTTGGCCTCGCAGAATTTTCAGGGAGCCCGGATCGTGGGCTCGACGCCGGGTGGTTAGGCTGTCGCGTAAGTGAGTTTGCGGGACATGGGGGCGCGGGCATGACTGATCAGGAACACATTTCGCAATTTGCCGCTGCTGTGGACAACCAGGTTGCGAGGTTGTCGGAACAGCATGGTTATCGAGGAAACGTGAACCCTCGGCGATGACCCCGCACGCGCTTCAAAGCTTCGCTTCCGCCTCAAGAAACTTGGGTCGTCCCAACAGCCACGCATCGATTCCTGGTGCTAGGCATCCTCTGAATCCAGGTCGAAGTCGGGCAGGTCAAGCAGGCCCAGATCTGCCAGCACCGTGGCGTCCTCGTAAGTGGTTGCAATGCAGCGGACGACGGCAGGCGGGACCCGGAAATGGGTGTCGATCGTCAGGATCCCCTGCTCCTCAAGGCGCTCGAGTTGGTGCATGGCCGCGGCTTTAAGGGTTTCGACCGTGGCCCTCTCCTCTGCCGATGCACCTTTCCGCGGGTCCAGAACAGCGTTGGTCCGTGGAGGATCCTCCGAGGCCGCGGCCAGCAGTATCGAGGCCACAGTTGCGGCAACGAGGACTTCCCAGGGCTGTTCAGGGTCATAGGCAAGCACCGAGGCTGAGAGGAACTGTTCGACGAAGAACACGAGTTCTTCCAGCCGGTCCGGGGTACTGCCGGCCTGGAAAACGGCGGAGGCCGCCGTCGGCTCCGCCTTCGTTGACCCGATCTTGATCAGGTCAGTGCGGGCCAGCGCCTCCCACACCTGCGCCAGCAGCGGCACCTCATACATGCTGCGCACTGTCGGCACGGACTTTTCCGAACTGCCGTCCCCGGCCTCCGGTCCTCCGGCCTGTTTGGGGCCGCCCCTGACTTTCAGCCCGAAGCACGCCGCCGCCGCTTCGATATCCTTCGTCCGCAGCGCACCTGTAGCGGTCACCGGCTTTGCGTCGCCGATCCACTGAAGCAGCGCCGTGGTCCGCTGGATCAACGGGAGCTTCGATAAGTCGTCCAGGGCGTCCTCGTCGGAGATGACGGGCACGTCGACGAGGGCCCAATCATTTGTCTCCCCCATAAGGGCGTTGAGAAGTTCAGCGACGTCGGCGAGCTGTTCGGCTGAACCGGACCATCGGTCAGTATCAGCCAGAAAATCGACAAATCCGTGCACAGCTGCGACGACAAACTCACCGCGGTCAACGTCGTCTTCGTCCGCCGCCGTGGAGGCGAGATCAGCCTCGAGCGCCTCGGCCAGGATCACAGGATCAAGGAGTGTCAGGTCAGCAGCGGCCACACGGTCCATGTACCGGCCCATGACGCTTTCTACGGCGGCCAGGCAGTCCAGGGCGGCGGCAGCCGCGCCGGGAGCGCCGTCGTCGAACCACCGGACAAACGCCGGCGCGAGCGAGTCGACGGCCCGCCCGGCCCGGAAAGAGCTCAGGGAAGCGGGCGAAGAGCCGCGAGCGGCTGGACTCCCCGTACGGCCGGGACCCTTGCGCTTGTTCCGCTTCCGGCCGCTTGCTCATGCTGCCCCTGACTGATTTCGCGTTGGTTCTTACGACGACGGTACTTAGCATTAGCGTGGTGTGCCACCAGGCGCGCTGCACCCGTAGGCGTGCTTCTGGCCACTAAGCTTCCCGCGTCAGGCGCCGGTTCCGGTCCTGGTAGAGGCGATCAACATGCTGGGCCTGGTGCGCCCGACCTCGGCGCCGACGAAGAAGGACATCCTGGGGGCAGCCGCACGAATTTCCACGGGCCTTCTGGCGCCTGGCTTCTGAGATCGCAGGCCCGTCTACACGGCCGTGACGTCAGGGCGCCAAATAATCCAGGCAATGATGATGGCCACCACAACCGCCACCATCAGAAAAGCCGTGACGAGGATTGCCTTGGGCTTCATGGTTTAGAGCCTAGCCCGTGGCCCGGCTTCCGTACCCCCTCATTTTGGGGTGGGACTCCGACTTTTTCCTAGGGCCCTGCCCAGACAGTGGGATCGTCCTGAAGGTAAAGGTTTGGGAGGCCCCGCTCAGGACACACACCGGGCCCGATGCAGTCTCCAACTGCAGCGGACACGGCGCCTAGTCCAACCACGGTCTGAAGCAGGTCTCAAACATGCTCGGTCAACGAGGAACTGGGGCGTTGACTCGCGCCTCGGCCGCAAAGCTGTCCACCCGGCGTCGCTGGCGCCCGCAGCACCGAAGCGCATGGAGTGCCGTTCTTTCGGCAGTCCTTGCGACAGCCGGACTGTCCGTAAGCGGAATCGCCGCTGCTGACGTCGGAACGATTGGCCGCGATACGCTGCGAACCGGGTGGGACAGCACCGAAAGCACGCTCTCGCCGTCGTCCGTCTCGTCGTCGAACTTCGGCAAACTGTTCTCGACGGCGGTGGACGGCCAGGTCTACGCCCAGCCCCTGGTGGTGGGCGGCACCGTAATTGCCGCGACGGAAAACAACGCCGTCTACGGGCTGGACGGCGTCACGGGTGAGACGAAGTGGCAGCGTTCCCTCGGGCCGGCCTGGCCGGCGTCGACCGTGAGCTGCGGTGACCTCACGCCCAACATCGGAATCACTTCCACGCCGGTCTTCGACCCGGCAACAAACAGCGTCTTCCTGCTGGCAAAGACGAACGACGGAGCAAGCCCGCGGCTCCCGCACTGGTACATGCATTCCCTCGACCACGCGAGCGGGGCGGAGCGGCCCGGGTTCCCCGTCCTCATCAGCGGCGCCCCCACCAACGATCCCACCCGCCCCTTCAACGCCATGACCGCCATGCAGCGGCCGGGACTGCTGCTCATGGACGGGGTGGTGTACGCGGGCTTCGCCAGCCACTGCGACTACACCCCCTTCGTCGGCTACGTCATCGGCGTGTCCACCAGCGGACGTCAGACAACGATGTGGGCCACGGAGTCAGGCAACGCCAACGCCGAAGGCGGGATCTGGCAGTCCGGCGGAGGACTGGTATCCGACGGTCCCGGCCAGATCCTGTTCGCCACGGGGAACGGCATCTCCCCGCAGGCCGGCCCGGGCAAGACCCCTCCCAGCACCCTGGCTGAATCGGTGGTCAGGGTCCGCGTGGGAACTGACGGCAACCTGACCCCCACCGACTTCTTCAGCCCCGCCAACAACCTCAAGCTGGACCAGAACGACACCGATCTGGGCTCCGGCGCCCCGGTTGCCATTCCTGACGGATACGGCACGGCGGAGCACCCGCACCTGCTGGTGCAGGTCGGCAAGGACGGCCACGTCTACCTGCTGGACCGGGACAACCTGGGCGGCATGGGGCAGGGGCCGGACGGAACCGATGCGGTCCTCGACGCGGCCGGACCGTACAACGGTGTGTGGGGACGGCCTGCGTTCCTCGGGACGAGTGACGGCGGGTATCTCTACACCGTCGAAAACAGAGGCTATCTGCGCGCATTCAAGCTTGTGCCGACCAGCACGGGCGGGATCAGGCTCGCCTCCGTCGGAACCTCCACGGGGACTTTCGGGTACACGTCCGGCGCGCCAACGGTGACCTCATCAGGCACTGACGGATCCACCGCCCTTGTCTGGGCGGTCTACTCCACCGGAGGACCCGGGACCAACGCGGAACTGCGGGCCTACCGCGCCCTCCCGGACAGCACGGGCTCTCTCCAACAGGTGTTCGGCGCCCCGATCGGCACAGCCGCCAAGTTCTCCTCCGTGGCCACTGACAACGGCCGGGTGTACGTCGGCACCCGCGACGGCCACGTGCAGGGCTTCGGCGCCCCAACAACTGCAGCCGTGGGCGCCACCGACACCGACCTGGGCACGGCCGAAGTGGGCGCAACCCAGACCGGCAATGTCACGATCACTGCCACCAGGGACGTGACGGTCAGCTCGGTCACAACCGGAGCACCGTTTGGGACCGGAACTCCGGCCGCCCTGCCCGCGACTCTGCCGAATGGCGGCAGCCTCACCATCCCTGTCACTTTCTCCCCCAGCGCCCCCGGGCAGGCAGACGGGATGCTGACCGTCACGACGAACGACGGCGAGACCGTCCTCCTCGGCATCCACGCCGTCGGCACAAAGGACGGCCTGGGTGCCACACCGGCCGCGCTCCATTTCACCGACGTGCCGACCATGGCAAGCAACCGGCAGACAGTCAACATCGTCAACACCGGGACAACCGCCGTCGAAATCACCGGCGTCACCCTGCCGGCCAACGCGGCACTTAGCGCCGACCCCGCCATGTTGCCGGTGGTGGGCCAGCAGATCCAGCCCCTCGCCTCAGTCCCGGTGTCCGTGACTTTCAGTCCCACGACGGCAGACCCGGTCACCGACTCGCTGGTCGTCACCAGCGACCGCGGCTCCGTGACCGTGCCGCTGACCGCAACCGCGGTTTCCGGAGCGGCACACCTGGAAATGCCGGCCTCGCTGGACTTCGGGGACGTGCCTGTCGGGACATCGGCCACGGCGGACTTCACCATCGACAACACCGGCAACATCCCGATGACGATCACCAAGGCGAAGGCGCCGCAGGGAGCCTTCTCCACAGCCACCCCTATCTCCGAGGGCATCACCATCCCCCCTGGTGAGTCCGCCTTCCAGAGCGTGACCTTCACGCCGGCGGCGCTCGGGCAGGCCGGAACACCGGACACCTTCTACCTGATCACCGCCGATGACGGCCAGGGCGAGCTGAAGGTCATGCTCACCGGCAACGGCACCGACGACCCCATCGCCGTCAAGGCACAACAGATCGGCGCCGGCCGCCCGTCATCCTCCCTCGGGCGGGCCCTCACCGGACAGTACGTTGTAGCGGACGGAAAGTGCCAGGACTTCGTCACCGGGGTGATCTGCTGGTCGCCGGCCACGGGGGCACACGAGGTCCATGCAGCGCCCTATACGAGCTACAAGGCTGCGGGCGGCGCAGCGGGCATGCTTGGCTTCCCGACCACCGATGTGAAGGTGACGCCGGATGGCGTGGGGCGCTACAGCCACTTCACCGGTTCGGGCGGGGCCTCGATTTACTGGTCGCCGAAGACCGGCGCGCACGAGCTGCACGGTGACATCCGCGCCAAGTGGGCGTCGCTGGGCTGGGAGAAGGGCCTGCTCGGGTACCCAACTACGGACCAGGCGGCAACTGTGGACGGGGCGGGGCAGTACAGCGACTTCTCGGGTTCGGGCGGAGCGTCGATCTTCTGGTCACCCACGACAGGCGCCCACGAGGTCCACGGCGCGATCCGCACCAAATGGGCATCCCTGGGCGCCGAGAAGGGCCCGCTCGGCTATCCAACCACCGACGAGAACATCACGCCGGATCGGATCGGTGGGTACACGCACTTCTCGGGCTCGGGCGGAGCGTCGATCTTCTGGTCGCCCACGACAGGCGCCCATGAGGTGCACGGCGCGATTCGGGCCAAGTGGGCATCCCTGGGCTGGGAGAAGGGCCTGCTCGGGTACCCAACCACGGACCAGGCGGCAGCTGTGGACGGGGCGGGGCAGTACAGCCACTTCTCCGGTTCGGGCGGAGCGTCGATCTTCTGGTCGCCGACGGCAGGCGCCCATGAGATCCACGGCGCGATCCGCACCAAATGGGTATCCCTGGGCGGCGAGAAGGGCCCGCTCGGCTACCCAACCACCGATGAGAAGATCACGCCGGACCGGGTCGGCCGGTACACCCACTTCGCCGGTTCCGGCGGGGCCTCGATCTACTGGTCACCCAAGACAGGCGCCCATGAGGTGCACGGCGCGATCCGGGCCAAGTGGGCGTCCCTTGGCTGGGAGAAGGGCAAGCTCGGCTATCCGCTGACCGACGAGATGGGCGCCCTCGACAAAGTCGGCAGGTACAACCACTTCTCCGGGTCGGGCGGGGCCTCGATCTACTGGTCGCCCAAGACCGGCGCGCATGAGGTGCACGGTTCCATCCGGGCCAAGTGGACATCACTCGGCGGGGAGAAAGGCCGGCTCGGCTATCCCGTCACCGACGAGTATGCGGTACCCGGCGGCCGGGAATCGGATTTCCGCAGCGGTCGGCTGGTCTGGACGGCGCGGACAGGAGTAGTGAGCGGATAAAAACTGCGGCCCCCACTGCCTTATTCAGGAAGTGGGGGCCGCAGCGGCCCGTGCTACACGAGAAGACTGTCGATGGACAGGCAACTTGGCGCCGAGGACCCCACCGCTTCACCGCGTACATCTGCGGCCGCAGTCCATTGCTCGAGCCGGGCAATGCACCGGATGACTCCGTCCCCGGCTCAGGTGCTCGTACGTTCCATAAGGAAACAGGCATTGCATGACCCGACGACTGTCACCAACCCGCACAACTGGTCAGGTGTTGCGGTGTGCCGGGGCGAATTGCCTCACGCGGTCGGTCTCTTCGGCGCGAATGAGGTGCATGAGCGCGTTGATGAGGGCCAAGTGGGTGAAGGCCTGCGGGAAGTTGCCGAGATGACGGCCATTCACCGGATCCAACTCCTCGGCGTAGAGCCCCAGCGGACTGGCGTGGGACAGCAGGCGTTCGCACAATGCTTTGGCGCGCGCCACTTCTCCGATCTCAACGAGGGCTGAGACGAGCCAAAACGAGCACATGGTGAAGGTCCCCTCAGCGCCGGTGAGTCCGTCGTCGGTCTGCTCGGTGCGGTAGCGCAGGACGAGTCCGTTCCGGGTGAGTTCATCGGCTATGGCCAAAACGGTGGCACGAACGCGTGGATCATTGGCTGGCAGGAACCGGACGAGCGGGACAAGGAGCAACGAAGCATCGAGGTTCGTCGTGCCGTAGGACTGGACGAACACTCCGCGATCGTCGAGACCGTTGCGGCAGATGTCTTCATGGATCTCCGCCGCGATTGTGTCCCACTTCCTGGCGTAATCGGCCTGGCCATGCAACCGCGCCAACCGGGTGCCGCGATCCAGGGCCACCCAGCACATGAGCTTGGAGGAGGTGAAGTGCAGCGGCTCGCCGCGGACCTCCCAGATGCCGTGGTCGGTGTCTCGCCAGTGCGAGGCTGCCTGCTCGACCTGGCGGAGCAGGATGGGCCATAGCGGCTCGGGGAGCTGGTCCCGGGACTTGGCATGGAGGTAAACCGAGTCCAGCATTGTGCCCCAGACGTCGAGCTGCCGTTGGTGGACCGCAGCGTTGCCCACGCGGACGGGCCGGGCCCCCTCGTAGCCTTCGAGCCCCTCAACCACGGACTCAGGGAGATCCCTTTCGCCCCCGATGCCGTACATGATCTGCAGGTCGTCATCGGCGGCAACGTCGCGGATGAAGGAGAAGAAGTCGTCTGCCTCTCGGTCCAGACCGAGGGTGTACAGGGCCCACAACGCGAAGGTCGAGTCTCGCACCCACGTATATCGGTAGTCCCAGTTTCGCTCGCCCCCGGGCGTCTCGGGCAGTGACGTGGTGGGCGCGGCAATCAGGGCTCCGGTCGGCGCATAGGTGAGCCCTTTCAGCGTCAGCGCGCTGCGTTGCAGCTCCTCCCGCCACGGGTGGTCTGGGAACTCCCCCACCGTGATCCACTGCCGCCAGAACTCGGTTGTCTGCCACTGCTTCTGGGTAGCTTCCTCCCACGTCCTCGGCGGAGGAACCGATGTCCAGGAGAGCGCGATAAACGCCTCCTCGCCCTCGGTCATCTGGCTGCGAATGATCGCGACGGAGTCCTCAATGCCCAACTGGCGGTCGGTGGTGAGACGGAGAACCGGATCCCCCTCGTCGCTGCTGATGGTACTGGCCTCCCCGTATCCAGGGCTGACGAACTCCCACCGTGCCCGGCGTCGGCCGTAGTCGAAGACCGGCTCGCACAGGACGGACAGCTCCACGGCTCCGCTGACACACCGGACGGTACGCAGCAGGCAATGCTCGGCCTCGTAGTTCGTCGGCGGGCGGCGGTATCTGCGCGCCCTCTTCTCCGTGTGGTGCCAGGGGCCCATCACCAGGGCATCCCTCACGATCATCCAGCCCGTTCTGGTCTGCCAGGTGGTCTCCAGGATCAGGCTCCCGGGGAGGTAGCGGCGTGCGGTAGGCTCCCGGACGCCGTACGGTGCCACCTTGAAACCGCCCGCGGCCCGGTCGAGCATGGTGGAAAACGCACTCGGTGAATCGTGACGCGGCAGGCACATCCACTCCACCTGCCCGCTCGGAGCGATCAGGCAGTTGGCCTCACAATCTGACAGGAACGCGTAGTCCGCGATCGGCGGGAACGGGCTCATGCCCGGCGCAGGCCGTTTCCTGCCCGCGGCCCGAGATCCGACGTCGATCATCATTCACCCAGTATGCTCCGCGGTGCTACAGATGACACTCCCTCGGACCGCTGCGGCCTTCCAGTACTCGGCGTCCTCCCAGGTGGAGATGCGCTTGACGGAAGGTACCTCGGCCCAGCCGACTGGCCGCTTGACGGAGAGTCATTTGGACTGAGCTCTGCCCATGAGGTCCATCGCCAATTGTCCTGACGTGCTGTGGATGGACGGGGCATCTGCGCTCAGAATGGAGTTCCGCCTAGATCACCTCGAGCACGCGTTTGCGGGTGGGCGGGGGATGGGCGCGATCCAGGTCGGCCAGGTCGCGGGGAGTGAGCCGAACGTCTAGGGCTCGCCGGCATTCCTGGACATGGTGCGGGCTTGAGGCTTTTGGAATCGCCAGGACGAGCGGCTGCCTGAGCACCCAGGCGAGGGCGATCTGCGCGGGGGTGGCGCCGTGTTCGGTCGCGATGCGGACCAGCACAGGATCGTCCAACATTCGGCCCTGCTCCAGGGGCGAGTACGCCATCACCGGGATGCCCCTCCCGGCGCAGCGGGGCAGCAAATCGAACTCGATGCCCCGGCGAGTCAGGTTGTACAGCACCTGGTCGGTCGCGACCTTCTGGCCACCGGGCAGGCGCATAAGTTCTTCCATGTCCGCCGCGTCGAGGTTGCTAACGCCCCAGTGCCGGATCTTTCTGGCGCGCTGCAGGTATTCGAAGGCTTCGAGCGTTTCGGCCAAGGGAACAACACCCCGCCAATGCAGCAGATATAGGTCGATGCTGTCCGTTCCAAGGCGACGCAGGCTGCCCTCGCAGGCGGCGACGGTTCCGCGCAGAGTGGCGTGATGCGGCAGGACCTTGGTGACCAGGAACGCTTCGTTGCGGCGTGCTGCCAGCGCCCTTCCGACGAGTTCCTCGGCGGCGCCATTGCCATACATCTCGGCGGTATCGACCACGGACATCCCCAGGTCCAAGGCCATCTGGATCGCCGCCGACTCGCGCGCGGCGTTGCCGGGGTACTCACCCATTCCCCACGTCCCGATCCCGAGCACCGGGACAGCTTCACCAGAAGGAAGAAGTATCTCGCGCATCGTAACTCCCCTTAGAAAATGCCTGGTCCCCGTAGAGGGATGCACCGCGTCCGGTGTTTCTCGGCGGACCGCGCCGCCCCGGTTGTTCGGCAACGGACGAAGCACTGTACCGGCCGCCCGGCCACGGCTCACTTCTGCCACAGCCACCCCAAGCGGCCCACCGGTTGACACTGGGTGGTCGGGTGGTGCTGCTGGCTACACGGACGGTGACCCCGTCCGACAGAAGCGTGTTTCTTCAAACTACTCTGCCGGAGCAGGACACGATAGGTGGAGGGTGATTACACGGAACGACCTCGACGTCTGATTCCCCGAATCAACTGCCTACGGGCGACGCACTTAGTCGGGCGGTGACGTTTTTCAGCGACCACCGTGGCGAGCAGCGGTCCGGTAGAGTGCCAGCTGCCTCCATGTGCCCACGGTCCCCAAAGGGTCTAGGCCAGCCCTTCCAGGGCTGCAGCGATGGGCTGGCTGCCGTCACGAAATCCGATAGTCCGGCCGATTGCGGCGGGAAGCTCCAGGACGGCCGCGGCGACGAGGGCGACGTTGGCGCGGGCGGTTTCGGCAGCCTGCCAAGACTCGTTGACGTGTACGTCTATCAGGCCGTTGCCCGGCTTGTCCGTGAGCGCGCCGGGGCCGAGGATGGTCCAGTCCAGGTTGGTGCTGCGCAGGTAGGAGTCAGCGGCCGCCTTGGCCTCCGCGTAGTGGAAGAAGGGGTTGTCCCGGGCCACTCCGTGGTCCGGTCCGGCTCCAAGATACGACACCATGACGTAGCGGCTGACGCCGGACTGGCCAGCGGCGTCCATCGAGCGGATCGCGGCGTCACGGTCCACGGCGTAGGTCCTGGCGGGGTTCCCGCCGCCGGCACCGGCTGACCATACGACGGCGTCGTGACCCGAGAGCGCCCCGGCGATTTCCGCCGTCGTCGCGTTCTCCACGTCCAGGACGACGGGGTTGGCGCCGCTTGCCGCGACGTCGGACGCATGGTCCGGGTTGCGGAAGATGGCGGTGACCTCCCGCCCGTCCGCAGCCAGGACCTTGGAGAGTTCCCTGGCCACTTTTCCGTGACCGCCGATGATTGCGATTCGCGTCATAGACCCATTCTGTCCCCCGCCCCGGCATCCGGGCACCCCTTGCGCTATCAGATTCGGTGGCATTGCCGAAGGCTCGGCGTCCAAAGGTGATAGCGCAACCCGGGCTATTCGGCACGTCCTCGGCCGGCGGTCCCAGTCCGCTCGTCGGGCCTCATCCGCATCCTAGAATGGCCGGCCGTTCCTACTTCGCAGGGACGACACCGGCCGATGTTTCATCGGGGTGGGGCGTGCTCGACGTTGCCGGGGTGCCAGTGTCTGTCGGGGAGGTCTGCTCTGGGCGCGGTGTGCGGTGGCAAGCGGGCGTGGGTGTCGCTGTAGATGTCGGCTGCTAGGTGGGGTGTGACCGGCCACCCTGGGTGGCCGGCGCGGGTGAAGGCGGTCGTCGCGGGTGAAGGTGGTCGTGGAGTAGGCGGCACTACTGGCAGTCCTAGTAGTCCGGGATCGCCCCGCTGGAGATATTTACCGTGGCGTTTGTTATGGCCGCCGCCTTGTCCGAGGCTATGAAGCATGCCGTGCTCCCGACGTCCTCCAGAGTGGTGGTGCGGTTCAGGAGCGTGGCCTTCTTGATTCCCTCCTCGATCTCCGCGCGGCCTTCGGCCTGCCGGGGGATGGTTTCGACGATTTCGCCGGTCACCATGGTGACCACACGCACGCCGTGTGGGCCCAACTCAGTCGCCCACTGCCGACGCAGTCCCTCCATCGCATCCAGGGCAACCTTGAACCGCCCAGCCGGGGAGCGTCTGCGGTCCGGAACCGCCGAACATCAGCACGACTCGCTGGAGCCTTGCTTCATCATGTGGCCGCCGCACGCGTGGTGAGGAAGTGGGTGCGCGTGGCCACGGTGATGGGAAAGGTGAAGTCATCAACATCAATCTCCATCAGCGGCTGCTGGATGTCGCCGTAGGAGATCACGTTGAAGGAGACATCGATCGACTCGCTTTTCCTCGCCACCCCGTCCACAAAAGCATCCACCTGCTCTTCATTGAGGGCATCAATGACGGCGGTCTCAGCCCTACCGCCCGCCTTCTCGATGTCCCGGGCTACTTCCTGCAGGGTCGGCTCCGTGCGCCCTGCGAGGTGGAGCATTGCCCCTTCGGGGCGAATGCCCTCGCCATGGCCGCTGCCTCCTGCCGCGAAGCGGTGAGTTCCCTCCACTATCTTCTTGCAGGGGGCCCGCGGCAAGAGCTGATTTGAAAGTGGGACGTTTGCGACGATGATGGCTGCTGGCCGGACTTTGTTCAGGTACTACAGCCTGCCGCCTTTTCCGCGGGTGGGATGATGCGGTCGGCGGTGAGGTGCTCGAAGAGTTCGATGAACCGGTCCTGGCTGTCAAGACACTCGGTGAACCCTGCTTGACGGATCTTGATCGTCGATGAGATCGAACTCCGACCGGAACAGGAAATCCCCGAAATCCCAGCCAGCAATGTTCTCGAAAGGTGTGCGGACGAGGTCGTACTGTTCGACGAGCTTCTCCCAAAGGCCCCGGTGCAGCGGCATTGCTTCGGCCAAGGGCACTTGCTGGGGGTCGGTGTAGTCCATGCCGAAGTGCCTGGCGAAGGCTGGCCAGAGTTGCCGCCACCGGAACTGGTCGCCATTGGTGACATTAGAGATCTCACCCGCGGCAGCCGGCTCAGATCCGGCCCACATGGTCGCCCGGGCCAGTAGGAGCCCACGGCATTTTTCCGGATACTTACAGCGTCCCCGGAATGCCCAACATGTCCGAGGCGATCGGGAACATCGACCTGCCCCCGGAGGACCTCGGCGCAACACCAGACAGCGACGCCAGCGACGACCCCCTGCACGGCGGCGCCGAGCAATAGCGCCTCCACCGCAGCCCAGTCATAGGACCGCCCAGCCGGAATGGCTGCTCCGGCTGGGAGGGCGGCTAGGCGGTGTAAAGTCAGGTGGGCGTCAATGGGATGCCGCGAATCCACGGCCGGCGTCCGTGCTGCGGCTCCCGTCTTGGGCGAAGAGCCTGGCCAGGGTCCGATCGGATTCCGCCTGTGCCGCGACGTCGAAGGCTCCGCCTGTGATCAGCAACTCGTCAGCCCTGGAGGTCGCGAGCAGGTGCTCGATTTGGCTCCGCACCTCGGTGGCCGTGCCGTAGAGCGATGTGGACAGGCTCCTTTCGGCCGCTTCCTTTTCCCGGAGTGTCAGCCCGGCCCACTCGGCCGGACCCACAGGTGCCAAGGCAGCGAATTCGCCGCTGGTCCTGGAGCGGGCCAGCGCGACGGCTTCGGGCAGAAGCAGTTCCCTCGCCGCCTGGCGGGTGGCGGCCACTGCTACGTTGGCGGAAACCAAGATAAAGGGCCGCTCGAACCAGCGTGATGGACGGAACTGTGAGCGATACCTTTCCAACGCCGGCAGTGTGCCTTTCTGATCCGTCCGGAACACGGCTGCCCCGCCCAGCACCACAGCCAGGCCGGCACGGGCTGCAATATCGATTCCCGAACCGGTGGCCAGCACGAATACCGGTGTAGCCGAATCATTCCGCGGCCGGGCAGTGACGGGTGCGGTTCCGGACAGGTAAGCAAGCAGTTGGGCCAACTGTTCTTCAAACCGCTCCGCGTCCAGTTTCCCGGCGCGCAGCGCATTCCGGACAGCCGGGGTGAAACCGACAGACCGGCCAACGCCCAAGTCGATCCGCCCTGGATGCAGAGCCTCCAGCGTGGCCGCCTGTTCGGCCACCACGAGTGGTTGGTGGTTGGGAAGCATGATGCCTCCTGAACCGACCCGGATGGAGTGCGTCCGGGCAGCAACGGCGGCCATCAACACGGCCGGAACGGAACCGGCAATGCCTGGCACCGCGTGGTGCTCTGCGACCCAGAAGCGGTGGTAACCCCATTCCTCGGCCCGCTGCGCCCGTTCCAGCACCCGGTTCAAGGCATCGGCAGCAGGAAACCCCTCCCGGGCGTTGGCACGGTCAAGAATGGAAATCCGGGGAAGGGGAAGGGCCATACTGCTGGAACCACGCCGGGCGAGGAAGAATTCCGCTCCGAATGCGGTGCACGGAGTCCGCGTCGGAGACCGTCCAACCTAATGTGCGGACGGCCGAGGGCCGTTGATGCATTAGACAGTTGTGGCTGCTGCATCTCGATGGATCGGTCCCCAAGGTCGATGATGCAACCACCGCCGCGTTTGTGGGGCTTCTGGTACGCCGCGGCATCACCTTCGCGCAGGCGGCCAAGAAAGGAAAGGACTACCTACTGGCCATGGCTGGAATGTCGGCGCAAACTGTGCCTGAAGGTTCTTGGTCCCGCCCTCTGTACGACGTTGGTTTCCTGTCCAGAAAGGAACACTGCGATGTCCGAACCCACTCCAACCACGACGACCCAGTCGTGTTCATCCACGGCATGCGGCTCCCTTCCAACGCCTGGGATCCCTGGCCCGAGAAGTCCCATCCTCCCGGCTGTACGGCAACGGCTCCGGGATGGCCCGGCGATGCCCGAACGGCGGCCGACACCCGGGAGAATCCGGACACAAGGACTCATCAGCCAGGAACTCGTGGCGCACGGGTACGCGTCCAACCCGTCGAACCGCAAGAAAGCGGTCCCCCTGAATGCCAAGCAGTTTCACTTCGGCTTTGGCAACACGCTGGAGGAAGGTGAGTCCAACGAACTCTTTAAGAAGTGGTCCATTCCCGGCCCCGGGCGCCCGCTCTTCGAGGACGCGACCGCCAACAATCCCAAATCCGTCACCAGCTACCACGACTTTGCGGGTCATGCAGACTCCCTGACCCTTGATAACCGTTAGAACGACGTCGCCAACGTTACGTTACATTGGCTGAGCAGCAAGGCATTCTAATTCCATGGAACTCGGACTGCACGGGAAAGTAGCCCTCGTTACAGGGGCCAGCAAAGGAATAGGCCTGGCCATTGTTCGGGCCCTCCTGGCCGAAGGTGCCACCGTCATTGCTGGCGCAAGATCTACCTCCCCCGAGTTGGGGGAACTTTCGGGGAACGGACAGCTCAAGTTCGTCCCAGTTGACTTGTCGGAGCCGGACGCGGGCGACGCGTTGGTCAACGCGGCCGGGACAAAAGTCGACATTCTGGTCAACAATGTCGGCGCCGTCAAGACCCGAATTGGTGGCTTCCTGGAGATCTCCGATGATGACTGGGCTGCTTCCCTGAACCTGAACTTCCTGGCGGCCATGCGCGTCACCAGGGCTGTCCTTCCGAAAATGCTGCAGGCGGGCGGGGGCACCATTGTCAACGTGGCTTCGGTCAATGCATTCCTGCCGGATCCTGCGGTTATGGACTACAGCGCAGCGAAAGCGGCCCTGTGGAACTTCGCCAAATCACTCTCGAAGGAATACGGTCGTCAAGGCATTCGGGTAAATTGCGTCAGCCCAGGGCCCGTCGAGACGGACTTGTGGCTCGGCAGCGGCGGCGTGGCCGATACCGTGTCCCGGGCAACTGGCCGCACCCCCGCCGATGTTGCCTCCGCAGCCGCATCCGGCGCGGCGACGGGACGGTTCAGCCACCCATCCGAAATTGCCGACGTCGTGCTGTTCCTCGCCAGCAACAAGGCGGCCAATGCCACAGGGTCAAACTTCACCATTGACGGCGGCCTCATCACAACCCTGTGAAGACCTACGTTCAGTGGCCTCGGCAGGCCCCGGTACCGACGGATAAGCGGCCAAGGAGAGGAGTGGCACTTCTCGTTTTGCGCAGCAGATGGGCAACGTTCCATGGAAGTCGAGGGGGCCACAAGAGCGCGAGCAAACCTTGGTCCCGAGTTTCACCTGCGGCACGCTGTTACTTGTCGCTCTTGCATCCAAAGGAAGGGCCGACGCCTGCTGAAATGCACCACCCAACCACGTCCCCGCCGACGTCACCTTCTGCAGCATCCCCGGTCCAGACCAGTCCTGACGCAACCGCTCCAGCGAAGGACCACCGGCGGCCGATACGGGCATCCCGGCCATGGTCTCACTCGGGTGGTTGCTGGTGGTCGCTGGCGCTGCGGCGGTTGCTCTGTCTCTTGTGCTGAGGCTGCTGCGGAAGCGCGGGAACGGCCAGGGGCCCTGACCGAACGCCGCTGCAGCGATAGACGAAGTGAGCCGGGAAAACAGCGTCTGGCGGCTACCGTCAGGTCTGGAGACGCACTAAGGTCTCGGTCATGAAGCCAATCATCCTCCTGGACGTCAACGGTGTGCTCAACCCAAAGCCTCGGCCGGATGACAGCTCTAAGTGCGAATGCCCACCTCTCGGATTTGAAGGTCGCGTTGGTGCGGCGGCTCGCCACCAAAGGGAGGATCGCTTGGGTGGCCACATCACCTGAAGATGTCCTGGACCGTCTCGAATCGCAGCTGAAGCTTGACGTGACCCCGCTGCGGGTGGCGATCACGCCGGTCCCGGACGATGAGGACCAGCAGACGCCAAAGCTGGGGTCTGTGGCCAGGTGGTTGAACAAAATGGAGGCCGAAGGCGCCGCGGACTGGGACGGCATTGTGTGGGTCGACGACGCGCTCGGGACGGACGTGCACGATTGGGCGCACCAGTACCACAAGCCCATCCTGCTGGAGAAGCCGGCCCCCGAGGAGGGACTGACAGAAGGGCATGTCGTGGCGGTGCAGGTTTTCATCAACAGCGAGGACCGGGACCGCACCTCCTGACGACAGACCTGATGCCGCCGCCAGGAGCCGCCACCGGTCGGCTGAGCCGCCCTCATGTGACTGGCGCGCCCCCTATCCCTAATAGAGTCTTTGCCTATGACCATGCCGGTTCAATCCGTCCGGCGCGTCGTCATCGTCCACGGGTACGAATCTTGGCTGGATGCAAACTGGTTCCTGGCTTCAACGCTTAAGCGCGGCACTCAGAGTGCCGGATGCGACCAGGTAGTTGACACATTACCTCGGTGTAGTCACCGCCCTACGAGTTACTCGCTGCGGTGCCGGAGCCATGAGAGCTGGGCGGTCTCGTGTTGGTGGCAGGCTTCCCTGAACCACTGGAAGCACTGCCGAAATCAACGGCTTCCTCGCAACTGACGTTGACGTTGAACGGGTAGCAACAAGCATTGGGGAACGAACAGTGCTCCACTCCGACAAGAATCCCTTCGTTGACTCCTTGACCTAGCGAGTCTGTGCTCGTGGAAGGATGTTAACTGAGCCCACGGCTTATGGGGCGGAGCTCCGCCAGGATGTCATTGATGTGGCCCGCAAGGGCGAGGCGCCGCTGGCGCAGATTGCGAAGGACTTCCCGTGGCAGTGACCTGCAGGGCGTTGGGATTCAGCAAGCGAGGCTACTACCGGTGGAAGACCAGCCCGGTGACGGAACGGGACTGGGCCGATAGAAGTCCCATGGGCTTAGACAAGACCCGGACCAGAGGCGTTCGAAAGCCTCAGCACGTGCGTGCAACATCTCGCGCTCGAAGAGAGGGGCACCGTCCCGCCGCTGGTGTGAAATCCGTAGAACTGCCCACCCCCAAGTCCAGCAAGCTTCCTTCTCTGCGCGCCAGGACGGGATTCCGCTAGACCGGGAGTATAGCTCTCGAGGTCTGGACCCCTTGATAGATACAAATTAATAGATACAAAGGTTACGTTCGACATCCGAAACTCGACGAAAGCCCCACGTCAATCCTGCGCGATAGTAACTCGACTGTCCCTGTTCCGGTTGTGAGTGCGTTCATCTGCCGATAATCGAGCCTCTACTGAAATCGCCACGCGGCTGAGGGCAGGTTCGCCTCCAGGTGGCCGCCTTTACGCTTGGTCGACCAGATGATCGCGCTGTGGGGTCCGGCTCGTAGGAGTGCGCCTTTCGGGGGTGACGACAGTGGCGGCCAGGGCTATGGTGAGGCCAATGACGGTCTCGAGGGCGCGCTGAGTCAGGAGGGTGCCGATCGAGGCTGGCAGCATGAGATCGCCGAGCAGAAGGGCCATCGGGGTGAAGAAGACCAGGCCTAGGCTGTAATTGCGCCCCGTCGTCAGCTCGGTGCACGCCTGGAGCACGGCGATCAGGATGATCGCGGCATAGCTGCTGGGGTGGGCGGCCAGGACGAGGGCTGCGGCCCCGAGGCCGGCGGCGGTGCCGATCACCCGCTGGGTGGCGCGCGTGAGGCGGGCGTGCAGGTCGGGTGCCGACATGGGGACGGATGCAGTGACGAAAGTCCAGTAGGGGTGGCCGATGCCGCTGGTCGCGACGGCGAGGCCGGCGCCGGCGATACCGAGCAGATAGCGGGCGGCGTGGCGGCCCACCGGGTCGGACGGGCGTAGGATGCGCCACGACAGCCGATACCGCACCGGGTCGACGCCGTCGCGGGCGATCCGACCCGGGAGGGCGAGCAGCAGCGCGAAGACGGCCGCGCCAGTCGCAGCGAGGGCGGCTGTGGGCACCGTGCTCAGCGTGATCGGGACCGTGGCGGAGGCTGTGAGGGCGAAGACCGGGTTGAGAGCTCCGGCTGGATGCCATCGGCCCAGCTCGGCTACCACTACTGCGACGCCGGCCCAAGCGGCCGCGACCGGGACGAGCACCCAGAGCCGGAACGGGACGGTCGCCACTAGGGCGCCGACGACGACACCGACCACCAGCACGACGCCCGCCTGCGCCTGCATGTCTAGGCGTACCCGAGCCGGCTCGTGTCGGCCGTACAGGGCCGTGAAGGCGCCGATCGCCGCATACAGCAGCAGGTCGCCGCGACCGGATGCCAAGCAAGCCACCAGCGGCACGAAGATCGCCAGGCTTGCGCGCAGGGCGGTCCAATGGGCGCCGGCATGCGGGCCCAGGTCGAAGACTGCCCCCCACCAGGACCGCGTGGGGGTGGCCTGCGTCATTTTAACCTTCCGAGGTGGTACAGGAATGAAGTACCTCAAGGTTACTACACTTATGAACTACTATTGTGATTGACCGAGGCGACGGCCACGGGGGCCACGGTGGACGGAGGAGCCGGATGGATCAGGACGCAGACGGCCTGCCCGCTCATGGCGACGTAGTGGACCGGATGCAGCGTGAGTGGGCCCGGCTGCGCCCGGACCTGAGCTTCACCAGCCTCGGGGTGATCCACCGCGTGCTGCGCGCTTCCCGCCTCATCCTCGAAGCCAGCGACGCCTTCCTCGCCGACTACGGGCTCACCCGCGGCGAGCTGGACGTGCTTTCCGCGCTGCGCCGTGCGGGCGAACCTCTGAGCCCAACGACGCTGGCCCAGACGCTGCTTGCCCCGCGCTCCGCGATCACCATGCGGCTGAACGCCCTCCAGGCTCGGGGACTGCTGAGCCGGACGGCCAACCCGGCCGACGGCCGCTCGTCCCTGCTCGCCCTCACCGACACTGGCGCCGCACTCGTGGACGAGGTGATTCCCGCCCAGCTCGCCCTCGAAGATGCCCTACTCGCCGAAGCCCCGGCCTGGGCCATCGAGGGCTTGGTCGATCCCCTGCGGGCACTGACCTCCGTGTGGGAGCAAGGACGCGGCCACCAAGCCGGGTCCAGCAAGGACCGGCGGAACGGCGCGCCCGAGTCCTCCGGATGAGCCGCAGCAGCGCGGGCTTCGGGTGAGCATCAGCCGACGCGCTACCCGGTTTGCGTGGTAGACCCCCAAACACGTCGTGCCAGCGAACGGTTCTGTTACGACAACACCGCCCTCCTTTGCGGCTGCCATTAGTCCGTCGAGTGCTTCAAGATCACTGAAATCCCTGACGTTTGCCGCATGACGTCGCGGCTGATGGATCATCAGCTCGCCCACGTCCATGGTGTCGATTACTTCCCTGAGACCGTTCACGTGATCAGCATCAGGGTGCGTCGAAATGACGAGGTCAGCCCTGTCCCGGGCATACCGGTAGGCGACGTGTTTCACGATGTCTTCACCGACAAAGGAGTGACTACCGCCTATTCCAACAACGGCGTCCCGAGCCTCTGACTCAACAGAAAAGCGGACAGTGAGGCTCGATGAGGTTCCCGGACTTTTTGTCGAGAGCCAAGTCTTCTATCCACTCGCGGTGATGGGTCGTCTCGCCATTGCCCTGAGAAGCCAGGCGAGCCGGAGGTGACCCTAAGGTCCCATCCTGGGGCGGCTATTAACTTTGATCGACGGGCAGGCTCACCAAGCGCGCAATAAACACCGAAGCTGATGCCGTCCCGGAGCTCGGAATCCTTGAGAACGGTCCAGGGCCCCACGCCCAGGCTGTGAAAGAGCTTCTCTTGGGTCTCTTGCTCGATACTGAAGCCAGCCTCGGCCGACAGCGACCATGTCGCAGTCATTTCTTGTTCCTGGTAGCTGAGCCAGCGTTCGTGCAGGCGACGATTGCCGGCCTGGGCGCGAGCTTTGGCTGCCGGGGTGGCCGCTGCCCAGCAGGCCCGTAGCGATGGCGAGGGGTTGTAGGGTCGGCGGTGGTGCCAGGCGGCTTCGACCAGGAGCCTGCGTGCATGGGTGTTTCCGGTTTTGTGATCGCCCCTTGTGCCCGGTGTTGGGCGGATGAGTTTTCAGACGGAACCAGTCCGAGGTAGGCGCCGATCGTGGACCCGGTGAAACGGGTCCAGTCCCCGATTTTCCACGGCCCGGCCGAAAGCAGTCAGCGTGGAAACACCCCTGAGGCATTCCAAGGTACGCACGACCGGGGTGTATGCGCTGTCGTAGGCGATGGCGCGGATGGCTTTGTCGGCCCTGGCGCGGCGGTCGAGGGCTTCGGCCACGGATTCCAGCGCAAGGTTGTAGGTCAACTGCAGCGTCCCTGAGTCAAAACGTTGCCGTGCAGCGCCTTGGCGCAGCAGCAGTTTGGAGACCCGGTGCCTGGCGCGCATGAGGTCACCGCGGATGTCTTCGCGGGCGCCGACCAGGTCCCGGGCAGCTTCCTGTGCCGGCTCCGGAACCACGACCTCGGATCTGGTCGAGTTTCAGCAGCCGGGCCAAGTGCAGGGCGTCGTTCCTATCTGTTTTCACCCGGTCTCCGGAAGGCCGCTGGAGCTTGGACGGGGCGGCGACCAAGCAATCGACGTCCGCTGCCCGCAGCGTCCGGGCGAGCGGAAAGCCCGTTGGGCCGACCTCGTAAACCACCTTGACAGGGCCAGGTAGTGCCTGGATCCAGGCCAGAACCTCACCATGGTCAGGTGTCAGCCGGGTCCGGAAGATCTCACCGGTCAGCCCGTCGATCCCGCACGCGACGACCGTGAGGGCGTGGACATCCAAGCCCACGTGAGTACGCTTCCAGCCCTCAAACAGTGCACGCCGAAGCCTCCCCATTCATGCGGCCCTTCTGACAGAGGCCAGCGCGCCCTGGGTAGGACCCGGAGCGCCACCAAAGCACAACAGGGACGCCGACTATCGCGAGCTGGCGCTCCGGGAACCACCCCGGCGACAATCAGGCCTCAGAAGGGCCCACACAGAACGGATCAGCTGTCCCCGACCTCCAGTCATATCGTCTAGGTCCCCCGTGCACGTCAGGATCGCCTAAAACTCTGGCGTATTGGCACCCCGGGCCCGACCATCCGTCCCTAGACCAACACGCAGCGGCGGCAGCCGCCGCTCAGAAGTCCCAGTCCTCATCCTCGGTGTTGACGGCCTTGCCAATCACGTACGACGAGCCCGAACCCGAGAAGAAGTCGTGGTTCTCGTCGGCGTTCGGCGACAGGGCCGACAGGATGGCCGGGTTCACGTCGGTGACGGAGGCCGGGAACATAGCCTCGTAGCCCAGGTTCATCAGCGCCTTGTTGGCGTTGTAGTGCAGGAACTTCTTGACGTCCTCGGCCAGGCCGACGCCGTCGTAGAGGTCGTGCGTGTACTGGACTTCGTTCTCGTACAGCTCGAAGAGCAGCTCGAAGGTGTAGTCCTTGATTTCCTGCCGGCGCGCCTCGGAGACGGTCTCCAGCCCGCGCTGGAACTTGTAACCAATGTAGTAGCCGTGCACGGCCTCGTCGCGGATGATCAGGCGGATCAAGTCAGCCGTGTTCGTCAGCTTGGCGCGCGAGGACCAGTACATCGGCAGGTAGAAGCCGGAGTAGAACAGGAAGCTCTCCAGCAGCGTGGAGGCCACCTTGCGCTTCAGGGGATCGTCGCCCTGGTAGTAGTCCATGACGATCTGGGCCTTCTTCTGAAGGTTCTCGTTCTCGGTGGACCAGCGGAAGGCGTCGTCGATTTCCTTGGTGGAGCACAGGGTGGAGAAGATCGAGGAGTAGCTCTTGGCGTGCACGGCCTCCATGAAGGCAATGTTCGTGTACACGGCCTCTTCGTGCGGGGTGATCGCATCCGGAATCAGCGAAACGGCGCCGACGGTTCCCTGGATGGTGTCCAGCAGAGTCAGGCCGGTGAACACACGCATGGTCAGCTGCTGTTCAGCCGGGGTCAGGGTGTTCCACGACTGGACGTCGTTGGACAGCGGCACCTTCTCCGGCAGCCAGAAGTTGTTGACGAGGCGGTTCCAGACCTCGACGTCTTTGTCGTCCTGGATGCGGTTCCAGTTGATGGCCTCGACGTGGCTCAGCAGCTTGACCTTCTCGGTCATGTCATCCCCTAAAAAGTTGGGTGGGTTCTTACTTAAAGCGTACGACGGCGGGCGGGCACCCGCCGTCGTACGTGGCCTTGGTCTCGTCAGGCTCGACCAGAGGTCACAGCATGCAGGAAACGCAGCCCTCCACTTCCGTTCCTTCGAGCGCGAGCTGGCGGAGACGGATGTAGTAGATGGTCTTGATGCCCTTGCGCCAGGCGTAGATCTGAGCCTTGTTGATGTCGCGGGTGGTGGCGGTGTCCTTGAAGAACAGCGTCAGCGACAGGCCTTGGTCCACGTGCTGGGTGGCGGCGGCGTAGGTGTCGATGATCTTCTCGTAGCCGATCTCGTACGCGTCCTGGTAGTACTCCAGGTTGTCGTTCGTCAGGTACGGCGCCGGGTAGTAGACGCGGCCGATCTTGCCTTCCTTGCGGATCTCAATCTTGGACGCCACCGGGTGGATCGAGGAGGTGGAGTTATTGATGTAGGAGATCGAGCCGGTCGGCGGTACGGCCTGCAGGTTCTGGTTGTAGATGCCGTGCTCCATGACGGAGGCTTTCAGCCCGCGCCAGTCCTCCTGGGTGGGGATGTGCACGTCCTTGAACAGCTCGCGGACCTTCTCGGTCTGCGGGACCCATTCCTGCTCGATGTACTTGTCGAAGAACTCGCCGGAGGCGTACTTGGACTTCTCGAAGCCGCCGAACGTCTGGCCGGTCTCAATGGAGAGCAGGTTCGACGCGCGGACTGCGTGGAACACCACGGAATAGAAGTAGATGTTGGTGAAGTCCAGGCCCTCTTCGGAGCCGTAGTGGACCCGCTCACGCGCCAGGTAGCCGTGCAGGTTCATCTGGCCGAGGCCGATGGCGTGCGACTGGTCGTTGCCGCGGGCGATGGACGGCACCGAGGTGATGTTGGACATGTCCGAGACAGCCGAGAGCGAGCGGATGGCCGTCTCGATGGTCAGGCCGAAGTCCGGCGAGTCCATGGTCTTCGCGATGTTCAGCGAGCCCAGGTTGCAGGAGATGTCCTTGCCGGTCTCGTCGTAGGACAGGTCATCGTGGTACGTCGTGGGCTGGGAGACCTGGAGGATCTCCGAGCACAGGTTGGACATGATGATCTTGCCGTCGATCGGGTTTTCCCGGTTTACGGTGTCCTCGAACATGATGTACGGGTAGCCGGATTCGAACTGGATCTCGGCGAGGGTCTGGAAGAACTCGCGCGCCTTGATCTTGGTCTTCTTGATCCGGGAATCGTCCACCATCTCGTAGTACTTCTCGGTGACCGAGACGTCGGAGAACGGCATCCCGTACACGCGTTCGACGTCGTACGGCGAGAACAGGTACATGTCCTCGTCCTTCTTGGCCAGCTCGAAGGTGATGTCCGGGATGACGACGCCGAGTGAGAGGGTCTTGATGCGGATCTTCTCGTCCGCGTTCTCCCGCTTGGTGTCCAGGAACCGGTAGATGTCCGGGTGGTGGGCGTGCAGGTACACGGCACCGGCGCCCTGGCGGGCACCCAGCTGGTTGGCGTAGGAGAAGCTGTCTTCGAGGAGCTTCATCACGGGGATGACGCCGGAGGACTGGTTCTCGATCTGCTTGATGGGTGCGCCGACCTCGCGGATGTTGGTCAGGGCGAACGCGACACCGCCGCCGCGCTTGGACAGCTGCAGGGCGGAGTTGATGGAGCGGCCGATCGACTCCATGTTGTCCTCGATGCGGAGCAGGAAGCAGGACACCAGCTCACCGCGCTGCTTTTTGCCGGCGTTCAGGAACGTCGGGGTGGCCGGCTGGAAGCGGCCCTCGATGATCTCGTCCACCATCTGGGTGGCCAGCTGCTCGTTGCCGCGGGCCAGGTGCAGGGCGACCATGCACACGCGGTCCTCGTAGCGCTCGAGGAAGCGCTTGCCGTCGAAAGTCTTCAGCGTGTAGGACGTGTAGAACTTGAAGGCGCCCAGGAAGGTCTCGAAGCGGAACTTCTTTTTGTAGGCGCGGTTGAACAGGTCACGGATGAAGTTCATCGTGTACTGGTCGAGGGTTTCGCGCTCGTAGTACTGGTTCTTCACCAGGTAGTCGAGCTTCTCCTCGAGGTCATGGAAGAAGACCGTGTTGTTGTTCACGTGCTGCAGGAAGTACTGGTGGGCCGCCTCGCGGTCAGCCTCGAACTGAATCTCGCCGTTCGGGCCGTAGAGGTTCAGCATCGCGTTCAGCTCGTGGTAGCCCAGGCCCTTGTAGGCAGCGGGGAGCGCCGGCTTCTCCTGCTTTTCAACAGCCGTGTCCATGGACGCGTCCTTTCCGTCGGGCCTGGTTACTTCTGTGTCTGCGACAGTCGTGTCCAAAACTCTTCCAATCCTTTTTGTACACGGGAGACGTCTTCCGGCGTACCCATGAGTTCGAACCTGTAAAGGTGGGGGACCTTGCACTTGGCGGCGATGATGTCGCCTGCCATGCAGTAGTTGTCCCCGAAATTCGTGTTTCCGGCCCCGATGACGCCCCTGAGCAGGCGCCGGTTTTCCGGGTTGTTCAGGAACCTGATGACCTGTTTTGGCACTGAACCCTCGCCGCCTGTCCCGCCGTACGTGGGGACCACGAGCACGAACGGCTCACGGGCAACGAGGGGTTCATCCTTCGCATGCAGGGGTATCCTGGCGGCGTCCGCACCAAGCTTCTCGATGAAGCGCCTGGTGTTCTCGGAGGCCGAGGAAAAGTAGATGAGGCGGCTGCGGGTCTGGTTCACGGGCGGTGTCTGACTGACGGGCGTCGTGTCCGCAGCGCGGGCTGCGGCCGGCGCATCGGCAAGTGCCGGCGCGGCCATGCGAGTCACCTCATCTACTTGGAAATTCCTTGCCGGAAACGGCGGGGGTGCAGCCCTAGGCCACGGAAGCGGACGCGCTGAGTGCCAGCTCTTCGATCTTGTCGGGGCGGAAACCGGACCAGTGGTCCTGGTCCGTGACGACGACCGGGGCCTGCATGTAACCGAGCGACTTCAGGCGCTCAAGGGCGTCCGCGTCCTGGGAGATGTCCACGCTCTGGTAGGCGATGCCCTTCTTGTCCAGCGCACGGTAGGTAGCGTTGCACTGTACGCAGGCCGGCTTGGTGTAAACCGTAACGGTCATGGTTCCTGTCCCCTTTGTTGAAGTCACTGCTGCTGCACTCTTCTGAGACCTTGCTGGTGTCTCTGTCTTTAAATCTCTGGCATCGTAGCGGTGGACTCTGCCCGGACCTTACCGTCCAGTACTGGCTGCGCCGGCCTCCCGCTCAATCTGTATGTCGATACTACATGTAGTGCGCGGCCCCGGATGGGACCCCAAGATGATGTATTACAAGTATGTCATTTAATGCACTTTTAATCCACAGGCCCGGGCCCTCAAAATGTCCGGATTTCCGGGTTTCTGGCGGACGGAATCCACACCCTGTGGAGTAGTTAGACACATTTAAACGCCAGCGTGTCGTGCCGCAGACGGCGTGTCGCGGTGCCCCCGAGGGGACTGTTTGGGTGGCACGGAACACAACAGTGGGGGTGCCCCAGCACCCATCGGGGCCCCCCCAGGGGTTAAAGAAAACCCCCGGTATGGCGGCGGCCCCCCGCGGGCCAGCCCCATAAGCGGCCCAAACAGGGTACCCGGCAGGAAGCCCGCCCCGGAGTTGCACAGG